>DASSKB010000081.1:0-30048 GCA_035690925.1 Longimicrobiaceae bacterium
TAATTTAAGGTTCACGATCGCCTCCAATTACGTCCGAGTCGACGGGGGTTTGGCTGTGGTCCTCTGCGTCTCCGCGCCTCTGCGGTGTTATTTGACCGCAGAGGCGCGGAGAACGCGGAGGAGGTCTTTCCGGCGGAACGGGGCCGTTTAATTCAAAATTCAAAATTCATAATTCAAAATTAAACTACTGTGTCGATATTCACTAAAATAATGGATGGCGAGATTCCGGGTGATTTCGTTTATGAGGACGACGATGTCGTCGCGCTGAGGGATATCAATCCAGCGGCGCCGGTGCATATTCTCGTGATCCCCCGGAAACCGATTCCCTCGCTTGCCGACCTCCAGGAAACCGACATCCAGCTGGCTGGCCGGCTATTGCTCACCGTAAAGAAGATCGCCGACCAGGAAGGTCTCGAGGACGGCTATCGCGTGGTGATCAACACAGGCGAGGCGGGTGGTCAGACCGTGCCGCACCTGCACGTCCACCTGCTGGGTGGAAAGACGTTCAGCGAAGGCTCGATGCGCGGGTGAGTCATACCGCCGCGGGCGTAGCTCCGGGCTCGTAGGCGGTGATGTACCCGGCTATTGCGGATGCGGCGACGGTGTAGGGCGATGCCAGGTAGAGCTGACCGGGGCCGGAGCGTCCCGGAAAGTTCCTGTTGATTGCGCTCACTGTCACGTCGGTTGGCTTGCGAGATACACCGGGACCAGCGTTGATGCACGCGCCGCACGAAGGCTCGATGAAGGTCGCCCCGACGGCGTCGAAGATCTTGTCGTACCCCATCTCCTGACAGTAGCTGTAGACCTCCTGGGAGCCGCACTGGATGTAGAACTGCACGTGCTCGGGTCGGCGCTCGCCCCGCTCCGCTGCCTCCCGAAGCACCCGCGCGTACATATCCATATCCTCCTTCTTCCCCGCCGTGCAGCTTCCTGCGTACGCGATGTCGATGTTGATGACTTCGTCCATCTCCTCGACGTATATGCCGTTGCCAGGATCGCCCGGCAGAGCGACCATCGGACGGAGCGCGGATGCATCGATCTCGATCGTTTTGACGTATTCCGCGCCCTCGTCAGCACTTAGCCCGTCGACGAGTGCCGCTGCGGCCGCTTCGTCCATCCCGCGCTGACGGACAAGGAATTCGACGACCTTGTCGTCCGGCGCGACGATCCCGGTGAACGCGCCGACTTCGGCTGCCATGTTGGTCATGGTGGCCCGCTCGTCCACGCTGAGCGCCTCGACGGCTTCGCCCGCGTACTCGATGATCTGCCCTATCGCGTTGCCTTCCTTGATGTAAGGGTGCCTAAGGATCTCCAGCATGAAATCCTTGGCCGTGACGTTGTCCGGTTTTTTGCCGCTTACCATGACTTGGAAGGAAGGCGGGACCTCGACCCTAACGTCTTTGGTGATCCAGGAGTTGAAGATGGCTGTGGTGCCTACCCCGAAAGCTATGCAACCCACAGCGCCCGCGTGCGGCGTGTGCGAGTCGGAGCCGATTATGACCTGTCCTGGCAGCGCGTACTCCTCCAGGATCTTGGAGTGGCAGATCGCCTCAGAACCGTGTTTACCGAGCCCGAGCTCGCCGTAGAGCCGCACCCCCTGCTTCTGGGCGAACTCGCGCTGCTTCACCTCGAGCTGCCCTGCGACATCGAGGAGCCCGAGCTGCACACGGTCGGGCGTCATAGCATCCTTCAGGAACGTCAGGTGATCGCGGAAGAAAAGGATGGATTCCGGCTCGAGCACCTTCTCGTCAGGGCCGACCAGCTTCTCAAAAAATATCGCCGACATGGGCGTTACGTATTCGTGCGAGAAGCGCAGGTCAGTCTGCACGAAACCAGCATCGCCCGGCTGTACCCACGGCACTCCGATTTCGCCGTTGGATAGGTCGGTTACCCAGTGCCTGGCGAATATCTTCTCGCCTATGGTCATGGGGCGCGGCGTATCCGAATGGTGACCCGCAGGAGCACCGAGCGAATCGCTCCGTACATTGGAGGTCGAGGTCGCCGCGAACTCGGTAGCGGCCGCCTCCAGGCCGGTGGCCGGCTCGGGTAAGTTGGTCTCGCCGCTCCCGCGTAGCTGCCGCAGCTCCAGCGCGTCGCGCGCTTCGCTCACATCCGTGCAGTGGCAGGAGATGGGGGGAGTGTCGATCAGCCCCTGCAGTCTCGCCAGGTTATAGTTGAACAGTCCGCCGTACTCGATTATACCGCGTGTGATATCGTCGGCGCCCTCGGTGAATTCGGTTAGCGGAATCGGCTCGCCGCGTCGTACGCGCTCGATCAGGTCGAAGTTAGTGGATGTGAATACACCCAGGTTCTGGCAGTTCTCGCGATAGATCCGTTCGATGTTCTCCGCGATGACCAGCTTGATGCCAGCCACCATCTCCGCGTATGGACTCTGCTCACGCGACGAGCCTTTGCCGCGCCGCCTGCCCGACACGGATGCCACAAATCCGCCCTGCTTCACGCTGCCCTGCTTGATCGGGAACTCGTCGCCCGCCTTCAGCCCAAGATACGGGAATTCTCCCAGCGTATCGTCGTAGTAGTAACAGATGTAGGCGGGCGTGATCTCGTCGGTGGAGATGTTGTCGCGAAGGGATCGTCTAAGTTCGGGAGTGAGCTCAAGGTCCTCGCCGTCGAGCTGCCGCCGGATTATTTCCGGGTCCTCGGACAGGAACAGCACCCGGCCCATGAGCCGGACCTCGGGGGGGAGCTTTTTTATGGGGCGCGTGAGCAGGGAATCTATCATGAGATTTGACACAGTTATTCTTTAGATATGACGGGCGCGAGCGGCGGCGGCCACCGCGGGGAGCGGGTCTACCCTCAAAAATGGGGTCTGAGAGGTAGTGGAGCAAGTCGGGGACCGGCGGGATGGTTCCGGGATTGACGAGCGGGTGGGGATCGCGTTAAGTTTCGAGTCTATCAGGGGCGTTAGCTCAGCTGGGAGAGCACCGCCTTTGCAAGGCGGGGGTCGGGGGTTCGAGCCCCCCACGCTCCATATTCGGGTCCACCAGGGCGGTGGGCCCGTTTTTGTGCCCTTGCCCTTTGTGGTTAAGTGGCGATATTCTCTCCTGCTTGTGCATTCGCTTCGCCCGCGGAGGCAATGCGGGCGGTCTGCGTCACTGAACCGGGAATCATTGGCTTATGGCACTGAGCGCGCGGTTTAGCGATTCGAAGCGCGAGGCGCTGGAGCGAAACAGCTTCATTGTCCTGCAGCATCTCAACGTGGTAACCGGCGGGGATCCTGAGTCGCTGGCGCACCTCTGGCGCATAGCCGACGCTCTGGGGTTACCACGTCCCGAAATCGAAGAGATCTCCGCTCACCTCCATGAGCGACGTTTCTGCGTATGTTCCGACACGGGGCCGCTCATCTCCATAACGGACGAAGGGGTTAATTACCTCGAGCATGGCGCATGGCGGCGCCGCTCCGTACGAACTTGAGTGCCGCTGCCGGCGGTGCTGATGGAATAGAAAATGGTTGAAATGCAGGCCGCAGGGCTAATGGTGGCGTTCCTCGCAGGACTCCTCTCGTTTCTCTCCCCGTGCGTGCTGCCGCTGATCCCGAGTTACATGACGTTCATTACTGGCATGAGCCTGGATGAACTGACTGTAGATAAGGGGGACCACGGACGCGCCAGGCGGGCCGTGTTGATCCATGGCGTTCTGTTCGTACTGGGGTTCACTCTGGTGTTTATAACGCTGGGTGCATCGGCCACTTTTCTGGGTTCGCTGTTCGCATATGCCAGCCGTTGGGTTGAGCGGATCGGCGGAATCCTGCTCATCCTCTTTGGTCTGTACCTGCTCGGCGCACTGAGAATTCCCGGCGCCGCACGCGAGTGGCGGGTGCATCTCTCGGATAAACCTCTCGGATACCTCGGTACGATAGCTGTCGGCGTAACCTTTGGAGCCGGTTGGACGCCCTGCATCGGGCCCGTGCTGGGAGGCATTCTCACGCTCGCCGCGACCCGCGGGTCGGTGGGTGACGGCGTGGCCTTGCTAGCGGTATATTCTGCGGGGCTGGCGATACCGTTTCTCCTGGCCGCGGTTCTGCTGGAGCGGTTCCTGGGCAGTGTCCGCCGGATCGGGCCGTGGCTGCCGTGGATCAACCGTATAAGCGGAGCGCTGTTGCTGATACTCGGCATCCTGCTGCTAACGGGCTCGTTCACTACGCTGACGAGTATGCTTTCCCGCTGGACCCCGGCCTTCCTGGTCGAGCGGCTATGACAATAGGGAATAAAGATGCAGACGCACGGTGAACCGATCGGAACAGGCGAGCGGTTGCTGGGTTGGCTGGGCGCCGGCCTGGTCGTCCTGGCGATCGTGGTATTCTTTGTAGGCGGTGAAAGCGACGGGGCGGCGGCAATAGGACCTCCGCCAGCAGTTGAAGTCATAGCGCCCGCTGACGGCGAAGCGCTCGAGGGGCCGCTCGTGTTCGTCTTCACGGCGCCGGGCAACCTTGCGCCTATGCCGGGAGGGTGGGGGGTCGCGCCCTTCCACCTGCACGCAGAGATCGACGGCGTCGAGTATATGCCCGCGCCCGACGACATAGCTCGTGAGGATGGCCGGTACCGCTGGCATATGGGGCCGTTGCCGGCTGGCCGACACGAGCTACGTCTTTTCTGGGCGGACGCACAGCACAGGCCTGTGCGTGATGGGTCCACGGCCATGATTACCGTCGGCGTCAGGTGACGCTGTCCCGGTCGGCCCGCCACCGCCAGATACGGCGGGTCCTCTGGGTCACCTTTCTGCTCAATCTCGTAGTCGTCGCTGCCAAGCTGACTGTCGGCCTTATGTCGGGCGCGCTCAGCGTGGTTGCCGAGGGCGCGCACTCCTCGGTTGACGCGCTCAACAATATCCTCGCGCTGTCGCTCGCCCGGATTGCCGCACAGGAGCCCGACGAGCTCCATCCCTACGGCCACGCCAAATTCGAGACGCTCGGTGCGCTCGGTATGGTGGCTTTCCTCTCCATCACCGTCTTCGAGCTGGTCACGCGGGCCGTCGGACGCCTGTTCACTGGCGGCAGCCCTCATGTGGACCCGCTCGTCATAGGCGTCATGGTGGCCTCGGCGATTGTCAGCGCTCTCGTTTCCCGCTTCGAGCTGAGACGGGGGCGTGAACTTCGCAGTGAGTTGCTGACCGCCGATGCGAAGCACACGCGTTCGGATCTCTATGCGTCAGTTGCCGTCCTGGTAGGTCTGGGGCTGGTGGCGATGGGTTATCCGTGGGCGGATCCGCTGTTCACGCTCTTCGTGGCCTTCATAATAGCCCATACGGGTTGGGAGATACTCCAGACGACCATTCCCGTGCTGGTGGATGAGCGGGCGGTGGACGAAAGCGTCATCCGCAGTGCCGTCCTGGGCGTACCGGGAGTGTTGAAGTGCTACGACGTGCGCTCGCGGGGCCGCGCGGGCGAGGTGTTCATAGAGGTGACTATCGGGGTGGCGAGTGACCTGGGAGTGGAAGATGCCCATGAGATATCCGACCAGGTGGAGGATCACCTTCGCCGCACACAGGGCGCACGTGAAGTGTGGGTTCACGTGGAGCCGGCCAGTGGCCAGTAATCCAGTTGCGGCTTGCGTCTACATCGGCACCGCACGACCTTAGAGATACCCGCATCCTCAGGACACGTCCGCAGGTGAATAGATGAATGCTCAGCAGCGAGTAAATAGCGTCTCGGAAAGGATCGCCGCCGGCGAGAGAATCGATGCAAGCGACGCAGCGGTTCTATGGCACCACGCGTCCGACGACGATCTCATGCACATGGCCGGGCTGGTGAGGGCGAGGTACCACGCGCCCGATCACGCCACCTACATGGTGATGCGGATCATCAACTACACCAACGTGTGCGTCGCCCAGTGCGACTACTGCGCTTTCTACGTGCTCCCCAATCGCGAGGGCGGCTACGTGCTGACGCGCGAGGATGTCTTCGCCAAGATCGACGAGCTCCTCGAGGTCGGCGGTGACCTGGTGGGCTTCAATGGCGGCTTCAATCCAAAGCTCCCGCTGCATTATTACTGCGACCTCTTCCGGGCGGTAAGGGAGCGATATGGTGATACTGTGGAGTTCTATGCGCTTACCATTGCCGAGTTCATGTACCTGGCGGATCGGGCGAAGCTGTCGTTCACGCAGACGGCCGAACAGCTGCGGAGTGCCGGGGTTCACTGGATAACCGGCGGTGGCTCGGAGATACTCACCGAAGATTTCCGCAGTCGCCACGCGAAGTTCAAGTACACAGTCAAGGAGTACTTCGAAGCGCAGCGCGCTGTGGTTGAGGCCGGCCTCCGGACGACAGCCACCATGGTCATTGGTTTCGACGAGACCTTCGAGGAACGGATGGAGCACCTGGAGCGGACGAGGGACTTTCAGGATGAAACCGGCGGCCTCTTCTCGTTCCTCTGCTGGACGTACAAGCCGTACGGGACAGAGTTCGCGGGTCGGGAGATCGACGCGCGCGAGTACCATCGCCATATAGCACTCTGCAGGATCTTCCTGGACAACATTCGTCACATGCGGACGTCGGTGCTCACGCAGAACCGCGACGCGTTCCGCGCGCTGGACTTCGGCGCCGACGACTTCGACCTTCCGATCGAGGACGAGGTGACGGAGAAGGCCGGGGCGACGATAGATCTCGATCTGGAGAAGCTCCTGGAGATCCCGCGGTCCATGGGCTACTCGGTGGAGTATCGGCGGGCGGAGCGGCCGGAGCTTGCCGGGTCGGTGTAGGGAAGAGCCGGTGCCGTCGAGGGAAACGTGTGAAGAACGGATGCTAAGGTCGATCGTCCCAGCAGGTGCGGGGATTGATAGAGTCGTGCTGACGGACAACCGGCGGGTGATGGCCTCGGTCGCCGGGCGAGGCCGGACGCTGCGGCTGCACCGCGCGTTCGCAGACGCACCAGAGACGGTGCTGACCGCGGTGCGGAGCCTGATATTCGGCGATCCGCGCGTAAACAGAGCGACGGCTCGTGCGGTCATCAATGATTTCCTGGAGAGCCTGCCGCGTACGCCCGGCCCTGAGCAGGTCCAAAAACGACGCCGCGTACGTGCGGCCGACCGGCCCCACATCGAGCGCTTGCGGCGCGAGTATCAGCGAATCAACTTCGCGTTCTTTGCGGGCGCTCTACCCGACGTGCCCATCTATTTGAGTGGGCGGATGCGTCGCCGCAACGGTCACTTCTCCTGCGCTCCACTCGAGATAGTCATCTCCCGCCGGCTCTGCACCGGAGCGGCCGTGGGCGAGGCGGAGCACACGCTGCGTCACGAGATGATACACGTGTGGCAGCACGCTCAGGGTCACAAGCCAGGACATGGGCGGGATTTCCGCCAGTGGGCGAAGCGCCTGGACGTACACCCGCGTGCCACCCGAGCGGTGGAGTGGGCCTCACCGTTTGCCCCCGACCCACCGCCGCAGTAATATCCACCGCTTGATCCGGAACACGCCCCTCAGAGTTGGAACGCGCGCATGGCTGACACAGAATTGATGGAAAAGCTCGTCTCCCTCGCCAAGCGGCGGGGGTATGTTTTTCAATCTTCAGAGATCTACGGCGGCACCGGATCGGTCTGGGACTACGGCCCGCTGGGTGTTGAGCTCAAGCGCAATGTAAAAGACGCGTGGTGGCGCTCGATGGTGCACGAGCGGGACGATGTGGAGGGTCTCGACGCCGCCATCCTCATGCATCCGCGCGTGTGGGAGGCATCCGGTCACCTCGAGGAGTTCACCGATCCGCTGGTGGAGTGCCGGAACTGTCACCGCCGCTTCCGAGAGGACATCCTCCAGGGGCAGGCGGGCACGACGGATATGGCGGCCATCCAGTGCCCGTCGTGCGGGAAGACCGGCGAGTGGACCGAACCACGCCAATTCAATCTCATGTTCAAGACTTTCATGGGGCCGGTCGAGAGTGACTCCTCGGTGGTATACCTCCGGCCGGAGACGGCCCAGGGGATATTTGTGAACTTCCTGAACGTGCAGTCCACCGCGCGGCAGCGGGTCCCGTTCGGGATCGCGCAGATCGGCAAAGCATTCCGGAACGAGATAACGCCGGGGAACTTCACCTTCCGCACGCGCGAATTCGAGCAGATGGAGATGCAGTTCTTCGTGGAGCCCGGATCGGACGACGAATGGTTCGAGCGCTGGAAGGATGCGCGGATGAGCTGGATGGTGGGGCTCGGCCTGGACGAAAAGCGCCTGCGATTCCACGAGCATGCGCCGGACAAGCTGGCGCACTACGCCAAAGCCGCGTTCGACATAGAGTTCTTCTTCGGCGGTACCATAGGTGATCAGGGGTGGGGCGAGATCGAGGGCGTCCACAATCGCACCGACTTCGACCTGCGGCGGCATCAGGAGTACTCTGGCAAGCGGCTGGAGTACATCGACCCACGCAATCAGAAGCGGTACCTGCCGTACATCATCGAGACCTCGGCGGGAGCTGACCGCGCGACGCTTGCGGTGCTGGCCAACGCCTACCGCGAAGAAGAAGTGGATGGTGAGGTTCGTGTGGTGCTGGGGCTCACGCCGGCACTCGCACCGCTCAAGGCGGGCGTATTCCCGCTCGTGAAGAAGGACGGGATGCCGGAGCGGGCGATGGCGATCCACGAGTCGCTGCGGAAATCGGGCATCCCCAGCTTCTACGACGAAGCTGGCGCCATCGGCCGGCGCTATCGCCGGCAGGACGAAGCCGGCACCCCCTTCGGAATAACCGTCGATGGCGATACGATGGAGGACGGAACCGTCACCATCAGAGATCGCGATACCATGCAGCAGGTGCGGATCTCGGAGGACCAGGCGGTCGCGTACCTGCGGGAGCGGATGGGGTAAGTGGAATGAGCGCGTGGCGCGGAGTGCTTGGCGCACTGGCGGTCGGGCTCGCCGCGTGCACCGTCACTGTTGAGCGATCGGAACCGGAGATCGAGAGCGGCTACGATATCCTGGTCGCGACGGATTCGGCCGACCCCATATCCCGCATCCGCTTTATGCCCGGCAGCGGACAGGCGATCCTCCTCGATAATTCTCAGGCCGTGGCCGCGAGCCTGAACGGCGCACGCGACCTCGCGCTCTCCCCGGACGGAGTGTCGTTGTACGCATCCGTAGGACGTGGCACGCCGTTCGGCAAGCTTCTGAGGATCGACAGAGCCGCCGATTCTGTCACCGGCCAGGCACTTCTCGGGCTATTCCCTACCACAATCGACCTCACAACTGCGGGCGAGTTCGCATTCGTCACCAATACCAACCGTAATGGTGAGCCTGCGGCGGGCTCCGTATCGAAGGTGCACCTCCCCAGCATGACCGAGGTCGCCCGCGTCCAGACGTGTATCGGCGCGCGCGGGGGTCGCCTCGACGCCGACGGTACCAGGCACTATTCGGTCTGCATGAAGAATGAGGTCCTGGTCGAGATAGATGCGGAGTCGTCCGAGATCTCTCGTTTATTCCTTTTGACGCCCGACCAGGAGCATCCGGTGGCTCGCATCCCGGTGCTGGACCCACTCGCGGATTCGGATGGACCCGCCTGCTCGCCGACCTGGGTCGAGCCGGCCACCGGTGGCGGATCTGTCTACGTTGCTTGTAGCGCCAGCGACGAGATTCTCGAGATCGACACGCGCAGCTGGACACTGGCGCGGCGAATTCCAACGGGCGGGCACCCGTTCCAGCTGGCGATCACGCCTGATGGGAGGTACTTGCTGGCCACGCTCCACGATCGTTCAGCGCCAGCGACCACAGTGATCGCGCTGGGCTCCGGCGAGTTCCTGGCGAGAATTCCGAACACAGCGCCGCGGCCGCACGGTATAGCCGTCAGCAGGGACTCCCGCTACGCTTTCGTTTCCGTGGAAGGCGCTGCGGGTGCGGGCGGGGCTGTGGACATTATCGACCTGGTGACGCTCTCGCGCGTAGCGAGCGTAGCCGTGGGGCCGCGACCGCACGGAATGGTTGTCGCAGACGGCAACTGAAGCGATCCTGACCGGCGTAGACAGATGAAGTTCGGCGAGTTCAGCTCTCGCGCTCACGAGATGTTCGACGAGATCCCCGCGATCTACCGTGAAGGCATCGACAGCCTTTCCGTTTCGCGCGAGGTGCGTGCGCATCCGGAGCTGCCGGAGATCTACACGCTCGGCGAGTGCGTTACGGAGGCGTATCCCTCCGAATTCGGCGGAGCGGGAGACGTCCGATCCAGGGTTGTGATCTATTACGGATCCTTCCGTGCCCTCTCCAAGGAATCGGAGGATTGGGGCTGGGAGGAAGAGCTCTGGGAAACTATCACCCACGAGGTACAGCACCACCTGGAATCGCTGGCGTCGGAAGAGGCGCTCGAGATTCAGGATTACGCCGAAGATCAGAACTTCGCGCGTCGCGAAGGTCGCCAGTTCGACAGGGATTTCTACCGAATGGGTCACCGGCTCGAGAATGATGTTTACAGCGTCGATGGTGATGTATTCGTGGAGCGGACCATCTCGGATAATCCACCGTCCACCGGCGAACGGATCTCGTTTTCATATCAGGGCGAGGATTACTCGGTCGACAGGCCGGAGAAGCTGCGCGATGTGAACTTCGTTATAGTGGACGAGGGAACCGAGGATGAGGGAGAACTCATCCTCGTGCTGGTAAGGCGGCGCGGACTTCTGAAATGGATGCGCGGTATCTTGAGAGGGAAAGGTGATGTGGATGAGTGATGGACCCGAGGAGACATCGCAGGTTGCCGGCGAGCCCATCGCCCGACTGACTCCGTACGAGCTGGTGTTCGGCGAGGGCTCATTCGAAGCAACTGTATTTCCGCAGATCCAGGAAGAGGCGGAGCTGCGGAAGGTGGATCCGCTGGTGCCCCTTCGCTTCGATTTCCTCTCGCGCAGCGGTGACGCTGTGCGAGAGGTGGTGCCTGTGGACGCGCCGCCGGAGGCGCTGGAGCAGTATCGGCGGTTACTCTATCACGCCTTCAACTTCTGGCGGTCAGGAAAGCCCGTTTACGTACTGGACAGCGCCGTCGCCCGATACCTGGTCGAGGCGGCGCCGACGTTGGCAGATTGGCGCCTCACCGCGCCGAACCCATCGACCTACCTACAACTTCCCGCCAACCTTTTCTGGGGAAGCATATCGCCCGACAGCACGCCCGAGCCGGTCGATGGATTCTTCGCCACAGCCAAGGTCACGGACGACCCACTCGGATCTTCGTACTGCCGCATCGAGATCCTCATGGTTCTCGGGATGCGCAGGGACCGCGCGGGTTTCAGCGTTATCCCCTTCAGCACCGAGGCGGGCCCCGGCATCGCGGACGACTGGTCGGAGGCACCGGGTCGCGACGACGGCGACGACTTCGAGAATACGCTTCCCGGTGGAGAGATGTCGGGACTATACTCGATTCTGACAACCGCTGAGGCGCTCAAGCTCGTGGCTCGTTCGCTCTGGTACATCGATTCGTTCCCGGATGACGTTTCGCGCGCGGCCGCACCGCTGCACCGCGTAAGCTTCGGCGGTGACTCATGAGCGAGCGCCAAACCGCCCCGCTCGACGCGGGAGAGGTCGCTCGCTTGCTTGCGGACATCGGGACACTCAGCGAGCTGAACGGCGCGAACCCGTTCCGGGCGCGCGCGTTCGCCTCGGCCGCAAGGGCGCTGGAGGGGACCTCGGCCGACCTCAGTCAGCTGGCGGCTGAGGGCAAACTCACGTCGCTCGCGGGTGTCGGACCCGCGATCGCCGAAGTCATAGACGAGATAGTCCGCACGGGCCGCTCGACGATCCACGAAGAGCTCACGGCCACGACCCCGATCGGTCTGTACGACCTCATGCGCATTCCCGGTCTGGGCAACAAGCGGATCCACACGCTCCACACCGAGTTGGGTGTGGACTCGCTCGAATCGCTCGCGACCGCGGCGGAAGCGGGGCGCGTGGCGGCACTCCCAGGGTTCGGCAAGAAGACCGAGCAGAAGATCCTGAAAGGAATAGGTTTCGCGCGCGCAGCGCTGGGTCGCAGGCGGTATCCTGACGCGCGCGAGGTCGCTGAACGGCTGCTGGAGTGGCTTGGCGAACGGTCAGATGTCGTGAGCGCCGACATTGTGGGTCAGGTGCGCCGCCGCCTCGAGGTAGTGGATCGTGTCGACCTCCTTGCGGCGACAGACGATGTCGGTTCGGTACTGGAAGCGCTGGGCACGCTGCACGGCGTTGCGGAGCTTACGCGGGAGGACGAGAGACGGGTGGTCGCGCGGCTCAACGACGGGCTGACGGCCCGGCTGCGGTGCGTAGCGCCGGACCTTTACGCCGCAGCGCTCGCCTGGGAGACGGGTAGCGAGGAACATGTGGCCGGTCTTCAGAAAGCAGCTTCGGCGCAGGGCTTCGAGCTTACTGAGGCGGGTTTGCTCCGGGGCGGTGAGGCAGTCCGAATCTCCGATGAGGAGCGACTCTACGAGGAGTTGGGCCTCCAGTACGTGCCGCCGGAGCTCCGGGAGGGGTTAGGCGAGGTGGAGATGGCAGCGGAGGGTACCCTTCCGAACCTTGTAGTGCTGGAGGACCTTCGGGGAACGTTTCACTGTCACACCACCTATTCCGACGGTAAAGCCACCATTGCCGAGATGGGTGAGGCGGCGCGCGCCCATGGATGGTCGTACCTCGGGCTCGCGGACCACTCGCGTGCGGCCGCCTATGCCGGTGGCCTCTCGGTGGAACGCGTTCATGAGCAGCAGGATGAGATCGATGGTTGGAACTCTCAGATTGCCCGCTCTGGGGAGAAATTCCGGATCTTCAAAGGCATCGAATCCGATATCCTCGCGGATGGCAGCCTGGATTATGACGAGGAGGTGCTGGCCTCGTTCGATTATATCGTCGGCTCGGTTCATTCCGGCTTCGGGATGTCCGAGGCGGCCATGACCGAACGGGTGGTTCGGGCTATTCGCAACCCGTACCTGACGATCCTCGGGCACCCTACCGGTAGGCTCCTGTTGCGGCGAAGCGGCTATCCCATTGACGTGCGCGCCGTAATAGAGGCCGCCGCGAGTGCGGGTGTGGTCATCGAGATCAACTCGAACCCGCACCGCCTCGATCTCGATTGGCGCGATGTGCGGGAGGCGGCCGAGCGCGGCATCCTCATCGCCATCAACCCCGATGCGCACTCTGTCGCGGCCCTGGACAACGTCGCCTATGGTATCAACATGGCCCGAAAGGCCGGCCTGGAGGCCAGGCAGATCCTGAATACCTGGACGCTCGCGGAAGTGGAATCGTATCTTGCCGAGAGAAACCAAAAAAGCTAAACGAGCGAGGACGCAGGAGATCCTCGCCCGTCTGGCCGAGATGTACCCCGACAGCCGGTGTTCGCTAACGCACGAGTCGCCATTCGAGCTGCTCGTGGCGACCGTGCTTTCCGCACAGTGCACCGACGCGCGCGTCAATCAGGTCACGCCAGCCCTCTTTCGGCGCTACCCGGACGCCGCCGCGATGGCGGAGGCGCGGCAGGAGGACGTGGAGGAGATGGTGCGCAGTACCGGCTTCTTCCGCAGCAAGGCGAAGTCACTACTCGGCCTGGCCACCGCGCTCACCGAAGACCACGAGGGAGTCGTCCCCCGATCGATTGCCGAGCTGACCGCGCTGCCAGGTGTGGGCCGAAAGACTGCCAACGTGGTGCTCGGCGTGGCGTTCGGGATGGCCGAGGGCATAGTCGTCGATACGCACGTCAAGCGGGTCTCGAAGCGCCTCGGCCTCACTCGTGCGGACGATCCGGTCAAGGTAGAAAACGATCTCCTGCCATTGATCGATGCGGATCAGCGGGTCATCTTCACACATCGGATAATCGATCACGGTCGGGCGATCTGCGTCGCGCGGAAGCCGCGCTGCGCCGAGTGTGCGTTGTCCGACATCTGTCCATCCGCGTTTCGCGTATGACTTAGCGTTTTTGCGTAGGGGCAGGCCTTGTGCCTGCCCGCGCCTGGGCACCCACAAGGGGTGCCCCTACATTCCAGGACCGATAGCCGATAGTTATATGCCCGATCATAGAATAGCCAAAATTCTCGCCGGCACAGTACCGGAAGGCAGCACCGCAACCATAAAAGGCTGGGTCCGAACGCGCCGCGACTCGAAAGCGGGTCTGTCGTTCATCAACGTTCAC
The DNA here is from genome assembly GCA_035690925.1 of Longimicrobiaceae bacterium. GTDB lineage: Bacteria > Gemmatimonadota > Gemmatimonadetes > Longimicrobiales > Longimicrobiaceae > DASSKB01. The sequence continues at coordinate 14,070 of DASSKB010000081.1, forward strand.
GACGGCTCGTGCTTCGCGCCTATTCAGGTAGTCGCCAAGAACGATCTCCCCAACTACGCGGACGAGGTACAGCACCTCACCAGCGGCTGCGCCGTGATTGTCACTGGTGAAGTCGTGCCCTCAATGGGCAAAGGCCAGTCGGTCGAGATCCAGGCGAACACCGTGGAAGTGGTAGGATGGGTGGACGACCCGGAGAGCTACCCGATTCAGCCGAAGGCCCATTCATTCGAGTACCTGCGTGAGGTCGCCCATCTGCGGCCTCGCACGAATACCATCGGCGCCGTGACCAGGGTCCGTCACACACTGTCGATGGCGATACACCGTTTCTTCGACGAGAACGGCTTCTTCTGGATTCACACCCCCATCATCACCGCGAGTGACGCGGAGGGTGCTGGCGAGATGTTCCGCGTGTCGACGCTGGACTTGGCCAATGTCCCACGCGCCGATTCCGGCGCCATCGACTGGTCACGCGATTTCTTCGGCCGGCAGACCAGCCTCACGGTATCCGGCCAGCTGAATGTCGAGGCGTACTGCCTGGCACTGCGTGATGTCTACACGTTCGGGCCGACCTTTCGGGCTGAGAACTCGAATACGAGCCGCCATCTGGCCGAGTTCTGGATGGTGGAGCCGGAGATCGCGTTTGCCGATCTGGCCGACCTGGCCGACCTCTCGGAGCGATTTCTTAAATCCATCTTCAGCGCGCTCCTCGAGGAACGCTCGGATGATATGGCCTTCTTCGCCGAGCGGATAGATAAGGAAGCTATAACTCGGCTGGAGACGTTTATCGAGTCGAGCTTCGAGCGAATGACGTACACTGAGGCAATCCGGCGCCTCGAGGCTGCGGATGTGAAGTTCGAGTTTCCGGTACACTGGGGCGTCGACCTCCAATCGGAGCACGAGCGGTACCTCACGGAGAAGCTCGTCGGCAGACCGGTCGTGCTGACCGACTATCCGAAGGAGATCAAAGCGTTTTACATGCGTTTGAACGACGATGGCAAAACCGTCGCTGCCCTGGACGTGCTCGCCCCCGGAATCGGTGAGATCATAGGCGGCTCGCAGCGCGAGGAACGTCTGGACAAGCTGGACGCCCGCATGGCGGCAATGGGGCTGGACCCCAAGCCGTACGATTGGTACCGCGACCTCCGGCGCTACGGCACGGTGCCGCATGCTGGCTTTGGATTAGGCTTGGAACGCGCTATCCAATACGCTACGGGAATTGCTAATATCAGAGATGTGATCCCGTTTCCGCGGACGCCGGGGAATGCGGCTTTTTGATTTTGAATTTTGAATTTTGAATTTTGAATTGGGTTGCGCAGGGGGTGTACTGGGGGATGGTCCTTGGCGTGATCATTGATCTCCGGGAGGCAGATGAAAGAGAATGTGGTGCGGGAGAAGAGTTATGCCTTTGCGCTGAGGGTAGTTGATCTGTATCGAGGGCTGGTTGCCGAACGGGAGTATGTACTTTCAAAGCAGATGCTCCGGGCAGGGACCAGCATCGGAGCGAATGTGGAGGAGGCACTCGCGGCGCAAAGTCGTCGGGATTTCATAGCCAAAATGTCCATCGCATCGAAGGAGGCGCGAGAATGCTGCTACTGGCTGCGCCTCCTTCGCGATTCGGGAACTGTTCCGAAAGAAGTTATCGACCCTTTCATCGCCGATTCTCATGAACTCGTCCTCATCCTGACGTCAATCGTCAAGTCTGCTAGTGAATCGCGCAGTTAATTCAAAATTCAAAATTCAAAATTCAAAATTAAACGAGACAAAATGCCTTCACTTCCAAGCCGGACCTCCGCTCTCTCCCTCGTCCACCAGTACGTCGACAGCGAGAGTCTCCGCCGCCACATGTACTCCGTGGAAGCCGCCATGCGTGCGTACGCGCGGAAGTTTGGTGAGGACGAGGATCTCTATGGGATCACCGGGCTGGTCCACGACTTCGACTACGAGAAACGGCCCGACGAGCACCCGCTGCCGGGTGCGGAGATTCTGCGTGAGAACGACTACCCGGAGGAGGTCGTGCAGGCCGTGCTGAGCCATAACCCGCCCAGAACAGGCGTTCAGCCGGAGACGAGGCTGGACAAAACACTCCACGCATGCGATGAAATCACCGGTCTGATCACGGCCGCTGCGCTAGTGCGGCCGTCCCGGTCGGTCATGGATCTCGAGGCCAAGTCGGTGATGAAGAAGTTCAAGGACCGCGCGTTCGCCGCCGGTGTCGACAGGGAGGACGTCCGGGAGGCGGCCGAAGCGCTCGGGGTGGATCTGAAGGAGCACGTGCAGTTCGTGATCGAGGCGATGCGGGGGGTAGCGGGGGAGCTGGGGCTGGGAGGCAAAGGAGAACCGGCGTAGGCGTCGCCAGAAGGTCGTAGGCCTCGAAACCGACCGCCATGACACTGCTTTACGTTCTGAACCTCCTCGGCGTAGGGGTGTTCGCCATCAGCGGCGTCCTCGCGGCTGGGCGGAAGCGGCTGGATCTGTTGGGGGTGGTCGTTCTCGCGATGGTGACAGCCATCGGCGGTGGGACCCTGCGTGACCTGCTTCTCGATCGCCACCCGATCTTCTGGATTCGCGAGCCCGAAAATCTACTTGTCATTATCCTGGCCGCGGTTGCCACGCTTATCTACCTGAGGTTCCGGCACCCGCCTGAGGGTGCGCTACTCGTCGCCGATGCGCTCGGCCTCGCCGTGTTCGCCATCAGTGGAACTCAGGTCGCGTTAGATGTGGGACTACCCGGAGCCATCGCCGTCATTATGGGAGTCATCACCGGTGTCGCGGGCGGTGTCGTGCGCGATGTCCTCTCCGCCGAGATCCCCCTCATTCTGCGCCGCGGGCACCTCTACGCTACCGCGGCCGTGACGGGCGCAACCCTGTATCTGTTGATGCATGGTGCCGGCATCCCCCAGCCACTTCCCAGCCTCGTCGGAGTTATCTCGACAGTGGTACTTAGACTTGGTTCGATCCGCTGGGGGTTGCATCTCCCGGTTTTTGCGCTTGGCGATTTAGACGAGTGAAATTCCCCTGGTGCTGGCGATGCAGAATGGAAGTCCCCATGCTTGCCGATGACGAAATGCGACTCATTAGTCGTGCCCAGGCGGAAGGGAATCGCCATCACCCCCCACCGGCAGCGTAAAGTAGAACGTACTCCCCTCCCCGGGCCGACTCTCCACCCAGATCCGGCCGCGATGCGCTTCCACAATACCCTTAGCGATGGCGAGACCGAGGCCTATGCCGCGGCGATCGTTGTGGTTAGCCTGCCAGAAATGCCCGAAAATGTGAGGTAGCTGTTCGGCGGGGATGCCGACGCCGGTGTCCGACACGGCTATCCTGACATTGTCGGCCTGCGCCAAGGCGCGAACGGTGACTTTGCCGCCGGCCGGCGTGAACTTGATGGCATTGCCGACGAGATTGGATAGCACCTGCTGAATTCGAGCCGAGTCGGCCAGCACGTCGGGGAGGTCGCGCGGGACGTCGGTTTCCAGGCTCAGGTAGTTCGCGGCAGCGAGCGGCCGGAGCATGTCGACGGCCTCACGCACGAAGACTGCCGCGTTCTGGCGGCAGGGTTCAACCGTCAGACGACCTGACTCCAGACGTTGCACGTCCAGCAGATCCTGGATGAGCGCGTTCATTCGCTCGGCTGCCCGCCGGATTATCTCGATAGACTTTCGACCCGAACGCAGGTCCTGGGTGGAGGTTAAGCCGTCCAGGAGGTGTCCGGCGCTCATGAAGATGGTGTTGAGGGGATTCCTCAGGTCGTGTGCGACGACCGCCAGCATCTCGTCGCGGGCGCGAGTTGCCTGCTGCGCTTCGTTGAAGAGCCTGGCATTCTCCACCGCGAGGGCCGCGCGGCGGCCCAGCGCCTCGGCAAGCGAAAGATCGTCGGAATCGAAGCGGCGATCAGACTCGGACGAGACGAGAACCATGGCACCCAGCACCTTCTCCGAAACGGTGAGCGGCACGGCCATGAGCGAGCGCGGCTCGAGCATCCTGACCATCCGCAGATGATCTTCATTGGCAAGTACCGCCTCAGCCATCCCGGGCATGACTTCCGCAACCAGGACGCCTCGCCCTTCCAGAAGCGCCCTCATCTCCGGGTGCTCGCGTGGCAGTTCACCAGGCTGGAAATGTGTTACATCGCGCAGAAGTGGCTCCTTATCCGGATCCCGGTGCGCGATACCTACGCGTACCAGCCTACCGTCCGCCTCGATTATGTCTACGAAACAGTAGTCAGCCAACCTGGGCACCGTCAGCCTCGCGAGCGTGGACAGCGTCGTCTGATAATCGAACGAAGATCCGAGCACACGCAGCGCCTCAGCCAGAAACTCGGCCCGGTTACGCGCCGTCTGCTGTTGAATGTGCAGGAATCTCGTCTCCAGTAGATTCTTGATCCTCACCAGCGCCTCGGCGGCGTCCAGCGGTTTGGCAAGGAAGTCTCGCGCACCCTCCGAAAGGGCGCGCTGTTTCACCTCCGGGTTGATGTCGGCCGTCAGCACGAGAATCGGTAGGTACGTTCCTTCCGGGATGCATCCTTTGAGCTGCTCCATCACGGCGAAGCCGTCCTGTTGGGGCATGTGCAGGTCCAGCAGAACGAGGTCGGGGTCCGATTCGCTGCATATGGTGAACACATCGCGCGACTCGCGTGTGCTCGTGAGGTGGCTGTAGCCTTCCTCTCGAAGCAGGGTCTCCAGCAGATCGATGTTCGCTTCCTCATCATCCACAATGAGGATCTTCGCGTGCGTCAGATCCATTGTCGCCATCGCTCAGGCGCTCCGCCCTTCCAGCAGTCGATCGATAACCCCTATGAACTCGTCGACGCCGAGCGGTTTTGTCAGATAGGCATCGGCGCCCTCCGCCATCAGCTGCTCGATTCGCCGTGCGGTCGCATCGGCGCTTATAACCACCACAGGCGTCTGGCGGGTGCGTTCGTCCGCTCGCAGTCGCCGCAGCACCGCGTCGCCCGGCAGGTCGGGCAGGTGCAGGTCGAGGAGTATGACGTCGGGAAGGTGCTGCCACGCCAGCTCGAGTCCCATGCTACCCTGTAGAGCCGAGAGCACCTGGATCTCCGGACGCCCGCTCAGAATACTCTCGATCAGGCTGAGGTTGGCCAGATTATCTTCGATGTAGAGGAGGGTCGCCGGTCTGGTGGCAGCCTGCTTGGGCTGCGCGGAGTCCGGCCGCCCGGCGCCCGCAAACTGTTCGAGCGGGCTGTCGACCCGCGGCAGCTCGACGGAGAATGTACTGCCCTCACCGGAGGTCGACTCCACGTAAAGCCGACCTCCCATGGCTTCCACGAGTCGTTTGGAGAGGGCAAGGCCGAGACCGGTACCCTCGACTTCCGATTGCTCGGCGCCCAGGCGCGCGAACGGAACGAAGAGGTCATCTATCTTCTGCTGCGGTACGCCGAACCCGGTATCGTGTACGCTGATGCAGAGCCTTCGATCTCCCGACTGCTCATCGGTGGTTTGCCTGCAGGAGAGCGTGACAGTCCCACCGGTGCGATTGTACTTGACCGCATTGGAGAGCAGGTTGAGAAGTACCTGGGTGAGTCGCTGGCGGTCTGCCCTCACAAAATAATCTTCATCGAACTCGACCTTGTCATCCAGCTGAAGCCCACGTTCGGCGGCGATGGGGCGGATAAGGCTCAGTGCCTCGTGAAGGACGGTGGCGAGCCGGACAGGTTCGAGTGATAGATGCTGCCGATTGGCCTCGATTCGGGCGATGTCCAGCACCTCGTTGATGAGGGTCAGTAAGTGCCTGCCCGCCTTTAGAATATGGCCGACGCCTTTACGCTGATCGGCCGGGAGATCCTTCTTCTCTAGGAGCTGCGCGAAGCCGAGAATGCTGTTCATTGGCGTTCGCAGCTCGTGGCTCATGCGCGAGAGGAACTCGCTCTTGGCAGCGTTGGCGCGTTCAGCCTCTTCTTTGGCATGCCTGAGTTCCTCCTGGACCTGCTTGCGTTCGGTGATGTCGCGCGAGCTGACGACCACTCCCTCGTCCGCGGATGTTGCGCAGAGCGTGGCACCGACCGACTCCACGAAGCGCCACGACCCGTCCTTGTGCTTGAAGCGAAACTCGGCGGAGCGTGTGGTCCCCGGGTTCTGCATCACACTGGTGAGGATTTCCTGCGTCGCCTCACGATCGTCCGGATGCGTGAGGCTGAGTGCGTGCGTGCCGATAAGCTCTTCGGGCGTGTAGCCGAAGAGGCGCTCTACAGCGGCGCTCTCGAAACGGACCGTTCCGTCCGGTTCGATAATGGTTATAAGGTCTGAAATGTTCTCGACAGTTGACCTGAAGTGCTCCTCGCTCTTCCGAAGTGCCAGCTCCGCCCGTTTGCGGGCGGTAATGTCCCGGACATTGACTACCAACCCCTCGGCGGCGCTGTCCGGGGCAAGCGTCTTGATGATCCCCTCCAGCACCACCCAGGCGCCGCTGCTGTTGCGATAGCGGAACTCGAGCGGCATGGGGGTGCCTGGTCTGGCAAGCGCCTCGTCGCGTATACTGGCGACCGCGGGCAGATCGTCCGGATGGATCAGCTCGGTGGATGGGCGACCCAGGCGATCCTCCGGGCTCCACCCGATCACGCTGGCGGCCGATGGACTCATATAGCGGCTGATGCCTGCCAGGTCCACGATGATGATGAGATCGGACCCGTTCTCGATAAGCGATCGGAAGTGCTCCTCGCTCCGCCGAAGCTCTTCCTCAGCGCGCTCACGTTCGGCGATTTCCTCCTCCAGCGCCTCGTTGGCTTCCGCCAGCTCCGCCGTTCGCTCCTCTATGCGCTGCTCCATGGTGTCGTGAGCGCGCTGGAGATCGGCCTCGGCCCGCTTTCGGTCGGTCACGTCGATCGCAACGCCGATTACTCCGTTCCCGGAGCCGTCACCCGCCCGCACGGTGGAGTAGCCGACTTCGAACATCGCGTCGCCGACCTCGACGAGCGAGTTGAATTCTTCACCATTCAGTGCGCGGCGGGCATCCTCCATGACCTGCGGAACGTTCCGGTAGACTTCGAATACCGAGCGACCTACGACATCGCCAGCGGACATACCGAGCTTGGAGAGGCCACTTCCCTCAGAGAACGTGAACACGCCATCGCTGTCGAGCGCCCATAGTATCATGGGAGCGCTGTTTACTACCGACCGGAGCCTGTTCTCACTCTCCTGAAGAGCCAGCTCCATTCGCTCCGCCCCGCCGCATCCCGGTTCATCACCGTCGATCCGCGGATTCATGCCCGTGTCTCCGAGTCGTTGTCAGGGGGATCCACAACCAATTCGAGGGAAATAGAGTCGGGAAAATCCGACGCGCAAGGGGGTCGATACAGCCTTGACCCGACTCCTCGTGAATGCGTAGAATGATGCCTGCGCCAGGATATCGATATTTCCCGGATTATGAGAGCTTTTCATGCGCTTCGGCCTTCCCGATAAGGACCACGAGAGCCTCGATTACGGCGGCTACCTCAAAGTGCCCGAGCTCACCAGGCTTCAACAGCTGCGATCGAGCCCGGGTCACCACGATGAAACGCTCTTCATCATCATCCATCAGACCTATGAGCTCTGGTTCAAACAGATACTGCATGAACTGGACGCAATCTTAGGCCGCCTCGCAGAAGATGAGGTTCTGGGCGCACATCGGCTGCTGCGACGCTGCGCCGAGATCCAGGCTATACTGATCCGTCAGGTGGATATTCTCGAAACTATCACCCCTGTGGATTTTCTGGCTTTCCGCGACCATCTGCGTCCTGCCAGTGGCTTTCAGTCGGCGCAGTTTCGGGAGATAGAATCGCTGGCCGGACTGCGGAATCCGCGCTACCTGGACAGCTACCACGAAGAGTCCGCCGAATACGCACGGATATCGGAGCGAATGGCGGCTACCAGCCTGGGAGAGGCGTTCTACGAGCTGCTGCGCAGACGCGGCTTCTCGCTTCCGGATGGACCAGCAGGTTCCGACCAGCGGCTTGCAGAGCTCGTTCGGCTGTATCGTGAGGCGGATAGCCATTACGACCTGTTCCTGCTGGCGGAGAGTCTGATCGAGTTCGACGAGCGGTTCGCCCTCTGGCGGCTCCGCCATGTCAAGATGGTCGAGCGGATAATCGGGCCGGTGACGGGCACCGGCGGCAGCGAGGGGGCGGGGTACCTGTGGACCACCGTCGATAAGAAGTTCTTCCCGGAGCTCTGGGAGGTGCGGGGGCGCCTGAGCGATGGCGGATAGCCGCTATCCCGTAGCGTTCGCTCCGCGCCTATCCTATATTCTTGTTCGCGCCGGTCCCTGCTTCGCGGTGGCCGGCGCAATCACGAGTGCACCCAAAAAATTATTGTAGATGCCCAAGCGTACAGATATTCAGAGTATCCTGTTGATAGGTTCTGGACCGATAATCATCGGCCAGGCGGCGGAGTTCGATTACTCGGGCACACAGGCGGTGAGAGCACTGAGGGAGGAGGGTTATCGGGTTATCCTGGTCAACTCGAATCCAGCCACAATTATGACCGATCCGGACCTGGCCGACGAGACCTACATCGAGCCCATAACTCCCGAATGGGTGGAGCGGGTAATCGAGAAGGAGCGACCTGACGCGATCCTGCCCACCATGGGCGGTCAGACAGCGCTCAATGTTGCGCTCGAGCTCTACGACACCGGTGTGCTCGAGCGGTACAATGTGGAGCTCATCGGTGCCGACGCCCGGGCAATCCGGATGGCGGAGGATCGCAGTGAGTTCGCCGACGCCATGGCACGGCTCAACCTTGGCGTACCGCACGGCGGATTCGTGAAGACGCTCGATGACGCGCTCACCCTGGTTGAGGATGTCGGCTACCCCGCCATCATACGACCCTCCTTCACAATGGGCGGTACTGGCGGCGCGATCGCATACAATCGCTCCGAGTTCGAAGAGAAGGTGCGCAACGGCCTCAGCCTATCTCCCGTCCACGAGGTCCTCATCGACCGATCGGTGATAGGATGGAAGGAGTACGAGCTCGAAGTTATGCGCGACGCGGCCGACAATGTGGTCATCATCTGCTCCATCGAGAACATCGATCCCATGGGCGTTCACACGGGTGATTCCATAACCGTGGCCCCGGCGCAGACGCTTACCGACGTCGAGTACCAGAGCATGCGGGACGCCGCCATAGCCATTATACGCGAGATAGGCGTCGAGGCGGGTGGCTGTAACGTACAGTTCGCGGTCAACCCGGCGGACGGCGAGCTGCTGGTGGTGGAGATGAACCCGCGGGTATCACGCTCGTCTGCGCTGGCGTCCAAGGCTACCGGGTACCCGATCGCGCGGATAGGAGCCAAGTTGGCCGTCGGGTACACGCTGGACGAACTCGAGAACAGCATCACCCGGACGACCCCCGCCTCATTCGAGCCGGTCCTCGACTACGTGGTCGTCAAGTTCCCGCGCTTCGCGTTCGAGAAATTCCCGCGTGCCGACGCAACACTCGGTGTTCAGATGAAGGCCGTGGGTGAATCCATGGCGATAGGGCGCACTTTCAAGCAGGCGTGGCAAAAGGCCATACGAGCGCTCGAGATCGGGCGGTACGGATGGGAGATCGGTGGGCGGTTGGTGGATGATCGCCTCAAGGAAGATACCCCGGAGGCCCTCCGCGCCGCTATGCGGCGCGCCACCCCCGAACGGCCCTATCAGATCAAGCGGGCACTCCTCGCGGGAATATCGATTGGCGAAATCGCGGAAGTGACGGGTATCGACCCCTGGTTCGTAGCGCAGCTCGCCGAGCTCGTTGGTGCCGAGATCCGTTACGCCGAGCTGGACGAGCTCGACCGCGCCGAGATTCTGCGGATGAAGCGACTCGGATTCTCCGATGTACAACTCGGTAAACTGCGCGGCGAAACCGAGGCGGCGGTGAGGGAGAGGCGCTGGTCGGTGGACCTGCACCCGGTTTACAACACAGTTGATACCTGCGCCGGCGAGTTCCCGGCGCATACTCCCTATCTGTACTCCACCTATGCGGACGAGAACGAGTCGATCCGCTCCGACCGGAGGAAGGTGGTGATCCTGGGCAGCGGCCCGAACAGGATCGGGCAGGGCGTCGAGTTCGATTACTGCTGCGTTCAGGCGTCGCTCGCTCTGCGCGAGGCCGGGTGGGAGACCATCATGGTGAACTCCAACCCGGAGACGGTATCCACCGATTTCGACATCTCCGATAAGCTGTATTTCGAGCCACTGACGCTGGAGGACGTTCTGGAGATAGTCCGTCTGGAGCGGCCGGAGGGCGTTATAGTCCAGCTAGGCGGGCAGACGCCGCTGAAACTGGCGAAAGGCCTGGAAGACGAAGGGATAACGATACTGGGGACGTCGGTGGAATCCATCGATCGGGCCGAGGATCGCGAGCGATTCGAGGCACTGGCACGCGAGCTGGGCGTGAAGCAGCCGCCCAACGGCGTCGCCACAAGCGTGGATCAGGCGGTCGATATCTCCAGGACAGTCGGGTTCCCTATACTACTTCGGCCCAGCTATGTGCTCGGCGGACGCGGTATGGAGATCGTTTACGACGAGAGCTCGCTACGGGAATACTTCGACCGCGCCGTCCGCGTGTCCGAGGAACGTCCGGTCCTCATCGACAGGTTCCTGGAAGATGCCTTCGAGGCGGATGTCGACGCGCTCTGCGACGGTGAGACGGTGGTGATCGGCGGTGTGATGCAGCACATAGAGGAAGCGGGGGTCCACTCCGGCGATTCCGCATGCGTACTTCCACCGTACCTGCTGGGAGACCGACAGGTCGAGGAGATGCGCGATTACACACGGCGTTTCGCGCTGGCATTGGGCGTGGTCGGACTGATCAATGTTCAGTACGCCGTGGTCGACGATGTCGTTTACGTCCTCGAGGTCAATCCCCGCGCGTCACGAACGGTGCCGTTCGTCTCCAAGGCTACCGGTGTGGCGCTCGCGCGCATCGCGGCGCGGCTCGTGGTGGGCGAAAGCCTCGCCAGCTTCAATCTCCCGAATCCGATACCCGTTCACGGCGTCGCGGTCAAGGAGGCGGTGTTTCCGTTCAACAAGTTATCGGAGGTGGACTCATTGCTGGGCCCGGAAATGCTCTCGACGGGTGAGGCGATGGGCGTGGACGACTCGTTCGGGATGGCCTTTGCCAAAGCGCAGTCGTCCGCGGGGATGGAGCTGCCTCGCGAGGGCACAGTCGTTCTCACCGTGAATGACCGCGATAAGCCGACTGTCGCGCCTATCGCCCGCCGCCTGCACGACATGGGCTTCCGCATCACGGCTACGGAGGGCACTGCGCGCTACCTCGCTGCCCGCGGAATTCCCTGCGAGACGGTTTACAAGGTCAACGAGGGGCGGCCCAATATGGCCGATCGTATAATTTCCGGCGAGGTCGCGCTCCTCATCAACACGCCGCTCGGCAAACAGTCGCAGTACGATGACTACGCTACGCGCCGCGCAGCTATCGCCTACGGTGTCCCGTACATCACCACGATGTCCGCGGCGAACGCGGCCGCCGACGCCATAAGCGCACTCCGCAGCCGGCGTCGCGAAGTGAGATCCGTGCAGGACAGGACCGGCGCCGAGCGGCGGCAGCTTGCGACCACCGATAGCTAATTGGCACTGACCGCCTTCGTCACCCACTCGGACTGCTCCCGCCACGATACGGGGTGGAGGCACCCCGAGCACCAGGGAAGGCTGCCAGCGCTATCACGGGCGGTGTACAGGGACATGCTCGCCCTGCACGAGCACCTCCTGGAGGTGGAGGGCCGCCCGGCCGACATGGAGGACCTGCGACTCGTCCACACTGCGCGCTACATAGATGAGATTCGCAAGACCGTCGACGAGGCGGCGCGCGTGGGGCAGCCGGTGGTCTTCGCGGGCGACGCGGTCCTCTCTGGAGCGTCGTGGGACGCTCTGCTGGCGGCGGTCGGCTGCGGCCTGACTGCTGTCGATACAGTTATTGAAGGGAAAGCGCGTAACGCCTTCTGCGCCGTTCGGCCGCCAGGCCGGGGAGCCGATCGAGATTCCGAAGGGCGGTTCGGATTCTTCAATACCGTCGCCATCGCCGCCCGACACCTGCGCGAGCGCCTTGGCGCCGGGCCGGTGCTGGTGGTTGATCTGGGCGGCATAGACCCGACTGCTACACCACACATACTGGCCGCCGATGAGGGGGTGAAAGTCCTTTCGATCCGGCAGCGGAGCCTCACCGGCGCTCGGCGTACGGGTAGCTCCGGCGTCGAAGTCGTCGTTCGCCCGGGTGCCGATGGAGACGAATATCGGAGAGCTCTCGGGATCGGGCTGGACGCGGTGTTATCAGGGTTTTCCCCCGACTTTGTTCTCCTTTCCGCCGGGTTCGATGGGCTCCGGTCGGACCCGCTGAGCGACCTCTCGCTGGAGCCCGTGGACTACTACGATCTCACGCTCGACGTGCGGAACCGTGCGGATCGGCACTGTGCCGGTCGGCTCGTCTCGGTGCTCGAGGGAGGATATGATCCCGCTGGCACAGGTGCCGCCGTCGTTCAGCATCTCCGCGCTTTAGCAGGCCTCGAACCAGCCTGAGCGACTCGCCGCGCCTGGCGCGTTTCCGCGAACTCTCGTTATACTTTCGACATGTCTGACCTTACAGTAGCACATGTCGGCGATGCTGGCCCGTCCGTACTCGACCTGGTCCGTCTCAGCGCGACGCCCATCTTCCCGCCGGGCGGAGAGGCGCTCTACCGGAAAATCGCGCTGCTAGCGGATCTTCAGCCGGGGCAGGAGGTGCTCGATGTCGCTTGCGGCAGGGGTGTCGCCACACATTACCTGGCCAAAACGTACGACGTGGAGGCCTCCGGCGTCGACCCGGATCCGCTCGTCATCCACGAGGCAGAGGAACGCGCAAGGGCCACTGGTCTGGATGATCGACTGCACTTCCAGATGGCGCCGCTGGACGATCTGCCATACAAGGACGGCATTTTCGACGTCTCGATCGGTGAGGTAGGGCTCGCCTCCTCGGTCGATCCGGCGCGCGCCGTCCGCGAGCTTGCCCGCGTCACCAAGCCGATGGGCACGGTCATCCTGATCCAGCTAATCTGGACAGGCAACGTGGACCCCGTACGCAGAGACATTCTGGTCCAGCACCTCGGTGCCCGCCCCATGCTCCTGGTGGAATGGAAGCAGCTGGTCCGCGAGGCGGGTGTGGTCGATCTCTCCGTAGAGGACTGGTCCGATCAGCCGTCGCCGTTCAGCCCCCTGGTGGGCAAGCCGTTCCACGACCTCGCCGAGATGTTCTCGTTCAAACAGAAGGTGGCGATTCTTCGGCGGGCAATGCGTCGCTGGGGCTGGCGCGGCGTGCGCGGTGCTGTTCTCCGCGAACAAGAAATCCACCGCCTCCTCACCCGCGAGCGCGTCCTTGGCCTGAGTATGATCAAAGGCACGCGTTGGCAGTGAAAAACTGCAATTGTGAATTTTGAATTGCGGGTTGGAGAGTGCTGAGTGCGGGCGAGGCGAAGGCGAATTACAGTTCGAATTGTGAGTGCGGCGCGGAGAGTGCAGAGCGGAAAACGCAGTTGCAGTTCAATTCAAAATTCAAATTCAAAATTCAAAATTGCTCCCTGCCCATGGCTATAGTTGACGAAACGGTTACGCTGACAGAATCGACGGTTCAGCGAGTCCAGGACGAGTTGCGCCTGCGCGAGTTGGATGGGTGGCTGCTGTACAACTTCCATGGGCTAAATCCCATCGCGTCGGGGATGCTGGGGCTGCCCGCGATGACGAGGCGGTACCTGGTGTTGATTCCGGCGAATGGGACGCCTATAGCGCTGACACATGCCATCGAGCAGCAGCCGTGGTCAACCTGGTCGGGCGAGAACCGGATCTACAAGAGCTGGTCCGACCTCGCTTCCGAAGTCGAGCGACTCGTAGGCGGCGCGGGGCGTCTGGCCATGGAGTACTCCGAGGGCGACGCGGTCCCGTACGTGGACCTGGTGCCCGCCGGCGTCGTGGAGATGGTGCGCGGTGCCGGCGCCGAAGTCGTAACATCGGCGGATATGGTAAGCGCGTTTTACGCGCGCTGGTCGCGCGAGGGTGAAGCGAGTCACCATCGTGCCGCGCGAGTAGTCCAGGAGACGGCGCGTGCTGCGTTCGACCTTATCGGCGAGCGCATTCGTGAGGGTGACAGGCCTTCCGAATGGGAGATCCGCGAATGGATCCGCCAGCGGATGGCATCCGACGGGCTGGCGGTGGGGGTCGATACCATTGTTGCGGTAAATGCCAACGCTGCCAATCCCCATTACGCACCGACCTCCGCCAAGAGCTCGATGATCAATGAGGGCGATCTTGTCCTCATCGACCTCTGGGGCAAAGAGTCAGAGGGTGCAATCTATGCCGATCAGACCTGGATGGGTTACGTGGGCACTGAGATTCCGGAGCGGATCCGGACGATATGGGAAGCCGCGCGCGACGCCAGACTCGCCGCCGTCGACCTCGTGCGCAGCAGGTGGGCCGCCGGCGAGCCGGTGACCGGCTGTGAGGTGGACGATGCTGCACGCGACGTTATAACCGAACGTGGTTACGGTGAGCATTTCATCCATAGAACCGGCCATTCGATCGATCGGGAGCTGCACGGCTCCGGCCCCAACATCGACAACCTCGAGACCCGCGATACGCGCGAGCTCATTCAGGGGATAGGGTTCTCCGTCGAACCGGGCATCTACCTGGCCGGAGATATAGGTTTTCGCACCGAGGTCGACGTCTTCATGGGACCCAACGGCCCCGTAGTCACCACGCCAGATCCGCAACATGAGGTCTACGCGATCCTTGCGGCCCGGACGGGATGACCGACGGGTCCGGCACCCCCGACGCCAGCGGGGCACTGACCCTGATCGGCGTCATTCGCATGTCGGAAGTTGAACAGCGGCTCAGCGCCCTGCCAGGCGATCTCCAGAGGTTACCATTCCGCGATATCGCAGCCCTCGTGATCGCATGCGATTCGGACGGCGCCGATTTGCAGCCCGCACATGTCGTAGAACACAATAGTGCCCTCGAGAAAGTAATGGATAGCCGGACGGTGATACCCGCGGCGCCAGGCGTTATCTTCGAGAGCTCGTTGGCCGCACGGGAATTCCTCAAGGCGCGTTACCTTCCACTTCGAGAAGCTCTGGGTGTTGTCGACGGCCGGTGTGAGTTTCGCCTCCACATCCGCGGTGTCGTGGGCGTACTCGATGAAGCATCGCCAGATATCTACCGTGAACTGCGGCAGCTAGCGCACTCTTCCATGTCGCTGGTCAAACCCGATCAGAATACGTTTTCTGCCGGATTCCTGGTCGATCGGGCCAGCACCCGGCAGTTCGTCGGCCGGGTAGAGGAGCTTGCCGCCGAGAACCCCGACATCAGCCTGGATCTGACAGGTCCGTGGCCGCCCTACGATTTCGTACTGATCCGCGCCTGACAATGACTTGGAGATGCAATTCACATCAGAACTGATCGAGCTCAGGACAGCTCACGCGTTCAATATCGCGCGGGAAGACGCACCACCGGCCCGCACGTCAGTCTGGCTCACCGTACGCGATGCCGAGGGCCGCGAAGGGTGGGGGGAGGCTGCGGCCAACGCGTTCTACGGCGAAACGGCCGAGACCGTGCTGGCGATCCTTCCGCGCCTCGAAGCGGCGGCGGAAGCGGCCGCTGACGGCGATCCATTCGCTCTGGAGCGGATCGAAGAAGCGATCGCCCGGAGCGTGGCTGGCAATCCGTCTGCGCGCTCCGCCCTTTCGGCCGCGCTTCACGACCTGGTCGGGAAGCGACTGGGCGTACCAGTATGGAAGCTATGGGGACTGGACCCCGCTGCCGCACCACTCTCGTCGTTCACAATTGGAATCGACGACCTCACGGTAATGCGCGACAAAGTTCGGGAAGCATCTGCCTACCCCATCCTCAAAATCAAGGTGGGTGGCGCGCGCGACGAGGAAATACTCCGCATGATACGCGAAGAAGCGCCCGACAAAACCGTGCGGGTGGACGCCAACACCGGCTGGACCGCCAAACAGGCGATCCGGG
>DASSKB010000082.1:0-3349 GCA_035690925.1 Longimicrobiaceae bacterium
CGTTCACCGGCTTCGGCAGTAGCGGCGCCGTCTGCGGGTTCTGCTTGACGAGATACGCGAATACGCCGTACTGGAGCGCCGGGATGGCCACCGGATTCACGACGCCGAGCAGCACTATCGCGTCCATATCGGCTGCGGGCGTTGCCTCAAACGCTGCCGCGAGCTCGGCGAGGTCCGCCTCGAACTCCGCCAGCGGCGTCAACAGCGCTGTGGTCCCGCCTAGTGCCGCCGCGAGCGCGTCGTTGTTGCCGAGCCACGAGGTGACCAGCGTCGGCTGGATATCCACCATCGCCTGCGCCTGCGTTCGGCCGCCGAGTATGAAGGTGGTGAGCGCGTTGGCCCCCACGGTCAGGTCCATAGCCGATGCCAGCTTCGCCCCGGGTACGGCCAGGTTGCTCACGTACGGCGGCGCGGGCGTAATCCGAAGCGCGCAACCGTTCGGGATGGTTGCTATGCGCTCGGTGGATAGCGGCGCCGCAAGTGGCGGCGGGCAGCCCGGCGGCGCGAGCAGCGGCAGGTGGAATCTCTCCGGCACCCCCGCCATGCGGGCAAGCACGGCTGGGTACGAGCGCAGCTGGGTGCTGTCGTTTATCCCCGCCGACTGGTAGCCCGCCGTGATGGAATTGCCGAGCGAAACGTAGCGCGTGAAGATCTCGTCTATCGGCTCCTGCTCCGGCAGGAGTATGGTGTCGTCGCCTTCGGCGCAGCCGGCCAGTATGCCGGCTGATAGGACCGCAAGGCCGAGCGCGCGAAATTTATGACGTCTCATATCGATCTATCTCCAGGATGAATTGCCGTGTATGCTAGAAGCCGCCGAAGTGGTAAAAGAGCGTGGCGGTGAACACGTGGGCATCCGACGAGTAGACGCCGACGTTGACCTCCTCAGCCGTCTGCTCCAGGCTGGTGCGCGGACGCACCCGGCCGCGCCTGTCCGACTGGTCCACCAGCTGGTAAGCGAGGTCCAGCCCCAGACCGTCCATGATCCTGTACCCCACGCCGAACGAGTAGTAGTTACGCTCCGCCTCGGGCAGTAGCGGCGACACCGATGCGTCCTTCTCCGCCGCAGTGTTGAATCGGTACCCCGCGCGCAACTTAAGCTCGTCGGTGGCGTCCAGCTCCGCGCCAAGCAGGTAAGTGCTGGTGTTCTGGTAATCCAGCACCAGGTTCGTGTCCGGGCCCGCGCCGCTGAAGTCTATGTGGGCCACGTCGAAGCTCTCCCAGCCGGTATACTGGTAGTCCGCCTTCAGCTCGAGCTCGTCCATCGGCCTGAACGCGAAGCCCACCACCAACTGGTACGGAAGCGTGAGGCTGGTGGCGATATCCTGATTTGCCAGCGCCCCACCCTCCGCGAACTGCGGGGCGAGCACTGCGTCCAGCGGTATGTTTTCCGGAGCGCCGAGCGGATTGTTCGGCGCGGTCACCAAACCGGTGGCGACCGGTTTGAACATCGCATCGCCCTCGTAGTTTATCTCCACCGAGTGGAGGTAGCGCACACCCACAGAGAACTTCTCTGACAGGTCTGCCATGGCGCCCAGGTGGAAACCGACTCCCGTGCCAGCACCTTCCAGGTTCGCATCGGCGAAATCGGTACCGAGGGGGATGCCCAGTGCGGCGAAGGTAATGGGTGCTCCAGGCACGTCGGTTGTGGCCAGGTCCACGCGCTGGTTTATGCCTATGGAGCCTCTCACGATGTCTACGCCCGCGCCGATTGACAGCCAATCGCTGGCGGCGAACGCCACGGTCGGCTGAATGTATATATTGGTCAGCTTCGTGTCGTAAGTTACGAAGCGGCCCTCGAAATTAGTATCGTCGCAGTTCGGCATCTCTATCGAGCAAACAGGCCACTCGATGCCCAGGCCGTACGGCGCGAAGACGCCGAGACCCGCCGCCCAGCGATCGTTGAAGCGGTACGACCCGAAGAACGCCGGAACCGGCGTCGTGGTGGCATCCTGCTCGATTACCTCTTCGGTTATATCGTACGTGAACGTCGCCGAGGTATTGATGGCACTTACGCCCAACCCCACAACACTCGAATGCGTCACCAGTCCCGCCGGGTTGAACAGTATCGCCGAGCCATCCGTGCACGGCGATGCCACACCCGCTCCGACCATAGCCGTGGCGCACGCGCCGTGCTGCATGACGTTGGAGCCCTGCGCCTGGATGGTCGCGGCCGAGGCCGCCAACGCCGCGAGCACAAATCCCGCGGACCTTAGACTTCGTCTCATACTGTCTCTCCTGGGGAAATGAACGGAAAGCCTGAACTTCACCTCAAACTAGCATTCCCGCACGATCGGAGCCATTACCCGCCGCACGGCCCACGATATGCGAGCCGCAGTGTGCAGTTAGCTGATAGCTGATAGCTGATAGCCCCCAAACTAGCCCCTGATCCCGAGACAGACTTGATAATCGACTGCCACACCCACCTCAATCGCTACACGCCCGAGGAGCCGGCTGACCTCGCGGAGAGATTCGCTACCCTGAAGACGGAGATGCGCAGCCATGGCGTGGACTATGCCCTCATCCTCTCCAGCTATGCGGTGACGCCCGAGCGGCCGTCCGTGGATGAGATCCTGGAGGTGGTCCGCGACGATGAGCAGATAGGGGTAGTGGCCGGAATAAGCTACTACGCCTATCGATCGAGCGATCTCGCGCACCTGCGCGTGCTCCTGCGCTCAGGGCGGGTAAAGGCCTTGAAGCTCTATCCCGGCTACGAGGCATTTTATGTGCACGATCCGCGCATGCGCGTGGTCTACGAGCTCGCAGAGGAGTTCAGCGTTCCGGTGATGATCCACGCTGGCGATACGTTCGATCCCAAGGGCAAGCTCAAGTACGCGCACCCCCTCGAGGTGGACGAGGTCGCTGTCGATTTTCCCGGCGTCACCTTCGTCATCTGCCACCTCGGGAATCCCTGGGTTACGGACGCCATGGAGGTCATCTACAAGAACGAGAACGTGGTGGGCGATATTTCCGGGCTCACGCTCGGCAGGTTCGAGGAGCGGTTCGAGCGGTACATGCTGCAGCAGCTAAATGAGGTGGTGACGTTCGCTGGGGATCCTTCGTCTATTCTGTATGGCACGGATTGGCCGATTTGCGAGATGGGGTCGTATCTCCGGTTCGTTAGGAATCTCGATCTTTCGGAGGGGGAGAGGGAGTTGATTCTGAGTGGGAATGCGATGCGGGTTTTTGGGATTCCGGACGTGAAATCGGGAACGGGAACGGGAGCGGGAACGGGAACGGAGAAGGCCTTGAGGGACGATAATGGCGACGCTGATTGATGCGATGGAGACGGAGGGTGGGACGAGGATCGTCGAGATCGACGATGAGCGAGGTCATCTCGCGGAGCAGGCGC
>DASSKB010000083.1:0-4479 GCA_035690925.1 Longimicrobiaceae bacterium
GCTCCGGCGTGCTCGATCGACCAGCGGCCCCGTTCCTGGAGATCTCCATTGCGGCTGGCCGGACAGTGGGTCGCTACGAGATACTGGACCAGCTCGGGGGCGGTGAGATGGGCGTCGTCTACAGCGCCCGCGATCTCCGTCTGGACAGACTCGTTGCCCTCAAGTTCCTCCCCCCGCGCCTCGACGCGGACGATCATGCCAGGGAGCGATTCCTGGTTGAAGCGAAAGCCGCCGCGGCGCTCGACCACCCCAACATCTGCACGATCCACGAGATCGGGAAAACCGACGACGGTAACCTGTATATCGCCATGCCTCTTTACGATGGCGAAACGCTGCAGCATCGGCTCGCGCAGGGACCACTGCCGCTGGAGGACGCGATCGACATCGCAAAGCAGGTTGCACAGGGTCTCGCCAGGGCCCACGACCGGGGCATAGTTCATCGTGACATCAAGCCGGCCAACCTGATCGTCACGAATGAAGGGGTGGTCAAGATCGTCGATTTCGGGGTCGCCAAGCTTGCGGGCATCAGTCTGACCAACGCCGGCATCACCCACGGTACGGTAGCCTATATGAGCCCAGAGCAGGCTCGCGGCGACGAGGTCGATTGCCGCACGGACGTATGGTCGCTGGGCGTCGTCCTGTACGAAATGCTCACCGGTCGCCGGCCATTCAGGGGCGCCAGCGACGTAGTTATCCTCAACAACATTCAGAGCGTCGACCCGGGTCCAGTCGCCGGGTTGTTCCCCGCGATCCCGCCGGCGTTGGAGCAGGTGGTGGGCCGTGCGCTCGCCAGGCAGCGGGGTGACCGCTATCAAACTGCAGGTGAGCTGCTGCAGGCGCTGGAGGAGGACCCGTCACCTACGGCCGAATCTCCGCCGGAAGGTGAACGGCGCCACGTCACGATTGTCGCGTCCACCATCGCCAGGTACGACACCATGGTGGAAAGTCTGGTTCCGGATGAGGTGGGGCGCCTGGTCGGCCAGGTCCGGGATGAAGCTCTGGCGGTAGCAACTCGCCACGGCGGCATACTCAACCATTTCGCCGGCGATGAAATGGTCCTGCTTTTCGGTGTTCCCGCCACACACGAGGACGACGGCATCCGCGCGGCACGATCGGCGTTGGAGCTTCACGCACGCGTCCGCACCCTCGGTGACCGAAAGCTTCGCCTGCACACGGGTATCGATTCGGGTAGCGTGATAGTACACGCCCGGCCGCGCGGTAACGGCAAGGAGGACGGGACGTATCGCATAGCGGGGAGCGCAGCGCAGATCGCCGGGCGGCTCGCCTCGCACGCGGGCGTCGACGAGGTGTGGACGAGTGGCGAGTGCCAGCACCTGATCGGGCCATACTTCAGGACCGAGGCGCAGAGGCCCCTGATCGTCCGGGATCGCAATGAGCCGTTGACCCCTTTCCGTGTTATGGCGGAATCAGGGCTACAGACGCGATTCCAGGCGGCCGAGATGTTTGGCCTGACCGCGTATATCGGTCGGGAGATGGAACTCGCGACGCTCCAGCGCTGTCTCGAGGCCGCACTCGGCGGCGAGGGGCAATTCGTGACCGTTACGGGAGATGCGGGGATGGGCAAGAGCCGCCTGCTCCATGAGTTCCGCAACACATCCGACGCACGGCAAGCGGCCTTCCTGCTCGGCCGGTGCCAGTCCGACGGCGGTGGCGTCCCTTACCTTCCCTTTATCGAGATTCTGCGCACCGCCCTCGGCCTGAGTGCACCCGGAATCGGCGATGATGTGGAAAGCACCGTTGAGCGTGTTCGGGAAATCGGTCCGGACCTCGATGAGTTCATCCCGCTTTACCTGCACCTGCTTTCCATCCCGAGCACGGATTTCCCGGTACCGAAGCACCTGCACGGCGATACTCTCCGGCTGGCTATCCAGGAGGCACTTGCCGCGATACTGACGCTGAGCGCCAGTCATCAACCAGTGGTGGTGCTGCTGGAGGACTGGCATTGGGCAGACGAAGCCTCCGATATGGCGGTCAAGCAACTGGCGGAGGTGGTTTACGGCTCACCAATCCTGCTTATTGTCACCACCCGCCCGGGTCATGGTATCGAGTGGGGCACACCCGGCCAGCATACTCCCCTCGCGCTTCGCCCGCTGACTTTGTCCGCGCTGCTTGAGATCCTCAAATCCTTCCTGCATGTGGAGACGTTTCCCGCTGAACTGGGAATGCTGCTCCACGAACGCACGGGAGGCAACCCGTTCTTTCTTGAAGAGATCTGCCTGGCGCTGATCGATGCGGGGGCTATTGTGATCGAGGGAGCGGGAGCCCGGCTCACCGGACCGCTGCAGTTGCTGGACCTGCCAGACTCCATTCAGGCGGTAATCCGCTCGCGCCTCGATTGCCTCGATAAGGAAACGCGTGACGTATTACGGCTCGCCTCAGTCGTGGGGCGTGACTTCACCCGCGTGATTCTCGAGCGTGCCGTTGCCGATGGTCAGCAGCTCCCGGGAGCTATGGAAGTTCTCACCTCAGCCGGATTGATCCAGCAGATCCAGGTAGTCCCCGAAGCAATGTACCGGTTCAAACACGTTCTCACTCAGGAGGTGGCGTACGCAAGCCTGCTGGGGCATCAGCGTCGAGAACTGCACGGACGCGTAGGGGCGTTGATCGAGCAGCTGGGTCAGCACCACATCGAGGACAACCTCGACCGGCTCGCGCATCACTTCAGCCGAGCCGATCAGTGGCAGAAGGCGATCCGCTACTGCATGCGCTCGGCGGATCGCGCCGGCGCACTCGCCCAGTACGCGGAGGCGCTTCAGATCTTCGAGCGCACGCAGAGATGGTTAGCCAAGCTCTCCGACCGTGATGAGCGGCAGGATGCGTCGTTGGAGATTCTGCTACGGCAGGAGCGACTTTGTGAGACACTGGGATTCCGCAGTCGACAGCAGCAGATAATCGACGAGCTGGTCAGCATCCTCGAGCCGGATGGCGATCGAGCCAAACTTGCCGAAGTCTATCTGCGCCAGGGTGATCTATTCATCCTCCTCCGCCGTTTCGACGAAGGCGAGGAGGTGCTGCAGAGCTCACTCCGGATCTGGCGTGAGCTTTCCGACCAGATGGGCGAGCAGAAGACGCTGCGTAGTCTGGGAATGCTGTGCTGGCACCAGGGTCGCAACGCCGAGGCGCTCACCTGCATAGGTCAGGTCGTGGCGATGGACCGGGAACGCGGCGACATCGTGGCGCTGGTGGGGGATCTTACCAGCCTAGCCAACGTCCTGAAGGCGATGAATGAACACCAACATGCGATTCTTCGCCTGGAAGAAGGCATCGCCGTTGCCGAGGAAGCGCTAGCCGCCGGCTCGCACGCCGCAGGTGATCTCCGGAGTCGCCAGGCATACATCCTAAACTCACTCGCCGTTCTCTACCGGGACGCCGGAGATCTGGAGAGAGCACGCGATTACCTCGACCAGTCCGAAAAGATCGTCGAGGTCGGCCGCCTCCCGGTGTACCTGCCATTTCACCATACGATTGCGGCGCATATCGACCTGCTGGAGGGGAAGATCGAGCAAAGCATCGCCCGCTACCGCACTGCCGTGGAGACGGCCCGTAAGGCAAGGTACGTCCCAGGCCTGTCCCAGATGCTCCGCATCCAAGGCGAAGTCCTGTTGAGCCTGAACCGATTTGCGGACGCCATACCCTGTCTGGAAGAGGCAACTACCCTTTTTTCTCAACTGGAAGATAGCGAAACCCAGGTGCATTTATGGTCCGAGATCGCCACCGCCTACGAGCAGATCGACGATTATCCGGGGGCAATCGAAGCCTGGAGCAGGACGAGGGAATTGTGGAGCCAACTGGGAAACGCGGCTGGGGAACTGAAAGCACTCGAAGGGCTCGGCGCCGCGGCCCGCCAGTCTGCCGCTCCGGCTCTCGCGATTGGCTACTGCAACGAGGCCGTGGACCTGGCCATATCATGCGAGGACCGCGTAGCCGAAGGACGCTTGCGCAATATCATCGGGATTCTTGAGTGGAGTCGCGGCGGGTATGCACACGCCCTCATGCACTTTGGCATCGCCCTGGCAATTTTTCGCGAAATCGATGATACAGCCAATGCAGGGCTGATGCTGAACAGCGTGGCCCTCACCCTAAAGGAATCGGGTGAACTGGCTCAGGCGCGGAGCCGCTTCATAGAGGCGGTCGCCTTCCATAGACAAGAAGGACACGTTCAACTCGAAGGTCACGCACTGGCAGCGCTGGGAGACATCAGTATGGAGCTTGGCGACCCACAGACTGCCGAATACCATTATAAGCAGTCACTTGAGCTACGGCGCCGAATAGGTGACCGCCGGGGAGAAGGATGGATGCTTTACAAACTGGCCCGAAACAATACTGACGGAAACGGGACTCGCGAGCTTGCAGCACGCGCATCTCATATCGCGGAGAGATGCGGAGACTACGAGCTTACCGCCGCCTGCGACCAGCTGCGACGGACCTCCGAACACCAAGCACTCGCCTAGGAGCCCT
>DASSKB010000084.1:0-16723 GCA_035690925.1 Longimicrobiaceae bacterium
GGTCTCGAGGTGACGATCGAGGCAGTTGTAGGCCGCGTTGAGCTTGCCACCACCGAACCACCTGGCGTCCGGCGCGTTCCACTCGAGCACGCGATCCCATTTCCGGAACCAGTGCAGCTCCTCTGCCCAACCCGCCCAGAATGCCTCGGGATCCTTTGCAGCGCGTTCGTAGACCTCGTCGTCGGAGACGAGCGCGTCCGCGGCGAAGCCGGGGGCGGGCGGGAAGCTCCGCTCTTCGTTGAGCAACGTGTCGAGCGTGTTCTGAGAGTCGGCCATTAGGTGTCCTCCTGCGCAACATGAAGATGAGCCCTGGGCGGATAAGAGACAGATAACCAGGGGCGCGGCGGGCGCGCAAGGGTAGATTAGACGTGCATTGTTCGAGCTGTGCGGAGTCCGCGCACCGTCCATGCAAGGCCGATTCCGCCGACCAGCAGCACTGCGACGGCGAACCACCATTCGGCGGACAGCCCGGCCTCCCACAGCGTTGGGGACAGGAGAGCTTCGTCGCTCTGCGCCCCCATAGCAACCATGGCTATGCCGTTATTGGCCGCATGCAGGATAACGCCGGCCCAGATCGAGCGCGTTATATATACCGCGTAACCGAGCGCCACACCCAGAAAAAAGTGGAGCGGAAATATCCAGGGGAGCAGGTGAACGGCCGCGAACAGTCCCGCGGCTATGCCTATCCCGCGCGCGGGGCCCAGGTGCCGCTCCAGCCGCCGCTGGATGAGGCCGCGAAAGAAGAATTCCTCGAGAATCGGAGCTATCGCGACGGCCAGTATGGCCAGGGCGAGCCGGCCGAGCGGTGTCGAGGTCAGCGCGCCGAAGGTGTTGAAGTTCTCGGGCGGCACGGGGATGAGACGAGTGTAGACTTCACCGAGCGCCCAGGAGGCAGCTATTACGAAAGGTATGCCGATTATTGTCCATTGCAGCGCCGGGCCGGTGAGTGGCCGAAGCCGGAGCAGCGCCCAGCGTCGCCACTGTCCCGATTTCCCGCGGCGCAGAACGTACCTGAACAGGAGCCAGCCGGAGAGCAGGAGGACGACGAGCACACCCTCGGCCGGCGGAAGCAGGATTATGGCGAGGCCGATCGCGATGTTCCAGACCAGGAAAACGCCCAGTTCTTTCAGGACCGCTCTCGTCATCGGGCTTCGTCGAATGGTCTGGCGATCATGAGGCGCGCGTTCCCGGAAGTCGAAATTCCATGTGATTGTAGGGTGTGCCGGCGAAATGGGCGCGCGCGGAACGAAAAGCTACACCGGGAGCCGCCTTCGCCGAGGCATTGCCCACATCCACGGAGGCGTCGATGCGGTAGGTGACCTCGAAGTCCTCGACTACGCGGCCCGCCGAATCCGCCGCGCGTCCGATCCTCAGGATACTGACCACAGCCTCCGGCCAGAGGGTGGTGATTTCCTTCTCCACCCTAAGCTCGGCGTCCGCGCTCCCGTACGCGGCGATGGATATACGACCGTCGCCGCGCACCCGAAGAGTAGACCCCACTCAGCCTGTTCGGAGGCGGAAGGTGTCCGGGAACGCGACGGTGTCGGTGGGCGGTGGAAAGCGGATGCGAGCGGTGTCGCGTCGTCCGCCAGGTCCCGTGTCCAGCGGTTGGCGCGGGACCGGGAAGCGAAAGCTCGCTGAATCCGCGGGGGCGGGCACCGGTAGCGGCGTCGGCTCCGGCGTCGCCAGCGCCGCCTCGATCTCGCGGAGGCGGCGCTCAGTTGTCGCGCGCTGCCGCGGGTCGGTGCTAAGCCCGAGCACCCGCTGGAGCGACGCGATGGCCGCAGTGGTATCGCCCAATTGGAGCCGGGCGACCCCCATCTGGAAGTAACCGCGCGGGTTGCCAGGCTCGCGGGCGATCACCGTCTCGAGCTCGTCGGCGGCTTCCTCCGCGCGTCCCAGCTGGAGCAGAGTCGTAGCGTAGTTATAGCGATACTCGGAGTTGTCGGGAGCGGCGTCGACGGCCTCGCGGAACTCGTCGAGCGCCGTGGAATAGTCCCCTTCACGATAGTACCGCAGGCCCTCCTGATTGTTGATGAGCGCGTCGAGTGCGGGTTGCGGCTCCTCCGTCTCCGGCACCTCGACTTCGGGAGTAGTGACGGTCACATCGGCCGGTGGCGGTGGGATATCCTCCCCGTCGGCCATACCGCCGCCGTCCTCCATCACCATCACCGCATAAGCCCCGGCCGCCAGCAGGAGCAGGATGAAGGTGGTCCAGGCGATCCGCTTCCCCCAGCCGCCCTTCTTCTCGGGCGGAGGCGGGGCGAGCGGTGGACGCGGCTGGGGCGATGCCGGCGGCGCGGCGATAGGCGCGCTCGTGTCCAGCAGCGTGTGGTCGTCCTCGTCCTCCAGGAACGCTGTTCGGTCGTCGTCGATCCCGCCAACGCCGGGGATGGGCACCGCCGGGTATGGCTCGACCGGTTGATCCGCCAGCTGCCGGAGTGCCCGGTCGATAGCTTTCGCCATGGCCGCCGCGTCCGGGAAGCGCTCAGCGGGCTCAAAAGAGAGCGCCTTGCGGATGATACCTTCTACGCTGGAAGGAATGGCGGGGTTGATAGCCCTGAGAGCCGGGGGCGCGACCGGCATCCCGAGCGACATGCGGTTACGGTCGGTTTCCGAGAACGGCCGCTGTCCGGTCAGGAGAACATACCCTACCGCGCCCAGGCTGAACACGTCGGACGCGGGGGTGAGGCGGGTTAGCCCGCGCAGCTGTTCGGGCGATGCGAACGCCGGTGAGTGCGGTGCGCGACCGTCCTGGGTGAGCTGCGATGCCGTATCCTCGTCGGCCGCCAGCTTCGCGATACCGAAGTCCAGCACGCGGACCTGCGCTTCGCCGTGCTCCGAATCCGCGATAAAAATGTTGCCCGGCTTCACATCGCGATGGATCAGCCCTGACCGATGCCCGACAGCCAACCCTCGCGCCGCCTCCTGGAGGATCCGCAGTGAGCTGGCGAGCGGCGGCGGACCCGAACGGCTGAGCCGCGATGCGAGGTCGTCGCCCCTGAGCAGCTCCATGACCAGGAAATCGAGGCCGAGGGTGGAGTCCGTCCCGTAATCGTACACCGGCACCACGTTGGGGTGGTGCGGGAGGGCGGCGGCGGAGCGGGCCTCTCTGTCGAATCGCGCGCGCAGCCGCTCGCGCCCCTCGGGCTCGTTCCCGCCGACCAGGGTAATGACCTTGACCGCGACCTCACGCCCCAACCGCTCGTCGGTCGCTCGATACACCACACCCATTCCGCCCCGACCGATTACTTCTTCGATCCGGTAGCGGTCGCCGAGCAGGCGGCCAGCGAGGAGGCCTTCGAGGGACATAGTTGAGCTATCAGCTATCAGCTATCAGCTATCAGCTGACAGCTCAGGGGGTCGGGTAGTCGTGTGTTCATTGCTGCCTTTCAGATTGAGTCAGGGGTCATGCGCCGTAGCTGTTAGCTGATAGCTGATAGCTGATAGCTGATAGCTACTCATACACCGTAGCATCCGGATCTACAAAATCCTCCTCATCCTCCCCCGGCACCTCTTCGACCTCCAACGTCGGGCCGTGGTCGCCTATGCGGAGGGGGACGCCGGGGGGGAGCCAGCCGGTATTTTCGTCGCTTATCCCGTCCAGATCCAGGGGGCCACGTGGCGTGTGGGCACCGGGGATCTCATCGTTCGCGAGGTGAACTGCATTCAGGCCCAGGTTGTAGATGCGGAAGCCGGGCGCGCCGTCGCGTTCCTCCCAGAGCAGCGCGAGTTGTCGGCGGCTCACGTGGGGGACGTTGCTCAAAGCTATCCCCGTGCGCAACTGCGGGTCGTCCGATCGTCGTCCGATGGTGGTGAACGGGTCGGTTATCCTGAACGCCTCGTGCTCGTCGTCGTTCTCGTCGCGGACCAGTAGTACCCAGCGTCCGGGCTGCCAGCCGGGCGGGCCGACCTCATCTATACGCGTAGCGTCCGGATCGGCGGCCGGAAGTGTAGCTGCCGAATCGCGATCGGCCTTTACCGCCGGCAGGTCGGCGTGTGGCGCCTTAGTGTGTCCGCTGTGTCCGCTCACGCTGAATAGGGGAGCGTCAGGATCGTCGGTGCGGCGAAGCTCGACGCGATACGAGCGGTCGTAGAGCGAGCCGTGCCGCGTGCAGGAGTCCGTAAGCTCGGCTTCCACAGTGGTTGCCACGGGCGTGAGCGCCTCCGCTGCATCGGGTCTCAGTGTGACGAGCAGAAGGGTATCCGGCAGCAGGCGCGCGTATCGGCCGGGGAGGGCACGGGCGTTCTCGCGGTCGATCATATCACCCAGCGCGAGCTTTATCTCTGGAAGTGCGTCGCGCAGCAGGACGTCCAGGAACGGGTACTGCTCTTCCGAATGTTCTTCGGGCGGATTGATGTCTATCATGGCAGGTTCGTGTCACCTGGTAGAGCCGCCGCGGCCGAGTCGAGCGGCGACGGTGCGGCGGGTCCGAACGGCTGGTCGAGCGCGGTTACCCGTGCCTCCAGCGAGTCCAGAGCCGCCTGCATTCGCACGAGTTCGGTGCTCAGTGCGGCATCATCGCGCGTGCGCTGGACAGTAAGCAGCGCAAAGCCCGCCGCGCCGAGCGCTACCAGCGAGAGCAGCAGAGCCACGACGGCCCACGCTGAGCGACTCGAGCGATCGGGTGCACTGGTTCGGTTCATGGCCGGCAGAGGGTCGGTGGTTGATGGCGATGCCGGTGGTCCGCCCTCGGCGCGCACGAGCAGTGCCGTGAAATTATCATCAGGCCCGCGCTCCTGGACGCGGAGGCGAATAGCCTCGCAGGCGGCTTCGGCCGAGCGATCGGCCATGAGCTCGGCCAGCTCGTCTAGGCGCAGGGCCTTGTAGACGCCATCGGAGATTATGAGCCAGGACCAGCCGGGGCGCGCGGGCATCCAGGTCACGTCGGGCTGACCACCGCGCCCGATTGCGCGCTGCAAGCGGTTCGCCCCTGGCGTGTCGGGGATCTGGTCGAGCGTTATCTCGCCCGCCTCCCAGCGTGCGAACGCCGGTGTGTGGTCGCGTGTTTCCAGCCTGAGCGCGCCGTCCGGCGAGCGCGAGAGGATCCGCACATCTCCCACGTGCGCGGCGATCCACTCGGGTCCGGCATCGCTGCCGGCGGTCAGTGCCAGGAACCCGAGGGCACAGCCCATTCCGCCGTGCTCATCGGGGCGCTTCGTCGCTTCGTTGGTGACTGAGGCGTCGGCGGCACGCACGGCGCGGCGTGCATCGTCCAGGTTCTGGATGGGAGCGGCGGCCATAATGGCGCGGAGCGCAGTGTCTGCTGCCATTCGGCCACCCCGCTCCCCGCCCATGCCGTCCGCCACAGCGACGAATCCGCTCTGCTGAAACTCCTCCAGCGAGAGCGCGTCCTGGTTCTCGTCGCGCGGCCCCTGCTCGCTGATGGCCGCGATGTCGAATGTAAGGCCGCTGAGGGTCACTTGCCGGGACGTGGCGATGGTCATCGTATTCGGACTCCTGATTCGGAACGCGCGCCGGGAACGGCGTGCGGAGCATTGAGTCGGTCTGCCTCGGCGCGGCGGTGGCTAAGTGCGGCGACAATCCCCACGGCCAGCGCGGACGCGAGCAGCTTCGCGCCGCCGTTCGCCACGAACGCGGCGGCCACACCCGTGAGCGGAATGACCCTCACGCCGCCCAATGTGGCCAGCCAGAAGGGGATGGCGATCAGCATGGCCAGGCCGGTAACCAGCGAGCGCTCGAACGCCCCGCGCTCACCCGCCGCGACCACCAGCATCTGCACGAGAAACGCGGTGTACAGCAGGATGAGCGATAATCCGCCCAGAAGACCCCACTGCGCGGCGATGGTAGTGATATATCCGTCGTCAGCGGCGTTCGGCGCGGTGCCCGCATGCCCGCGGCCGGCGCCCTCCCCGAAGATTCCGCCATCCAGGATATTGGCATCGAACAGCTTGATCTGGTGTAGCGTAGCCGCCCATTCTTCGGCGGCCGGCGTACCTATCTCCAGCTCTGGATATGGATCGTATGCCAGCTCCAGGCGGGTCGCCGAGCGTTCATCCACATTGAATGCGACAACCACCAGGACGGCCCAGACGACCAGCATCAACCCCGCCCACCAGCCGCGCCGCGTTCCGACCAGGAGCATGGTAGCCAGACTCCCGGCCAGGACTATGGAGAGGCCGAGCTCACGGATCAACAGGAAGGGGACTACCGGGAGCGCTCCGTACACCAGCATCGCCCCTATCCGCCGAACCGACATCACCTCGCCCGGTCGCGCGATGTTGTAGGCGTCATCGGCCAGTACGGCCGCCCAGACCATTATGAAGATGGGGAGGAGCAGCTCCCACGGCGTAGTGCCGCCGACCTTGCCGAGTTCGGTGAAGAATAGCGCCAGAACGAAGAAGATCGCGAGTGTCACGGCGAACGGCCAGACTCGATGCTCCCGAAACGATCTGAGCGAACCACCGCGCCGCGCCCACAGGAATCCTACGAGCAGCGCAAGCGGAGCGAGGAAAACCGTGAAGTACGAGGCCATTCTTCCGATCGACCAGCCGACTTCGCGGGTCGCGCTCGCCGCCGCCTCCACCGGATCCGGAAGAGCTGGCGGCGGGCCACCGAACACTATCTGCTGGCGCTCCTCGTCGTAGGCACGTATAACCGTCGTGAGCTGAGACCTCTCTGCCTTCAGTTCGTTGGCCTCCGTCCGCTCCGCCCCGCTGGCCTGGTAGACGGGGTCGCTGAACAGCTGGAAGAGCGATGGCCTGGTCACAAAGAACAGGATCACGGGTAGTGCGACGAGGAGCCAGCTGCCGCGGTATCCAAGGAATTTCATCACCGGGAGCAGCAGCAGCCAGGCAACGCCGGCCGCCACATCGCGCATCAGCACGGCGCCCGCACCCGGCGCCGTGCCATGCACCGGCCACACGCCCGCAACTATGGAGTAGTGGGCCAGGATGTAGAAAACAGTGGCCAGAGCGACGCCCCATGCGAGCATCCGGGGCATGGAGAGCGCCGAGCCAGGGCGTCGCATACGCGGCCGATTGTGCGGCTGCACCCGTACGCGGATACCCTCGAGCCCGTCATCCTTCCTGCCCGTGCGCCGCTTGAAGAAAGCCATTACTCGGCGGACTCCCCGGCGCGCGATTCAGTACGCGCTGCCAGCAGCCGGGTAAGCTCCGCCGCTATCGATGCTGGCTGCCTGCCGCCCGGCCCGCCGCCCTCCAAAAAGACGGTCACCGAGTAGCGGGGGTCTCCGTCGGCTCCAAAAATGAGCCCGGCGAACCAGCCGTTGTCCGGTTCGCCTCTCACCTGCGCCGTCCCCGTCTTGCCGCCGAGGTCCCACGCCAGATCCTCCACGCGCGGGCGCACACTGCGCGCTGTACCGCGGTCCACTATCTCCAACATCACGGCCTGCAGGCGCTCCGCCGTCGTTTCGCTCATTATCCGCTCACCACCGGCGGGCTCCGCCGCCTGCTCGGCCTCGATTGTCGGCTTGAGCATCACCCCGTCGTTCCCTATAGCCTGCATGAAACGGGAGATGTGGATGGGCGTAACGTCCAGCGGTCCCTGTCCTATCGCCAGCTGGCCCCACTCGGCGCGATTGGTTTCGGGCCCGATCCGGATCCTGGCGGGCGGCGGGCTCATCCTCTCGGCCCATTCCTCCGACGAGGTCGCCCAAAAATCCGTCTGAAAGCCGGTGGGGGCGTTATCGGTGTACGGGACGAAGCCGAAGCGGCGGAAGGCTTCCACGAAAGCTTCCTCACCCAATCGCTCGCGCATGATGAGCGCCATCTCGACGGCCGTGGTGTTGCACGACGGGATCAACATTCCCTCGGGAACGGTAACGGGCGGGAGTGAGAAGCGGCCTGCGTTCTCGATAAGTGCGCGTTCGCTCAGACGAATCTCGGACGGGCAGGTGAGCACCATCTCCGGGAGACCCGCCTCCCACCAGAGCGCGGACAGCGCCAGCTTCCACACCGAGCCGGGCGGGGAGTACTCCTGAATACCGACCGGCGCCTGCTGCGGACCACCGGTCGCGGCGTAGGCCACTACCGCGCCGGTGTTTACGTCCTGGACGATAACCGCACCCGGGTGGCCGGTATTCTCGAGAAGCTCCCATGCCCGCGCGGTGGCATTCAGGCAAAGCGTTAGCTGAAGATCCTTGCCAGCCGGATGCGGCTCGCCGAGCTCCGCCAGACTCCGCGGCTCCCGCAGCCGGTCGGCGAACAGGCGTTCAACAGTAAAATCACGCTCACCGGCATCCTCCCCGCCTCCGATCAGATTCGCACCGCCCTCCTCGAGCGGGTACGCGCGCACCATGCTTCCGTCACGCTCTCGGTAGAGCGCCAGGGCATCGGACGGATCACCCGAGCAGTCCAGGATCCAGCCGCGGACCTCCGCACGGCGCTCCTCGGTAAGGCGCGGATCGCCGTAAAATGCCCATCGCGCTCGCGCCGCCTCCAGCTCCGGCCGCTTCACCAATAATCGCGCGTGACCGATGGCGTACGCCCCCGCAAGAAGTAGCATGCCCAGACCGATTCGCACCGGCCAGCGCTCGCCGGGTCGCTGCCCCGCCTCGCGGGCCCAGCGTGCGAGCCAGATCGCAGCGCCGACACCCAGTGCGACGAATATCGCCCGCAGCAGCCATCCGAGAAGAGCACTCACGCTCCGGTCAACCCTCCACCCGCGTGAGTCGCAGCGTAGTCGTGCCGATCCGTATGGTATCCCCGACCTCGACCGCTGTCGCTTCGTGCGCCGGGAGCGGAATGTCGTTGATGAATGTGCGGTTCTTGGAATCCAGGTCCGTTACCCAGAGTCGTCCACTTTCCACCTTGAAGCGCGCGTGGCGAGCCGACATGTAGCGATCGTCCATCCCCCGAACACCGTCCTCCGACTTTCGCCCGATGACCAGCTCGCCATCGACGCGAAGCGGGCCCTGCAGCGCCACGGCCGGCGAGTCGACGATCTCCAGTAAGGCGGCTCGATCCCTCGCGCCTCTTGTATCGGAGGCGTTCGACTTGGACAGCGGCCGCGCTGTGCGTCGGTTGCCGTTCGGCTCGTCCAGACCCAGCGGCTTCACGAACGCGAACTCCTGTTTAGTGTCCAGCAGGACGACTTCGATGCGGAGGCCGGCGCGCGCGATATTGTTGTCCTCCGCCCACTGTACGGCGAAGCGCCGAAGGTGGTCCGCCTCGTCGCGCGACCAGAGGTCTGGCTCCATTCGCTCGGGAATGAGGTCGGTAGATACGTAGACGCGCAGATCGGGCGCCGTGCGGCGATCCGCGTACCGCCGAAGCGCCTCGCGAACACCCGCCTCCAGCTGCTCCCGTAGAGTAGGGCGTAGGAACTTCCGAATCAGGTTCAGCATGGTAAATATCGCGTGCTCGCCGCGGTCATCATTCGGTTTCCTTGTTCATAATCTCACGTTGTTATTCACCGCCGAGTGCGCCGGATCCGCGCGAATGCAAGCTCAGCAAGAGCCCGGCCGAGATTCTGGTCTCAGGTGGCATTTCCAGCATCCAGAATAGATTGAACCGCTGAGGCGCAGAGAACGCAGGGGAACGTAGCGGCATCAATCCGTAGCACTGGCACATTTACAAACTTGCTTACAACGAAGATGACGTCAAAAAGGCTGCGAACGCGCGAGCCCCCATAATTCCATCTCAAAATGTAAGCGCCCATCCCTCTGCGCCTTTGCGCCTCCGCGGTTCAAACCTGTAGAAGTCTGGGAGCGGTTCAATATCTAGAGTTCACCGGCCAAAACGACGTTCGCTAAATTGCATGCCTGACAGCATGGGGAACGGAGGCACTACGGGCAAGGGAGATTTATCTGGCTCAACGTCAGCGCGCAGAGCTTGCGGGATTCGGCGCACGGTATAGCTTGGCGTCATCAACTCACCGACACAGCAGAGGAGCCCTTATGCCAGAGATAACTCACCGCCTCGGCCGTGGATTGCTCGCAATTACCGCACTAACGCTAATGATGGGCGGATGTGCAGACGCGGAGGAGGTCATGCCGGAGGCCAACAATCAGGGAGCACCCACCGAGGTGACGTACTCGCCCGAGCTGGCGGTGGACCTCGATGCGATGGAGCAGACACCATCCGGACTCTACTACCAGACGCTGCGGGAAGGCACCGGCGACCCGGCCGCCCCCGGCGACGAAGTCGTGGTCCACTACACCGGCTGGCTGCCCGACGGATCCGAATTCGACAGCAGCCGCACCGGTGGCCAGCCCTTCGTCTTCGGCCTCGGCGGCGGTGAGGTCATCTCCGGTTGGGACGAGGGCGTATCCGGTATGACAGTCGGCGAGCAGCGCCGCCTGGTGATCCCACCCGACCTCGCCTACGGTGCGGAGGGCGCAGGCGATGTGATACCGCCGAATGCGACGCTGGTGTTCGATGTGGAGTTGTTGGAGGTGAGGTAGAAGCTATCAGCTATCAGCTATCAGCTATCAGCTACGGATGAGTCTTCCGAACTTGATAGTCTGCTGCAAGGGAGACTGCTCCTCGGCACCGATCGGCCGAGTTGTTAGCCGTTTCGCTGATAGCTGATAGCTGATAGCTGATAGCTCCCTATGCCCTCCCGCACCACCAGCCGGCTCCAGCTCATTGCCGCCGCGGCGCTCTTCTCGACCGGCGGCGCGGCTATCAAGGCGGTTACGCTAAGCAGCTGGCAGGTGGCGGGGTTCAGGTCGGGGATTGCGGCTCTGACTGTGCTGCTGCTGGTGCCGGCGGCGCGCCGGGGGTGGAGTTGGCGGGTGGTGATGGTCGCGGGGGCATACGCCGCCACCATGGTGCTGTTCGTGGCGGCAAACAAGCTTACGACAGCGGCCAACACCATCTTCCTCCAGTCTACCGCCCCGCTGTACATCCTGCTGCTCGGTCCGTTGCTGCTCCGGGAGCGGATAACGCGTGAGGACCTCGTTTTCATGGCGGTGGTGGCGTTCGGGCTGTCGCTGTTCTTCGTGGGAGTCGAGGAGCCGGCGGTCACGGCACCGAACCCCGCGCGCGGAGATCTCCTCGCGGCGCTGGCGGGCTTCACCTGGGCGCTCACCATTCTCGGATTGCGGTGGCTAGGAAGTGGAAGCGGCGGCGAGGGGGGCGGCGGCGAGGGAGCGCTTGCTACGGTAGTCATAGGAAACGCGCTGGCCTTCCTCGTCTGTCTGCCGATGGCGCTGCCAGTAGTCGATGCAAGTGCCGTCGATTGGGCGCTGGTCGGCTATCTCGGGATCTTCCAGGTAGGCGTGGCGTATCTCTTTTTGACGAGCGGCATCCGCCACATTCCCGCACTCGAAGCCGCGACATTGCTGCTGGTAGAGCCGGCACTCAACCCCATCTGGGCCTGGCTGATCCACGACGAGACACCCAGCTCATGGGCCCTGGTGGGTGGTGCCGCCATACTTTCGGCTACTGTCGTGAAAACGTGGTGGGACGAACGCTCGTCACGCGCTGGCGAGAAATGGACCGAAGAGGTAGACGCCGCGGGTTAGAAAGGTTATAAATTGTTGGACCCCCTCCTCTCGCAGCCCAGCCGGAGTGATATGGAAGCCAAGACCATCCTGATTGTCGAAGATCAATTCGACTTTCTAGCAGTACAGAAAATTTACCTCGAGCACCACGGTTATCGCGTCCTGACCGCCGAGGACGGCCAGGCGGGGCTACGCTCTGCGCGCGAGCACCTTCCCAACCTGATACTTATGGATTTCTCGGTGCCCATGCTGGACGGAATAGGCGCGACTAGCGAGTTGAAGCGCGATCCTAGCACTCGTGACATCCCGGTGATCATGGTCTCCGCTCTCGCGTACGGCTCCATCGGTCGACGCGCACGCGAGGCGGGTTGTGCCGCTTTCGTCTCCAAACCTTGCGACCCCAGGCGCGTTCTGGCCGAGGTCGAGAACATCATCGGCGCGTCGGAGACGGCCCTCCACTGATCAGGGCCGTTCCGCGCTTACCGCGCGTTCGAGCCGAGCCACTCCTGTCTGAGTTGCGCCATCTCTGGCGTGACTTCCTGTCCGACCTCCTCGTAGGTCACCACTTCAACGCGTGGGTTCTCCTGCAGAGTCAGTGTGCTGGAGATGCTCTCACCACGTAGCTCGAACTCTATCGGTAACGCATCGCCCGGCCGGTGCGTGGCGAGAATCCTATCGATATCCGCCTTGGAATTGATCGGTTCGCCACCGATCGAGATGATGTTCGCGCCACGATCGAGGCCAGCCTCGTACAGTGGGGCGCCTACGAAAGTACCCCCGCTAACCACCGCATCGCCGTCCTCGAACGTGATATCCACCTGACCCAGCCATGGCTCGCCCGGGTTGGCCCTGCGTAGGAGGAACCCGGCGCCCGCGAGGAGTCGGGCGTAGTCCACCACCTCATGCCCTTCGATGTACCGACTGAAGAACTGGTCCGCGAAGGCCGCATCGCCCGTCAGCTCGGCGAGCTCAGCCTGCAGATCGGCGATGGTGTACGGCTCCTCGGGTACGCCGTACTCCTCCCACATCCCGCGCATGTAGTCATCTACCGTAACACCGAACCGCTCGCGGAGCTGCAGGTCCAGGCCCAATCCGATGGCCGAGCCCCACGTATAATACGAGATGAACGTGTTCCGCTTGTTCTGCGGGTCCACCGACGTCGCGGCGTCTACGAACGGCGCCTGTCGGCTCATCTCCACTGGCGTGAAGTACTCACGGCCCGGCGAGTTTATCACCGCGTTGAGCGCTCCCGAGAGCGAATGCGCGTAGTCCTCGATGCTTATCAGACCCGCGCGGCGGATGATGAGGTTCGTGTAGTAGGAGGTGAAACCTTCGGCGAACCAGAGCGCGTCAGACATATTCGCGCGCTCGAAGTCGAATGGCTCGAGGCCCGCCGGGCGGATCCGCTCCACGTTCCACGAGTGGAAGAACTCATGCGATACTGTCCCCAGGTTCCGCATCGCGCCGGTCGATAGGGGCCGGCTACTCGTGATGATAGTCGAGTTGCGGTGCTCCATCCCGTCGCCATCGGCGTACGGGAGATAGTCGGCTATGAAGGTGTACGTCCCATAGTCGTAATCCGCAGGCTCCCCGAACACCGCGATCTGCTCCGCTACCACCTTCTCCACCATCTCGGCGTACTCGTCCAGCTGCTCGGCGGTTCCCTGATGGTGGAGCGCAAAGCGGATGGTGTACTCGCCCGCGGGAGACGGCACCGTCCATTGGCGCATGTCGAACGCGCTGAGCTGGGTTGGGCTATCCAGAAAATACTGGAGATGGGGCGCGGTGAAGCGCATGGGATCGCTCGTAGGGGCCAGCTGGGTCGCGACCTTCCACTCCGGCTCCGGCGGATGGAATGTTATCTCGATCGGGCGATCCTCGAGGCCCCGCGCCCACATGAAGGTCGCGGGCATGTTCAGATGCGCGTGCGTGTTGTCGATGGCAGCGTAGGTGCCGTCAACCTGGTCCCCGAAAAGTGTGTAGGTGACGCGCACGGTGCCGTCGTGCCCCTCCACGTTCCACTGGTACGGGTTGGGCCGCGTGATCTCGAGCGGCTCGCCGCTGCTGTTGAAGGCCTCAACCGAGTATACGTTCTTCGCGAACTCGTGGAGCGCGTAGCGGCCGGGCGAGCTCCGGCTCATTCGCACCTCCAGTGGACCCGCCGGAACGTTCGGAAAGGTCACCGATATCTCCGCCTCGTGGTGAATGGCGTTGGGGAAGGTGACTTCGTAAGCCACCGGCGCCTGCGCCAGGACGGCTTGCGGAATGAGCAGTAGCAGCAGAACGGAGAGCAATCGCATTGATAAGCGCGGTTGGGGTCGATGCGGTGATGATAACCAGCAAGGAATCAAGTTTGCGTCGGCGGCACCGTTCTCGCAAGCCGGGGCGCCCGGGTAAATCGTAACTCTGACCATAATAGTGTGATGTCCAGTATCGCTCAGAAAAGATCCTCGATCGGCCAGGCCGTTGCCATCTGCGGCCTGTTCGTTGCCGCCGCATGCACCCCCGCGGCCGACTCGCCGCAGGTGGAAGATCCGCCACTGCCGATCGCCGATACGACTCTGCCGCCGCCATCCACATCACCATCGACCGATACCGATATGGGCGTTGATCGACCCGAGACCATGGAGGGCACCATCGGCATCGAAGGGATGGAGGAGCCGATGACGTACATGCTCTACACCACGCGTCCCGGCTTCGGCATACCTTTCAGCACCTACGTTCCCGAAGATATGGTCTCGCAGGAGACCAGCTCCGGCGAGGGGGACGCCGTCAGGTTCGTCGCTAACTTCGGCGGGCAGCTGAGTGAGAACGCCTTCATGAACGTTTACTTCTTCCCGGAAGGCACAACCGAGGCTCAGGCCAGCGAGCGCGCGGCTGAGGTGGCGGGTACCACCGCACCTGATCCGCGTGGCGCGGAGATCTACCCGTGGGCACTCGAGGTCTACGATCTCGCCGAAGCCGATTTCGGCAGAGTCGGCCTGGGCCAGCACAACGGCCGGTACTTCTATGTCCACACCTCCTATCCCCCGGTATTCGGAGACGGAATGGGCCCACGCGTAGCGCGGATTCTGGACGAATGGCGCTGGACCGACACCGGGACGGGGCTGCGAGGGTAGACATCTCCCCTTGACGCACGGCCGGCATCGCGGCATTCTCAGGGCTCCAACCCGCCGTAATCCAATCTATTCCGGAGTCCTGACGATGCGCTCGATGCTGGCCACCGCCCTCGCCGTATTTCTACAGTTTGCGCCTCTGCACGCGCAGGAAGCACAGAAGCGTGCCTTCACTCCCGACGACTGGTACCGTGTAACTACGCTGTCGTCGCCCGCTGTTTCGCCGGACGGTGAGATGGTGGCGTTCACGGTCACCACGGTCAACGAGAAAGAGAATCGCCGTCACAACGAGGTCTGGGCCGTACAAGTGGATGGCGGCGAGCCGTTCCGACTGACCGCACCGGGCACTGAGAGCTCCGATCCGCGGTGGTCGCCCGATGGCGAGTATCTCTTCTTCCGCTCCGATAGGGACGGCGGCGAGGGCTCCACCTGGGCACTTCGCATGAACGGGCCGCGCGGCGAGGCTATTCAGCTGGAGGATTACCCGACCGGCTCCATGCCGGAGGATCGCAGCTTCACAGTGAGCACCGATCCGGTGCCGGACGAGGACGACGAGGACGAGAACGGCGATAACGGCGCCTCGGATAATGGCGATAAGGACGATCCGTTCGCCAAGATGGCTGCGACCGCCAAACCGCCTTTCGGGGCGGTGACGGAGCCGGTTAATCCAGCGCGATTCGACGGCCGTCACATAGTGGAACGAGGATACAAGCGGAACGGTCAGGGTTATGTCGCGAATCCATACGAGGCGCGCGAGTATCGCCCGGACCAACTCTGGATGCAGGCGTTCGGGGACACCGTCAAGCACCAGCTGACCAGCACGCTCTATTCGCACGACGATGCTGTTGTGTCGCCGGACGGTCGCTGGATAGCGTTCACCGCCGATGTCGATCTCCGACCTGACTCGGTGGTAAGTGCGGAGCGGGACTCGCTGGACCTCCTGCCGTACGACGCCGTTCGCGACGAAGCGCCGCGCAACGACTCCGATATCTACATAATTTCGATCGATGGTGGGGAGCCCCGAAAGCTTGCCGAGATAATGGGCGAGGAGGGCGATCTGGCGTGGTCCACCGACGGCGACCAGCTATCCTTCATCTCTAGCATGGGCGTGCGCACGGGTCAGGAAGAGCTCTACATAATCGACTCCGAGGGCGGACAGCCGCGTGAGGTCATCGGCGACTGGCAGTTCGAGCCCGGCAACTACGAGTGGATGCCGGACGGCGATATAATGATGGAAGCGACGATCGGCGGGCGCGACGCGATATTCCGGCTGGACCCCGAATCTGGCGAGATGGAGGAGCTGGTCGCGGGCCGCCGGCGCTTTTACGGCGTCGACTACGACCGCGAGTTCGAGAATATCGCCTTCGTAGCGAGCTCCATGACGAAGCCGACCGAGCTTTTCATAGCCGACGGCGACGGCGAGAACGAGCGGCGCCTTACCGGCTTCAACGACGCACTGAACGCCGAGATCGCGTGGGCCGACGCAGAGCGCTTCACGTACGAATCAGTAGGAGGCCGCGAAATCGAGGCCTGGATGATGAAGCCGTACGGGTACGAGGCTGGGAAGGAGTATCCGCTGGTCCTGTACATCCATGGCGGGCCACATTCGCGGTACGGTGAGAACTGGTTCGACGAGTTCCAGAATCTGGCGGGCGCCGGGATGTGGGTGCTCTTCACGAACCCGCGCGGATCAGGCGGCTATGGCGCCGACTTCACCTACTCGACGCGCGGTGATTGGGGTGGCGACGACTACCTGGACCTGATGAAGGCCGTAGATATCGCGTCGCGCATGCCGGGCGTGGACTCCATGAACATGGGTGTGACAGGCGGCTCGTACGGTGGGTTCATGACAGCCTGGATCACCACGAAGACCGACAGGTTCGATGCCGCGCAGGCGGATCGGATGATCAGCAATTGGTGGTCATGGTACGGCTCGTCCGACGCGCAGGGCCTCACCGAGTTCGAATTCTATGGTGAGCCATGGGACAATCCGGAAATGTACGACGAGCTGTCACCCATCCGCTACGTGGACCAGGTGACGACCCCCACCCTCATCGTGCAGTCCGAAGAGGACCACCGCACCCCGATGGCCGACGCCGAACAGTGGTTCAATGCGCTGGAGCACAACGGCGTACCCGCCGAGTTCGTGCGCTACCCCCGCTCCAACCACAACCT
>DASSKB010000085.1:0-20236 GCA_035690925.1 Longimicrobiaceae bacterium
CAGTGACGTTAAAGTGCGATGGGCTCTGCCGTGCGGCCAGTCGCCGCACAACGATAAGCCTATCGCCGTCCGCGGCCACATCCCACAAGGGAAAATCCATCATCGGGTGCAGTCGATAGATCTCGCCAAGATGTGGGGCCGCCGGATTGCGGATGATTACCCAGAGGTTCTGGATATCGAGTAGCGCGAAGGTATCCGATATCACCCCCGTGCGACTCAACTGAACGAGAGGGATCGGCCTTGTCACTCCTCTCCCGGACAGATGCGACGGGATGCTGGGGGCAAATGCGATTGAACCGTCCGCAAGCGGGACCTCGGGTTCGACTGGCGAGAATACCCGATCGATGGGTGGATTACGAAAACTAATGGAGTTCGCGAACTTATCAGGCGGGAAGAATAGGCTGATCCGTGCGGCTTCTGCATCCAACACCCAGAGCGTGTCCGCAATCCATCCCAGCTTGACTGGCCGGATAAACTCGCCCGGGCCCGATCCGTCCCGCCCGATCCTCCCGTAGCCCTCCCGTTCCTGTCATAAACCTTTATGATGCTTTCGAGGGGTTGTAGCACATAAATCGATTCCTCAGGTCCAATCTCTAAATCAGGAACTCGGGTAAGCGAGGAATGTCGGTCGTCCACACTGCCGATGCGCAGATCAGGAATTAGAGACCATGCTACGATTGCGATTTGCTCCCGAGCACCGCCCGTGTTCGACTGGCACGCCGTGACCAATATGAAGAGGATGCAAAGTGCGGCCTGAGATCGCGAGACCCTTACGAATGGCATTGGAACGGCAGGCAAATCAGGGAATTAAATCGAAATTGATCGACTGTCGCGCCGAAGTTTGTTCAATGGCGATTTTAGAATACCGTCAATGGATTCCTTCTCACAATCCAATACTTGTCCGACGAGCCACTGACGGTCAAGGGGAATGCAAAACTGGCCCCACCTTCTCTCGAAGACGGGGCCAGTTCGTCCAGCTACCTGCAACCTGAGCGGTTTAGTACATCCCCTCCATACCACCCATGCCGCCCGGCATGCCGCCGCCAGCGCCGCCAGCTTCCTTCGGCTCCGGATGCTCGACCACCACTGCCTCGGTGGTGAGCAGGAGACCGGCGATGGAAGCCGCGTTCTGGAGCGCGGTACGAGTAACCTTCGTGGGGTCGATCACGCCTGCCGCCACAAGATCCTCGTAGGTGTCCGTACGAGCGTTGTAACCGAAGCTCTTGTTCTTCTGCTCGCGGACCTTGGCCACCACGATGGAGCCCTCGGCGCCAGCATTCTGCACGATCTGACGGATCGGCTCCTCGAGCGCGCGCTCGACGATGCGGACGCCTACGTTCTCGTCCGAGTCGTCAAACTTGAGCCCCTTGAGCGAGGCCTGGGCCCGGAGCAGCGCGACACCGCCGCCCGGAACGATTCCCTCTTCCACAGCCGCGCGCGTGGCATGCAGCGCATCCTCGACGCGGGCCTTCTTCTCCTTCATCTCCGTCTCGGTCGCGGCGCCGACATTGATGACGGCCACACCACCGGAGAGCTTCGCAAGCCGCTCCTGGAGCTTCTCGCTGTCGTAGTCGGACGTGGACTTGTCGATGGCACTGCGGATCTCCTTGATCCGGCCCTGAATGGCCTCGTCGGTCCCGCCACCATCGACGACCGTGGTGTTGTCCTTGTCG
This sequence comes from Longimicrobiaceae bacterium, assembly GCA_035690925.1. Classification (GTDB taxonomy): domain Bacteria; phylum Gemmatimonadota; class Gemmatimonadetes; order Longimicrobiales; family Longimicrobiaceae; genus DASSKB01. The sequence continues at coordinate 1,674 of DASSKB010000085.1, forward strand.
ATCACGATGCGCTTCGCACGACCGAGGTCGCTGAGCACAGCGTTCTCGAGCTTGAAGCCGACGTCCTCCGAGATCACCTGACCACCGGTGAGTACTGCGAGATCCTGCAGCATCGCCTTGCGACGATCACCGAAGCCCGGCGCCTTGACGGCCGCGACCTTCAGCGTGCCGCGAAGCTTGTTCACCACGAGCGTGGCGAGAGCCTCCCCCTCGATGTCCTCCGCGATGATCAGGAGCGGCTTACCCGTCTGGGCCACCTTCTCCAGCACCGGAAGGAGGTCCTTCATGGCCGAGATCTTCTTGTCGTGGATGAGGATCATGGCGTCTTCGAGCGCGGCCTCCATGCGGTCCGGATCCGTGACGAAGTACGGCGAGAGGTAACCACGATCGAACTGCATGCCCTCGACAGTCTCCAGCGTCGTCTCGAGACCTTTGGCCTCTTCAACGGTGATGACGCCGTCCTTGCCGACCTTCTCCATCGCGTCGGCGATCAGCGAGCCGATCTCCTCGTCGTTGTTCGCGGAGATGGTGCCGACCTGCGCGATCTCCTTCTTGCCAGCGGTCTCGACCGAGATGCCGCGAAGCTCCTCGATCACCTTCTCCACCGCCTTGTCGATGCCGCGCTTCAGCGACATCGGGTTCGCACCGGCCGTTACGTTCTTCAGACCCTCGCGGAAAATCGCCTGCGCGAGAACCGTCGCGGTGGTCGTGCCGTCACCCGCCAGATCACTGGTCTTGGTGGCGACTTCCTTCACCATCTGTGCGCCCATGTTCTCGATAGGATCCTCGAGCTCGACCTCCTTCGCGACCGTCACACCGTCCTTGGTGATGGTCGGGGAGCCGAACTTCCGGTCGATTACTACGTTGCGTCCCTTAGGGCCGAGCGTGACCTTGACGGCCTCCGCCAGCTTATCGACGCCCTTCTTCAGCGAGGCGCGCGCCTCGGTGCTGAAAACCAGGTCCTTCGCAGCCATATTGATTCTCCTCTAAATGGTTATTGCGCTAAGTCAGGATGAGATCCGGTGAAAGTCAGCCGACGATCGCCAGTACGTCCGACTCACGAAGAATCAGATACTGCGTGCCGTCAATTGTGACCTCGGTGCCGCTGTACTTCCCGTAGAGAATCTTGTCGCCGACCTTCAGCTCCGAGTCGATTCGCTTGCCCTCGTCGGTTACCCGACCCGGTCCGGTCGCGATGACTTCGCCCTCCTGCGGCTTCTCTTTAGCGGTGTCGGGAATGTAAAGCCCTCCCCGCATCTGCTCCGTTTCCTCGAGCGGCTTGACGACGACGCGGTCGGCGAGCGGCTTGACCTTGGTATCGGTCGCGGTGGCCATAGATGGAGACCCTCCGTATAGGTGAAAAATGTATCCGTATGTTTAGCACTCGGCGTCTGTGAGTGCTAACAGTCGCCTAATCTAATGCGTGCCAGGCGGGTGTCAAGGCGCGCTACTCGTTCCTGTACGGTACTTCCAGGGTGAGGCCGTCGAAGGCTGCGATAGTGGCGGGGAACACGGCTTTGGCCTCGCGTTCGAGGGAGCGGGGGTCGTCGGCGTAGCGGGGGGAGAAATGGGTCAGGGCAAGGCGGTGGACGTTGGCATCGCGGGCGACGCCGGCTGCTTCGCGGGCGGTGGAGTGGCCGGTAGCGACAGCGCGATCGGCGTCCTCGCGACCGAAAGTGGCTTCATGGATGAGCAGGTCGGCGCCGGCGGCCGCCTTGCGGGTGGCGGCCGAGGGGCGGGTGTCGCCGGTATAGACGACGCGTCGGCCTGGTCGGGGCGGGCCGACCAGTTCCTCGGGTTGGACGATTCTACCGCCCACCTCGACCGATTGACCCTGGTGGATCTGTCCCCACAGGGGCCCCTCGGGTATGCCGAGCTGGCGAGCGCGCTCGGGATCGAAACGCCCGAGGCGGGAATGTTCGACGACAGCATAACCGAGGCTGCGCCCGCCGTGATGGGTACGAAAAGGAAGCACATCGTACTCCCCGCGAATGAGGCGCTGTCCCGATTTTACGCCCACTATGGCTACGGGGAAGCTCACGCGCTCCACGCCCAGCTCGACCGCCTGGCGGAGGGTGTCTTCCGTCCCGGCAGGTGTCCAGAGCGTCACTGGCTCCTCGCGGCCCTGTAGCCCGAGAGTACGCAGGAGCCCAATGACACCGAGGAAGTGATCAGCGTGGAGATGGGAGAAGAAGATGTCGGCGAGGGTGAAGCCGGTGCCGAAGCGCATCATCTGGCGCTGGGTACCCTCGCCGCAGTCGAACATCAGCATCTCGCCTTCGCGCTGAAGGACGAGGGAGCTGACATTTCGCCCCACGGTGGGACGTGCCGCGGCGGTGCCGAGGAAGGTTATCCTCATTTTGCGCGATTCTCTGTAGGGGCACCCCTTGTGGGTGCCCGAGCCGGGCGGGCACAAGGCCCGTCCCTACACGAGGCGCAAGCCGGGTGGGCACAAGGCCATTCCTTACCCCGCAAAGACTTCAACTCGAAGATGGGGCTCGATTTCCGACTTTGGAATGAGAGCGGGCCAGTAGGCGACGATTTCCTGGACCCGGGGGCGGCCACCGGCGAAGCCGGTTACGGAAGGTGGCCCCGCGAGGACGAGCGGGGCGAGTTCCTTGGTGAATCGCTCTACAGCGGCACGATCTTCGGAGCGCACGCCCCACCGGATGGTGACTTCCGGTAAATCGGCCGGGAGTTCGCCGGCCAGCGGGCCGTGCGTAGCGTTCCAGCCGACGTATTCGGTGAGCACCTCGTCGAAGCGGAGGCCCAGTCGGTCCATCCGCTCGCGAAGGATCCTGTCTGCGGCCTGGGCCTTCTCGACCGCATCCGGCCAGGCATAGACGAGAGTGCCTGTGGCCTTATATCCCGCGCTATAGGCTATACTGACCTTAAGCCTATCCGTAGGCATAGCGCCGGTCACACCGCTCACCCGCACGCGGTTATCTCCCTCGCTCTCCAGCTGTATGGTAGTGAAGTCGGCGATGCCGTCCGGCGTGATATAGCTCTGCGGATCACCCATCTCGTAAAGCAGTTGCTCCTTGACGATCGCCGTGGTTATTCGCCCGCCGGTACCATCATGCTTGGTCACCACGAACGATCCGTCCGGGTAAGCTTCGATTATCGGATAACCGATCTCAGCCAGATTCGGGATATTGCGCCAGTCGACGAGGCAGTTACCGCCCGAGGCCTGAGCACCGCATTCATTTATATGGCCGGCTATGATGCCCGCCGCGATGCGGTCATGATCATCCCATCCCCAACCGAACTCGTGAATCATGGGAGCGTAAGTGAGCGCGGTATCGGTTGAGCGTCCGGTAATCACAACGTGCGCATCCTGCCTGAGCGCCTCCACGATGGGGCGCGCGCCGATGTATGCGTTGGCGCTCTGCACCCTGTCGAGCACGGTAGAGAGCGGCTCGCCAGTTTCCATGTTCCGGAGTTCCACACCACGGTTCAGTAAATCTGGCAATCGCTCCAATATGTCATCACCCGTAACGACGCCGATCCGGGCACCAGCCGCGCCGCTCACCCTGGCCTGCTCCAGGACCGCGTCGCGGCACCCGATGGGGTTAACGCCTCCCGCGTTGGCAATGACGTGTATTCCACGCTCAACGACGGCCGGCAGGATATCACCCATAAGCGGCACGAAATCCCTCGCATAGCCCAGCTCAGGGTTGCGTGATCGCTGCTTCTGCATGATGGACATCGTTACTTCAGCGAGATAGTCCAGCATGAGGTAATCGATGTGACCGTTCTCTACCTGCTGCTTCGGCGCATCGAGCTGATCGCCCCAGAAGCCCTGCCCTGACGCGATTCGTATGGATTTACGCATTATTTATGAGCGATCGGCTATCGGTAAAACAAAAGCGCCGAGGTGCGGGCCTCTGTTATTCAGTGAAGTCCTCAGTGCCATTGCGAGTGTTTCGCGAGTATCTTCCGGATAGATGACGGCGTCCACGAATCCCCTGGCAGCGGCGTATTTAGCGTCCAGTTGCGCGTCGTAGTCCGCCCTGACTTCGTCCATCTTTGCCTGCAACTCCGGGTCCGGCGCAGTGCCGCTCTTCTTGAGCTTGTCGAGCTGCGCGCTGAAGAGCGCCATTACCGCCGAGTCGCCCTCCATCACGCCCATGCGGCCGCTCGGCCAGCTGAAGATGAAGTCAGGATCGAAGCCTTGTCCGGACATGGCATAGTACCCCGCGCCGGAGGCGTGGTTGAGGGTGAGCACTACCTTCGGAACGGTGGCAGTGGCCATAGCCTCGACGAAGCGTGCGCCCGAGCGGATAATCCCCGAGTGCTCCGCCTCGGTACCTACCATGAAGCCAGAAACATCCTGCAGGAAAACAATAGGCGTGCCGTGGCGGCTCAGCACTTCGATGAAGTAGGCGACCTTCTCGGCGCTGTCCGCATATACAATCCCACCGAACTTTGGCGATCCGCCGTGCGGGTCCTTCAACATTCCCCGCGCGTTGGCGATGATCCCGACGGGAATACCCTCTATCCGGGCTTTCCCGCAGATCATTTCAGGTGCGAAGTCGGCCTGGAACTCGTCGAAATCACCTGCATCCACTATGCAGGACAGCACATCGCGCATCTCGTACGGCTGCCGGTGATCAGCAGGTAGGATCTCCGCGAGGTCACCCGCTGGTCGCGCGGGTGGCTCGGGCGATAGTTGCCGGACCGGAACATCCTGCCGCGGCAGATCCTCGATAAGGCTCCGGATCCTGGCGAGGCACGCGCGATCGTCGGGGACACGATAGTGGGCGACACCTGAAATCGCGTTGTGGGTGTACGCTCCGCCGAGCGTCTCCGCATCGGTCGTCTGTCCGGTGGCACCTTTGACGAGGTTGGGTCCGCCGAGGCCCATGAAAGAGGTCCCTTCGACCATCAGGATCACGTCGGAAAGCGCCGGGAGATACGCTCCGCCGGCGATGCACTGCCCCATCACGGCAGAGATCTGCGGCACCTTGAGGTAGCGCCGCATTATCGAGTTGTAGTAGAAGATGCGGGCCGCGCCGTACTGGCCAGGGAAGACTCCGCCCTGGTAGGGAAGGTTTACACCCGCGGAGTCGACCAGGTAGATAATGGGCACACGGCATCGCATAGCGATCTCCTGTGCCCGCAGGATCTTGGTGATCGTTTCGGGCCACCACGATCCCGCCTTCACCGTGGCGTCGTTGGCAACCACAACCACCTCGCGGCCGCCGACCTCGCCTATACCCGTGACCACTCCCGCGGCGGGCGCCTGGCCGTCATACTTATCATGAGCGACGAGCAGCCCGACTTCCTGGAAACGAGTTCGCGCATCGAGCAGGAGGGCAACGCGCTCCCTGGCTGTCAGCTTCCCCTGTTGATGTTGTTTGGCGATGCGTTTATCGCCGCCACCCTGGCGAATGCGGTCTTCCAGCGCGCGAAGCTCCGTCGTGAGGCGGTGCTCGGCGGTCACGAGCCGACGACCTCCCGGTCGCGGCCGTTCTCCGCGAACCACTGCCGGATGTAGTCGACAGCGGCAGTTGTGGTGGTGCCAGGGCCGAACAGCTGCCCAACGCCCCTATCGCGCAGCTCGCGGATGTCTTCTTCAGGGAGGATCCCGCCCCCTGTAAGGAGGATATGATCGGCGCCCTCGGCGGCCAGGAGCTCCAGGACTCGTGGGAACAGCGTCATATGGGCACCGGAGAGGATGGACATAGCTACCACGTCGACGTCCTCCTGGATAGCGGCTGCCACCACCATCTCGGGCGTCTGGTGTAGACCGGTGTAAATGACCTCCATTCCACCGTCACGTAAGGCGCTCGCTATTACTTTGGCCCCGCGATCGTGCCCGTCCAGCCCCGGCTTGGCCACAAGTACCCGGATTTTTCGTTCAGACATCATCACTCCCGAAAATGCTGGCTCAGTGCGAACCGCCCGGGCGGAAGCCGGGCATCGCCCAAACATAAGCAGTTGCGCGGGTGAGCGGCAAGCGCGTCGCATGATCCTCTTGCACATCCAAATACTGCTCTCTAGCTTGCTGATGCAGCGATCCCGACAGCCGGGTGACCAGCTGCGCGCTTTCCTGCTCCGGCAGCAAGCCGGACCTCTCGGGCCTGATCGAGATCGCGGGAGCAATCGATACTTCCCAGCGTCCGCCTCACGCCCACCCGCCGTCCTATCAAGGAGGAACGTATGATTCCGGATCCCTTGTCGGTACGTCGAACATCACGCCCGCGAGGGCAATGCTGGACAGTCCCGGCCATACTATTCGTGGCCGCATTTCTCGCTGTGACGTTCCCCGCGGCGGCGCGCGCGCAGCAAGGGACGGTCGCGGGAACGGTAGTGAACGTCGAGACGCTCGAGCCCGTCTCCGGCGCGCAGGTGACGATCGAGGGGACGGGGCTGGGAACGCTGACCAATTCAGCGGGTGAGTTCAGGATCACTGGCGTCGAGGGCACGAACGCGATGCTTCGGGTCCAGTCCATCGGGTACGGCACCGTTACACAGCAGGTGCGCGTTGGCGACACGGCGATCCGCATCACCCTGGGCGAGGAGGCGATCGCGCTGGACGAGATCGTGGTAACCGGGACCCCGGGCGCCGCGCAGAAGCGGGCGATCGGAAATGTGGTAGCGACCATAGAGGCCGAGGACGTGATGGATGTCGCGCCGGTGGGCAACCTCCAGGAGCTCATTAACGGCAGGGTAGCTGGCGCGGTGGTGCTTCAGTCCACGGGTATGGTGGGGAGTGGTTCGAGGATACAGTTACGAGGGGCATCGAGCTTCTCGCTCTCGAACGCCCCGCTCATATATATAGACGGAATCCGCACGAACAGCGATCAGTCCACAGGCCCGACCAACCAGGGATTCGGATCCAACTCGATCTCGAGGTTCAACGACATCAATCCCGAGGACATAGCATCGATCGAGATCATCAAGGGCCCGGCCGCGGCCACGCTGTACGGAACCGAGGCGTCGGGCGGGGTGATCCAGATCATAACCAAGAAGGGCATTGCGGGCGAGCCTCGATTCAACCTCAAGATCACCCAGGGCGCCAACTGGTTCAACGATCCGCAGGACAGGCTGTGGACGAACTACGCTATGGTGGATGGCGAGCTCGAGAGCATCGACTTCAACGAGCTGGAAGCCGCGTGGGGCGATGACATCTTTCATACCGGCCATCTCCAGGAATACGACCTCAGTGCGCGTGGCGGGGCAGACGCGGTCAGCTATTACGCTGCTGGCGGATTCGTGCGCAACGAAGGAATCGAGCCCGAGAATAAGCTCCTCAGGTACAATGGCCGAATGAACCTGACGGTGCGGCCGAACGAGAAGCTGGACGCGACACTCAGCCTGGGCTATGTGGCTGGCAGGACCGATCTCGTATGGGAATCGGGTGCGGGCGGCGTAACCTGGAGTACGTACTACGCGACGCCAGCGAATCTGGGCACTCCGCGGCACGGCTTCTACAGCGGGACGCCGGAATCGTATTACGCCCTTGTGGACACCTGGCAGGACCTCAACCGCTTCACCGGAAGCATTCAGTTCAACCACCGCCCGACCGACTGGTTCACGCAGCGGCTGGCGGCTGGCACGGATCACACGCGTGAGCAGAATGTGGAGTTGTTCAATCGCGACGATCAGTACGTATTCTTCGACTCGTTCGCGGACCGCGGGTACAAGGACGTCCTGGACCGCAACTCGGAGCTCATGACGCTCGATTACAGCGGGACACTGAGCTTCCCGGTCAACGATCGACTTACCTCCAACACCTCGTTCGGCGCACAGTACTACCGTGACTATTCGGAGTACATAAGCGCGTACGGCGAGGACTTCCCCGTTCCGGGCCTCACAACGATTGAAGCCGCGGCCATCCAGCGGGGTACCGAGGATTACATCGAGAACACGACGGTTGGCGTTTTTGGCCAGCAGCAGGTCGCCTGGAACAATCGCCTGTTCCTCACCGCCGGGCTGCGCGCCGACGACAACAGTGCGTTCGGCGAGCAGTTCGACATCGTTTACTACCCTAAGGTGAGCGCATCATGGGTGGTGAGCGAGGAGCCCTTCTGGAATTTCGGGGTGGTAAATCAGCTCCGGGTCCGGGCCGCGTACGGACAGTCGGGGCAGCAGCCCGAGGCGTTCGCCGCGCTTCGGACGTTCGAGCCCGTGCCCGGTCCGGGCGATGTTGGCGTTGTTACCCCCGGGACAATCGGCAACCCGGCACTCGGACCGGAGCGCTCGGAAGAGATCGAGCTGGGTTTCGACGCTTCTATGTTCGACAGCCGGCTCGGATTCGAATTTACCTACTACGACCAGACCACGCGCGACGCCATCCTGCTGAGGCGGATCGCGCCGTCGTCCGGTTTCGCCGGTAGCCAGTTCGTCAATGCGGGCGAGGTAACGAACTCCGGCCTGGAGCTGGTAATCGATGCGTTACCTTATCGATCCGAGGATGTATCGTGGGACCTCAGATTCAGCATAGCCACGAACGAAAACGAAGTGGTGGATCTGGGTGATGTGACCGACGAAGATTTCATCCAGGCATCGAGCTACATACAGCACCGGCTGGGTTATCCCATCGGCTCATGGTTCGCTCGCGAGGTGGTGAGTGCCGACTTCGACGCGTCGGGCGAGGCAATAAACATCATGTGCGAGGGCGGCCCCGAGAACAACGGGGAGGCGGTGCCATGTGACGTCGCGCCACCGGTCTTCCTCGGCAGAACGTCGCCAAGAACGCAGGGCGCGTTCAGCACGACGCTTACGCTTTTTGACAATCTGCAGCTGTTCGGGCTGCTGGATTACAAGCTCGACTACTCGAAGCTGGACGGCAACGAGCGCGTTCGCTGCGCACTCTTCCTTCGCTGCCGTGCCAACTACTTCCCCGAGGAGTTCAGTCCGGTCCTGATCGCGGGTTATCAGGAGCTCATCCCCGGAACGCTGATTCACGACGCTAGCTTCGCCAAGCTGCGCGAGCTATCGGCCACCTACACGATTCCGCAGGAATGGTCGGGTCGCATCGGCACGGACGAGCTCAAGGTCACAGTAGCCGGCCGGAATTTAGGGACGTGGACCAACTACGATGGTCTGGAGCCGGAAGCCACCTTCCACGGGGGAAGCCGTGGTGGAGATTTCGCCATCTGGGAACAGAATGTAATTCCGCAGCTCCGGCAGTTCGTGGTCAGTGTGGACATAGCGTTTTGAGATCCGCCATGCGCAATAATAATTCGGAACCCGAACCCTCTACGAGACTTATGTCCATCGTTCAGAATATAGCTCGCAGGCCGGGGTGGCTTTTCTCGCTACTCCTCGTTGTTGTAATCGGCGGATGCGACGTCCTCGATAACGCGCTGGACGTACAGGCACCCAGCCGGATACCTGCCGGATCGCTGGAAGATCCGTCCGACGCCGACCTGCTGGTTCTCGGCGCCGTAGGAGATTTCGAGTGCGCCCTCAACGCGTATATCGTACTCGGCGCTCTGACCGGCGACGAGTTCACGGACGCCACCCAGACCGCGGCTCGCTGGGTGTACGACCGGCGTGAAGTGCGCTCGGATGATGGGATTTACGCGGAGTCCTCGTGCACGAACCTGGGTACCTACACGCCACTGTCAGTAGCGAGGTGGTCGGCAGAAAATGCGCTTGTGCGCCTCCAGGACTTCACTGATGCCGAAGTCACTAACCGCCAAGCCCTTGTCGCCAAGGCGGCGATGTACTCGGCTTTCAGCCACCTGCTGCTGGGGGAGGGGTTCTGCTCCGGTGTGCTGCTGAACGAGTCGTTGGAGGCCGGGGCGGAAGTACAATCTGAAGACCTGTTCCAGCGTGCGATCGAAAGATTCACGCAGGCTATAACAGCTGCTCAGGCAGTTGGAAACGACACCATCCTGAACGCGTCGCTCATCGGAAGAGCACGGGCGCGGCTCGACCTAGGCGACTACGCGGGCGCGGCCGACGACGCGAGAGAGGTGGTCGAGGGATTCGAGCTTGTGGCCACCGCGTCAGGCGGCTCGGCCCGCCGTCAGAACCGCATCTACCAGCAGAGCATAATCAGTGAGGCGGTTTCGGTCGGACCAGCTTTCCGAAATCTGGTGTTTGGAGGAACAGCCGATCCACGGGTAGAAGTCATAGATACCGGAGACGAGGCGACCGACGGAACCCCCATATTCCTCCAGACCAAGTACCGGGATGTTGGAGATCCCGTTCCGGTAGCCACCTGGACCGAGGCTCAGCTCATCATCGCGGAAGCCGAGGCGCGGGTCGGGGACCCGCAGGAGGCGGTGGATATCATAAACATGTTCCATGCTCGGGCAGGCCTGCCGGCATTCACGAGCACCGACCAGGCGGAGATTATCGACCATGTCATTCAGGAACGATCGAGAGAGCTCTTCCTGGAAGGCCAGCGATTCTACGACATACGGCGCCTGTCGCTTCCGTTGGTGCCGGCGCCCGGGACGCCGTTCGACAACGGTGGAGATTACGGAGATACCCGCTGCTGGCCATTGCCGGACGTGGAGATTCTGAATAACCCTAATATCTAAATCCTTCTCCAGTAGAGCTTATCGCCCCGGCGGCCAACGGCTGTCGGGGCGATATCTATTGCGGAGTGGCAAGGGGCAGCTTATGTTGCCGACCGTCCCGCCTTTCATGGCAGCGACCTTCAACCCTGGCGGCTCCCGCCGCCCCCTATAGCTCAAAAACAATCGCCCGTCACACCACCGTGTTCCCCGGTCTACGTGCCACTGCGTGTAGACCACAGCCACACGGCCGCAACTTTCCCGGCGGCGTCTGGCATACTCCGACCAGAACGAGGAGAATCGTAGATGAGCAAACGCCGTTGGCTTTTCGCCCTCCTGCTAACTCTCGTACCAGTGACGGCCTCGGGCCAGTCGACCGGAACGATCCAGGGGACAGTGGTAGATGCCACGACGCAGGCCCCGCTCTCGAGCGTGCAGGTCTCCGTTCGAAATTCCGCTCTCGGAACACTCACCGACGATCAGGGCAGGTTTCAGATCGTCAATGTGCCAGCGGGTGAACATTTTGTTCGCGCGCAGCTGATCGGCTTCGGTGCTGACGAGGAGCGCGTAGTCGTATCGGCTGGCTCGGCCGCGACTGTCACACTTGCGCTTACTCAGACAGCGATCGAGGTGGAAGGTCTCGTGGTAACGGCGCTGGGCATAGAGCGGGCAGAGCGCTCACTTACGACTTCGGTAGAAGAGGTCAACGCCGAGGATCTTACAGAAGCGCGCGAGCCGAATCTGGTCACCGCGCTTACCGGTAAGGTCGCTGGCGTAACCATCACGAACTCCAACACACCGGGCGGCTCGTCTCGGATCGTGATTCGCGGAGCCAACTCGCTTACTGGAAACAACCAGCCGCTATTCGTCATCGACGGCGTTCCGGTCAGCAACGCGGCGGGAAGCGGTGGAACAACCGGCTACAATGCGATCGACTACGGCAATGTCATTCAGGACATCAATCCTGACGATATCGAGTCACTCTCAGTCCTCAAGGGACCTAACGCCGCGGCACTCTACGGGTCGCGTGCGGCCAACGGCGCTATTCTCATCACCACGAAGAATGGCAGGAGGGCGAGTGGTACGGCGATCAATGCGAGCACCAATGTGAGCTTCGAAACGCCACTGAAGCTGCCTACCTACCAGAACAAGTACGGGCAGGGCGCCTTTGGTGAGTACTCCTACCTGGACGGCCGGGGCAACGGCGTCAACGACGGCACCGACGAAAGCTGGGGACCAAGGCTGGATAACGGGCTGATGATCCCGCAGTTCTTCAGCAATGGAGAAGCGGTGCCGTGGGTCTCCCATCCCGACAATGTCCGCAACTTCTTCGATACCGGACGCACCGTCAACACGAGCGCGTCGTTCGCGACCAACTCGGACAACTCGAACGTGCGGTTCTCCATCTCGCGTATGGACCAGGAGGGCATGTATCCGAGCTTCGAGCTCGAGCGCACCAACGTCGCGCTCAGCGGGGGCAGCAACCTCACGGATCGGCTGCGCACGGATGTCTCCGTCCAGTATCTTCAGAGCGACGGGGCCAACCGGCCGCCCCAGGGGTATGGCGAAGACAACGTGATGTGGCAGTTCCTCTGGTTCGGCCGCCAGGTCGATACCAGCCTGCTAGAAGCCAGGCAGTTCAATGAGGACGGCACCCAGTTCAACTGGAACAGCCGCTGGAACAACAACCCGTACTGGACCGCGCTGGTGAACAGCAACAGCGATGTCCGGGACCGGATCATAGGAAGTGCCTCGCTTTCATTCGACGTTACGCCATGGCTCACCGCCATGGTACGATCGGGAACCGACTGGTACCAGGAAGAGCGCCGCAGGGAGTATGCGGCCGACACCCGCGGAATCAGTGGCGAGAACGGCGCGTTCGGCGAGACCGACATCTTCCGTCAGGAAACGAACACCGACTTCATGCTGAGCGGAAGCTGGGCGGAGCTCGGCGATTTCAGCCTGAACGTCGACGTCGGCGGCAACCGCCGCAACAACAACTACCGCAACGACGGCATATACGTCGAAGACCTCGTGGTACCAGGCGTTTACGCGCGCAGCAACGCTGCGGTGGAGCCGAGCCTGAGCGACTACCGCGAGCGCAAACGAGTAAACTCGCTTTTCGGTATTGCGAGCATAGGATACCGGGACATCCTCTTCGTTGACGTGACCGGCCGTAACGACTGGTCTTCGACACTTCCCGAGGACAACAATTCGTATTTCTACCCATCCATCTCCAGCAGTCTGGTATTCAGCGACCTCATAGACGTGCCGGGCCTCTCGTTCGGCAAGTTGAACGCGGGGTGGGCGCAGGTCGGCAGCGACGCGGCGCCGTACCAACTGGTGGACCCGTATGGCGCGGACGTACCGTTCGGCGGGGTGCCGCGCCTGAGCGCGAGCAACACGCTGCGCAACGCCAACCTGAAGCCGGAGCAGACCGAGGGCTGGGAGATCGGGACCGACCTGGTCTTCCTGGGCGACCGACTGGGTGTACAGGCGACCTACTATAGTAAGTCGACGACCAACCAGATCATCCCGCTCCAGATCAGCCCCATCACTGGCTTCACCTCGCGGTACATCAACGCGGGCAAGCTGAGCAACGAGGGCGTCGAGCTATCGGTGGACGCGGTGCCTGTGCGGCTCGCAAATGGTTTCGAGTGGGACGTAACCGTCAACTACACGCGCAATCGCGACTATGTAGATGAGCTTTACGGCGACCTCGAGACCATGGTGCTCGGGAGCTACTACAACGTCAGCGTGGAAGCGCGGAAGGGCGAACGTTACGGGGCAATGTATGGTCGCATGTACGTTCGGGACCCTGAAGGCAACATCGTGGTGGACTCGGACGGCCTTCCGCTGAACAGTTCCGATAACCCGGTGGGTCTTTTGGGCAACTACAACCCTGATTGGGTCGGGAGCATCAATAATAGACTGAGCTACAAAGGCCTGGATCTGAGCTTCCTGTTCGATACCCGTCAGGGCGGGGTGATCTACTCGATGACGCATCGATATGGACAGCGATCCGGCGTACTTATTGAGACGCTCGAGGGACGGGAGAACTCAATCGACGACGGCCTGATAGTGGAGGGAGTGCAGCAGTTGGAGGATGGCAGCTACGTTCCCAACACGACTGTAACCGACGCGCGCTCTTACCACCGCGGGATCGGCGCCATCACCGAGAATTCGGTGTTCGATGCCAGCTTCGTGAAGCTCCGCGAAATGCGTCTGGGCTACAACGTACCACGGTCTCTGACCCAGCGCTGGGGTGTAAGCGGCCTGAGAGTCGCCCTGGTCGGGCGCAATCTGGCGCTCTGGTCGGACGTCCCCCACATCGATCCGGAGACGGCATTCAACGCGAGCAACGTGCAGGGCTTCGAATACAGTCAGATGCCCTCAGCGCGGAGCATAGGTTTCAATATCTCCGTCACCCCGTGACCATTCGCTACCCGAAATGCAATCAAATACGATGAAATCATCAGCGACCCTGCGAGTGATGGCCGTGGCCACGCTCCTGACGGCGGTGAGCGGTTGTGACGAGGGGCTCACCGAGATCAACCGAAACCCGAACAGCCCCGACCAGGCTACGGCCGAGCAGCTCTTCCCCAATGGGGTCGAGGCCTCCGTGAGCCGCGTCTTCGGATCGGGCCTACACATGGACCTTACGGCGCTATGGGCGCAGCAGTACTCCGAGTTCCTCTATACCGACGAGGACATCTTCAGGATAAGTGACGGCTCGATCAGCGGGAACTGGGGGAGCTTCTATGCGGGTCCGCTCCAGGACTTCCAGGAGGTAATCGAGAAGGGTGTGGAGACCGAGCGTCCGAATGTGGCGGCGATCGGCACCATCATGCAGACCTGGACCTTCCATGTAATGACCGACCTCTGGGGCGATATCGGCTACTCGGAGGCGCTGCAGGGACGTGATCCGGACGCCAGCAGCACGCCGGCGCTCGACTCGCAAGAGCAAGTGTACACCGGGATGTTCGCGGCGCTTACGGGTGCCCAGGCGACGCTCGCCGGCGGTGGCTCGAGCTTCACTCCCGCGAGTGCCGACCTGATCTATGGGGGCGATGTGGAAGCGTGGCAGCGATTTGCCAACTCGCTGCGGCTGAGGATGGCGATGCGCATCTCCGACGTGGACGCTGCGACCGGGAATGCTGAGTTCAACGCCGCTCTAGCCGCGGGCGTATTCGAAAGCAACGCGGACAACGCGGTGCTCGGCTATCATGACGACGAAGTCAGCGTCCATCCGCTCTACTCCTACCAGCAGAGCCGCGACGATCACGGGATCAGCGCCACCATGGTGGATACGTTGAAGGCTCTGTCGGATCCGCGCCTTGCCGTGTACGCGAATCCTACCGCCCGAAACGGCTCTTATCAGGGCGCACCCAACGGATCTGAGTTCGACCCGCCGATCGACTCCATTTCGCGGATCGGAAGCTACTTCACCAGAGCGGACGCTGAGGCAGTGCTGATGAGCTACGCAGAAGTGCTCTTTCTGCAGGCTGAAGCAGCCGAGCGCGGTTGGATCACGGCCGATGCCGCGAGCCTTTATACAGACGCGATCACCGCGTCGATGGAGCAGTTCGGGATCGCACAGGCTGAGATCGACGCGTACCTCGCCCAACCGCGAGTGGCGTATAATGGTTTGCCGAGCATTGGAGTGCAGAAATGGATTGCGCTCTACGGCAATGGCCCAGAAGCATACGCCGAGTGGCGCAGAACCGGTTACCCGAATCTGGTTGCCGGGCCTGACGCCCTCAACGACGGTTTGATCCCTGTTCGGCTGCCATACCCGCAGTCCGAGGCGGATCGTAACGGCGAGAACCTGGCCGAAGCAGTCGCCAGGCAGGGTGGTGCCGGTCTGAACGACCCACTCTGGTGGGATGTGAACTGACCAGGTGAACCGGAAGCCCCTCGAAGTTCGAGGGGCTTCTGGTTATTGACGCGGTCGGGTTGGCAGCCACATCTTGCCAGTCCCAGACCACCCAGACCATCGAGCGCTATGAGTCGATTACCCTACGTTTTCGCAGGACTACTGCTCGCATCCTGCACAGCCTTACCATCGCCGGCAACCGGCCCCTCGGCCCTTCCCCCCACCTCGCAGATTACCGCGCTCCAGGAGCAATATCGGGTAGACGAGATCCAGAACCGGGAATTCACGCACTCAGAGTTATGGAGTGCGATCGGGCCAATTATCGATGAGTCCGGGAACCTGGAGCGGGAGGAGATCGGGCAATCGGGAGAGGGTAGGCCGCTCTATTCGGTGCGCTTTGGCGACGGTCCAACGCGCGTGCTCCTCTGGTCGCAGATGCATGGCGATGAGTCGACGGCGACAATGGCACTCGCCGATATCTTCAACTTCTTCGCCGAGAGCCCGGACCACCCGCTCGTGGAGCAGCTTGCGGACGAGCTTACGATAGTCGCCGTCC
Source organism: Longimicrobiaceae bacterium (assembly GCA_035690925.1). Taxonomy (GTDB): domain Bacteria; phylum Gemmatimonadota; class Gemmatimonadetes; order Longimicrobiales; family Longimicrobiaceae; genus DASSKB01. The sequence goes on from DASSKB010000085.1 coordinate 17,587, forward strand.
CTATGCTCAATCCTGACGGCGCGCAGCGTTTTCAGCGGCGCAACGCATACGGCGTGGACGTGAATCGCGACGCGCGTATGCTCTCCACACCTGAGGCCCGCGCGCTGAAAGCACTGCATGATAGCTTCGACCCGGACTTCGGCTTCAACCTGCACGACCAGAACATTCGCACGCGCGTGGGCAGTACCGACCGGCAGGCGGCGATCTCACTGCTGGCACCGGCTATAGACTCGGAGGGGACTTACAACGATGTCCGCAATCGCGCGCGTAAGGTGGCCGCCGTGATCCGCAACTCCATCGAGCCGCTCGTTGGAGGTCACATCACCCAGTACGATGCGACGTTCAATCCGCGAGCATTCGGCGATCTCGTACAGAGCTGGGGAACCAGCACCGTGCTTATAGAATCGGGCGGATGGGCCGATGACCCGGAGAAGCAGTACCTCCGGCAGGTCAACTTCGTGGCGATACTATCCGCGCTCGACGCCATCGCCACCGGAAGCTATGCCGCTGCGGATCCCGAGCGGTACAATTCATTGCCCATGAACGGCCGCTCGGCGAGTGACCTGCTGGTGACGGGCGGAACGGTGGTTATCCCCGGCCTGGCACCCATCCCGCTCGATATATCGGTGAACTTCGAGAACCCGCTGGAGCGTAGGGGTGGTGAGATCGACGATATCGGCGATCTCCAGGCCGTCACAGCCCGTCAGACTCTGGATATAACGGGTCTGTTCGTTCACCCGACCAGCGACGCTCTCGAGTACTCGGCGCAGGGCGACGCTTCGCTCCAGCCGGGTGCGCCCGCGTCATTTACCGTGCGGCGCGGGGTGGACCCGAACAGCGAAGTGGTCTGGGTGGTCGAAGACGGTAGAGTGCGTCGCGGCAACTGAGCCGACGCGGAGCCCGGTCAATCCGGGCTCCGCGCCTCGTCCACCATGCGCGCGACGTCTGCGAGCAGTTCCTTGGCGTCGTACACTATTCCCTCCTTGATGGTATACTTGACGCCGCCCACGCGCTCTACTTCGAGAGTCTTGTCGTTGATCCTCACCGCGCCGGTTCCGTAGAGAGTTTTCAGGTTCTGGAGCGGGTTCTCTTCGACTATCACAAGGTCGGCCGAGAGCCCTTCGCGTATTATTCCGTATTCGATCGGAGTGCCTTTGGGCTTGAAGATCTCCTCGGCGCCGAGCAGCGTTGCGGATCGAATCACTTCCAGGGGGTGGAAGCCGGCCTCCTGTAGCATCTCCAGCTCCGTGATATAGCAGAACCCGTAGGTCTGGTAGATGAAACCGCAGTCCGTGCCCACCGTGACGCGACCCCCTGCATTCTTGTAGTCGTTGATGAAGGTCATCCAGCGGTCGTAGAAGTTCTTCCAGGCGACCTCGTCGTGCGTCGTCCAGTCGAACCAGTAGGAGCCGTGCGCCTCGCGATTCGGCTGGAAGTACTCCCACAGAGACGGCAGAGTATACTCGTCGTGCCAGTCGGCGTTGCGGGCCCGCATGACATCGCGCCCGGCGGAGTAGATGACCATCGTGGGGTTCAGCGTGAAATCCAGCTCGACCCATTTATCTATGAGTGCTTCCCACTCCTCGCTCCCGGGTGGATAAATCTGGTCCCACAGGCGGGCCACCTGCCCGAACCGCATCTGCTCATCGTTGTAGTTCTGATCCATCGGATAGTTCTGTATACTGTAGTCCTTCAGCAGTGACTCGAACAGGCCGTAGAAGTGCGTCATCCCATGCAGCCCGAGGTCCGCGGCATCGTCCGCCGTCATGCGGACAACTCCCATCTGGTCCAGGTGCGCGGTGGTGCCAAGGTTGTGTTTTTTGGCCTCGTCGATGAGCGCCGCCATAATCGCGGGGTCCTCGGCGCCGAGCTTGAGGCCATCTACCTTCGCTCCGTCGATCTCCACATCAGCTATCCATCGCACCCACTCACGCGCGGTCTCAGGATCGTCTATCGATCCGCCCTCCCAGCCCTCGCCGGAACCAGGACGGTGATAGCTGACCATGCGCGGCGCGACGATCTCGTTTCGGTCACTTAGCGCCTTCTGTTCCAACGACCACTCCAGACCGCCGAACGGGACGCCCCTGATCGTGGTGATGCCGTGGCCGAGCCAGAGCTTGTAGGCGTACTCCGCCTGCGGAGCCTTTCCTCCACCGCCGGTATGGACATGGTTGTCGATAAAGCCGGGCAGCACGTACATCCCGCTGGCGTCTATCTCGCGCGTGGCGCCATCCGGCCGGCGTTCTTCGTCGATCGGTACCAGCGGGTACCCCACGCTTCGTACGGATACGATCTTATCGCCTTCTATAACTATGTCCACGGGACCGCGGGGCGGGGCGCCCGTCCCGTCTATCACCGTTGCCCCGCGAATGATGAGCCTCTCGAAAGGGCCCATCCCTTCGTCGGGTCCCCGCGGTGTGGTCGGCTCCATTCCCTGGGCCATTGCACCACCCGATACGATTGCCGCCGCGGCAAGCGGCGCCAGCACCGACACCAGAAGACGTGAGATATGCATTCTCTCTCCTGAGATCGGGATAGGGGGTAGCGGGTAGATCCCGCTACTCCCCTCCCACACCACCGGACATGCGGGTCCGCATCCGGCGGTTCAGAAAGTTGTGGTCAGTGCGGTGCCAGCCGAAGCAGCCCTAAT
>DASSKB010000086.1:0-7391 GCA_035690925.1 Longimicrobiaceae bacterium
GCGCCAGTGGCGTTGAGCCGGGCTCGCATGAGCACGATGCGGGTCTGACCACGGCCGCGGAGAGATTGCGAGTTCTGGGCGCGGATGGCGAGAGCGTCGGCGGTGGCGGGCGAGTCTCATCAGAGTCGGTAGATGCTCCCGCATGGTCGGATCCTGTCTGGGTCTGCGAACTGGTGCTGCCGGGATCTCTGGTAGCCCGTGGACAGTGCTACGAGCCGATCCCCGATCACCCCGCGATAGATCGCGACCTGGCGCTCATCGTTGCCCATGACGTTTCGGCTCAGCAGGTTGGTGATGTGATCCGGACCACGGCTGGCGATCTGCTGGATAGTGTCTGGCCGTTCGACATGTACGAAGGGAAGGGGATTCCCGAGGGGACCAGGAGTCTTGCCTGGCGCCTCCGCTTCCGTCATCCGGCTCGGACACTGACCGATGCCGAGATAGACGATGTTATTTCGGGTGTCCTTGCCAGCCTCGAAAGTGAGCTCGATGTCCACCGCCGCTAAGACGCCGGCGCCATCTCCATCGTGGGATAGGCTGGAGCGCGCCGCCGATGAGGCCGCGGAGGCGCTGGCGTTCTGGCATCGCCGGGCTATGGAGGCCGAGGAAGAGGTGGTGCGGCTGCGCCGTGCCCTGGAGGACCTCGCGAGCGCCGAAGAGGGGCCGGAGGATTCCGGGAAGGAAGTCCGGAGGCTGCGCGCGGAGAATACGGCGCTTCGGAGTCGAATGCTCCAGGCTAAAAAGCGCGTAAGTGCGCTCCTCCTTCGGCTCGGATCGCTGGAGGTACGAGGATGACCCGCCAAAAGGACGACTCTCGAACGACGGTCACAGTTGAGATAGCGGGGGAGCGGCACGTTCTCCGGTCGGACGCGCCGGCCGAGTACACACAGGCCGTAGCATCTCACGTCGACGCCACGATAAGCCAGTTCGGGCCGGCCAGCTCGTTGGAGCCCCACCGAACGGCCATACTCGCCGCCCTGTTCATAACCGATGAGCTGTTCCGCGCCCGCGCTGAGGCCGCTGGCCTCAGGAAAGAGATGGAGCGGCGGGCGGAACAGGTAGCGGAGAGGCTGCAGGCCGCAACGGCGAAGGCCGAGGGGGCCGATCCTGTGTCCGACTAGCCGGGGTTGCGCCCTTACGTCGGGTATCTCTATGTTTTTCTCTGGTAGTTCCCGCCTTTCTCAAACTTCGTGAATTCGCTGCGGGTTATGACCCGCCTGGGAGATAAATGCTCGTGATGGAGACACTAATGACCGCGCTCGCCGCGGCCGTCCTGAGCGCCGTGGGTGGCTTTGTGGCTGGCCGAATGCGAGAACGCAGCCGGCTGAGGAAAGCGCAGAGCGGTGCGGAGGACGAGCGGGAACGAATTTTAAACGCAGCTAACCAGGAAGCGGACCACCTTCGCAAAGCAGAGATTCTTGCCGGGAAGGAAGAGGCGTTCCGCGCGAAGGAGGAGTGGGAGCGCGAAGAAGCGCGCCGCCGCGAGGAGGTGGAGCGGGCGGAGCGACGCATCGAGGAGCGCGAAGAGGTTCTCGACAGGAAGTTTCACCTCCTCGACGAGAAGTCGCAGGTCCAGGACAAGCGCGCGGAGGGCTTCTCGCAGCGAGAGTCTCAGATCGACGAACGCGAAGCGGAATTAGGTAGTAAGATCAAGGACGTACAGAAGCGCCTGGAGTCACTTGCGGGTCTCAGCGCCGACGAGGCCAAGCGGCACCTCATGCAGGAGATGGAGGAGGAGGCGAAGGCCGCGGCGGCTCAGCGCATCCGCGAGGTGAAAGAGGAGGCGCGGCGCGACGCTGAGCGCGAGGCGAAGAAGATCATCTCCCTGGCCATCCAGCGCATCGCCGCGGACCATACGGCTGAAACGACTGTTTCGGTGGTATCGCTGCCGTCGGACGAGATGAAGGGTCGCATAATAGGGCGCGAAGGTAGAAATATCCGCGCGTTCGAGCAGGCGACCGGTATCGATGTCATCATCGACGACACGCCCGAGGCGGTGGTGCTGTCCGGCTTCGACCCCGTTCGCCGCGAAACCGCGCGAATAGCGCTGGAGAAGCTGGTATCCGACGGCCGGATACATCCCGGCCGAATAGACGACGTAGTCGCCAAGAGCCGGAAAGAGGTTGAGAACGGCATGCGCGAGGCGGCAGAAGAGGTGCTCTATGAGCTCGGGATACATGGATTGAATCCCGAGATAGTGAAGGTGCTGGGTCGCCTGAAATTCCGCACCTCGTACGGGCAGAACCAACTGCTGCACTCCAAAGAGGTTGCGATTCTCGCCGGCAATATGGCAGCCGAGCTCGGCTTCGACACCACGCTCGCCAAACGGATGGGGCTGCTCCACGACGTGGGCAAGGGAATGACGCACGAGCATGAGGGAACGCACGTGGAGCTCGGCTGGAATCTCTGCAAAAAGTACGGCGAATCGGCCCCCGTCCTGAACGCCATCAAGGCCCACCACGACGAGGAACCGCATCACTTCCCCGAGACTTTCCTGGTGACGGCGGCGGACGCAATCTCCGGCTCGCGGCCGGGCGCTCGACGTGAGAACTTCGAAACTTACGTCAAGCGATTGGAGCGGCTGGAAGAGATCGCCACTTCCTTTCCGGGCGTCGAACGCTGTTTCGCAATCCAGGCTGGTCGGGAGCTTCGCATCATGGTAACGCCCGACAAGATCTCCGACGAACAGATGGCGAAGCTCAGTGAGGATACCGCCCGCCGCATCGAGGCGGAGTTACAGTATCCCGGTCAGATCAAGGTCGTAGTCATCCGGGAGACCCGGTCGGTCGACTTCGCGAGATAAGGTCGGCCCGCTGTGAAGATCCTCTTTGTCGCCGATGTCATCGGCAACCCCGGCCGGAAGGTCGTAAAGGGCCTGTTGCGCCTGGTCCGGAACCAGGTCCGAGCGGACGCCGTAATCCTCAATGGCGAAAACTCCGCCGGCGGATTCGGCATCACCCCCGATACCTTCCGTGAGCTGGTCGATTGCGGCGTCGATGTCATCACAACCGGAAATCACGTCTGGGATAAGAAGGAGATACTCCCGCTCCTGGATAGGGAGCCGCGCCTGCTCAGGCCGGCGAACTACCCTGTCGGGAACCCAGGCCATGGCGTGGCGGTAGTCGATATACGAGGGGAGCGCCTCGCGGTCATCAACCTGCAGGGGCGCGTTTTCATGCCCGCCATAGACGATCCTTTTCGCGCCGCCGACGCCCTCCTGGCGGAGCTGGCCGGTGCGGCGGATGCAGTTGTCGTCGATTTCCACGCCGAAGCGACTTCTGAGAAGCAGGCGTTCGCACACTATCTGGACGGCCGCGCCGCAGCGGTCGTCGGCACGCACACCCACGTGCAGACCGCTGACGAGCGCGTGCTCCCGAAGGGCACGGCTGCCATCACAGATCTGGGGATGACTGGTGGCCTCGGCGGTGTGATAGGGATGAAGACGGAGATCTCGATTCAGCGTCATATCCTCCAGGCGCGCGGCGAGCGCTTCCAACCGGCTGACGACGACCTCCACCTCCAGGGAGCGGTCGTCGATGTGGAAGGCGGCCGCGCCAGGTCGATAGAACGCATAAGTATACCATATGCCCGGGTGCTCGAGGGAGCGTTCAATAAATCATGAATTTTGAATTTTGAATTTTGAATTATCGGTCTTCGCAAAGTTTGGGCGACAGCCCGTAATTCAAAATTCAAAATTCATAATTAAAAATTGAGTTTATGATTCTAAGTGGTGCGGAGCTGAGCAGGACGATGCGGGAGGAGATCGCGGGCGAGGTGGCGGAGCTCGGGCGCGATGGCGTTGTGCCGGGCCTCGCGGTCGTGCTGGTAGGGAGTGATCCGGCCAGCGAGGTATACGTTCGCATGAAGGCACAGGCGTGCAAGAAGGTGGGGATGGAGGGGCGGACGCTGAATTTCCCGCCAGGAATAGGGCGCGACGAGCTGTTCGGGGTGATAGACGGGCTCAATGCAGATCCGGCTGTTCATGGGATACTCGTGCAGTTGCCGCTGCCGGAGCATCTCAACTCCAAGGATGTCCTGGAGCGGATTCGACCCAGCAAGGACGTGGACGGCTTCCATCCGCTGAACGTGGGCAGAGCCTTCGTAGGCGACCCGCGGGGCTTTGCTCCGGCCACGCCAGCTGGCATAATGGAGTTGATCAATCGCTTCGACATCCCCACGCGTGGCAAGCATGTGGTAATAGTCGGCCGCAGTCTGATAGTGAGCAAGCCGCTGGCATCGCTGCTCATGGCACCTGGTCCGGATGCTACCGTCACCCTGACCCACAAATACACTACCGATCTGTCAGCGCACACCCGGATGGCTGATATTCTCATAGTGGCGGTCGGTAAGCCCGGTTTGATCACTGCGGATATGGTGAAACCTGGTGCCACCGTTATCGACGTGGGGACGACCAGGGTACCCGATGAGACCTGTTCAAACGGCTACAGGATCACCGGGGATGTGGATTTTGAGGAAGTTTCGAAGGTGGCCGGCGCGATAACGCCGGTGCCCGGCGGCGTGGGTCCAATGACGATAACTATGCTGCTCAGGAACACGCTGGAGGCCGCGAAGCGGGCGCGGAGCGCGGCATGACTTTGGACCTGTTCGCGTCGGGCGAATCTGACAATGAAGCACTCGCGCGCCGCGTGGCTGCCGCGCAGGCGGATTCGGGCTTTGCGAATACTGCGTCCCCTGGGGACGAGTGGTCGGTATCGAGGGTCAACTCAGCGGCGCGAGAGCTTATCGAAGGGGTTTTCCCGCCGCTCTGGGTCGTGGGCGAGATAACGAACTTCACCCGGGCACGATCGGGTCATTGTTATTTCAGCCTGCGCGACGATGGCTCACAGATTCGCTGCATGATGTGGCGAGACGAAGCCCGGCGGCTCCCGACAACGCCAGTGGAGGGCATGAAGGTGCGGGCGCTGGGTCGTCTCACTCTCTACGAAGCGCGCGGCGAGTTCCAGCTGATTGTGTCGGAGCTGGAGGGTCGCGGCGAGGGGTTATGGAAGCTCGCGCTCGAGCGACTCAGGGTAAAGCTGGATGCGGAGGGGCTGACCTCGCCCGAACGCAAGCGAAGGCTGCCGGCACATCCGGCCTGCATCGGGGTCGTAACATCCGCGAGCGGAGCGGTGCTCCACGATATCGTGGACGTAGTGAAACGCAGGGCACCGTGGACCCGCATCATCCTCTGCAGCTGCCGCGTGCAGGGTGAGGGGGCTGCCGATGACATTGCCAGGGCGATCGAGCTGTTCGGGCGGGCGGGCTGCGCCGACGTGCTGATCGTCGGACGGGGCGGTGGCTCCATGGAGGACCTGTGGGCGTTCAATGAGGAGATCGTCGCGCGCGCGATTGCGGCTAGCAATATCCCAACCATATCCGCGGTAGGCCACGAGACGGATGTGACCATCGCGGACCTGGTGGCGGACCTCCGCGCGCCTACGCCTTCGGCGGCGGCAGAAGCAGCGGTTCCGGAGATGGCGGCGATAGCCAGAGAGCTCGGTCATCACGCGGACCGCCTTCGCTCCGGCGCCCTCCGCCGCGTCGACAGCTCGCGTAAGCGCTTGTTTGATGCCGGTGATCGACTTTCATCGGGTGCCCGGCGCGGACTCCAGCGCAGCGGTGAGCGCGTAGCAGCTGCGTCCGGTCGGCTGGACCTGCTCTCGCCACTGAGTACGCTCCGTCGAGGCTTCGCCGTCCCGTTAGGTGCGAACGGTCAAGTGCTACGGCAGGCGCGAGATTTCGAACCGGGTGGCGAGTTCACACTACGGGTGGTCGATGGTTCTGTTCCATGTGTGGTATTAACCGCCGGAAACGATGAAGGGTTATGACCAAGCAGACATCGACAGAAACGGCGGTGAGCCTCGAGGACGTTCTGGTCAGACTCGATGGTATCGCCAGGCGAATAGAGGATGACGATGTGGAGCTGAGCGAGTCGCTCGCACTCTTCGAGGAGGGCGTCGGCCTGCTCCGATCTGCTCATGAAATTCTGGGACGCGCCGCCGAACGGGTGCAGCAGCTGGTAGAGGACGCCGATGGGTTCCGTCTCGAACGCCTCGATGATCGGTAGCATGACAGACGGTTCAGCTGATCTCGCGAGATTTCTGCGGGAGGAGAGGGAGCGGGTCGATTGCGCTATGGCCGAGATCGCACTGGAAATCGATGATGGACCGTCAGCCGATCTTGGAGATTCCATCGAGTATGCGTTGGCCACGCGCGGTAAACGGCTGCGGCCGATCCTCGTGGTCGCGGCGTATAAGGCAGCAATTGGTGGATCGGATGCGCCGGTCGGCGTCTACCGCCTTGCATGCGCCGTCGAGATCGTCCACACATATTCGTTGGTCCACGACGACCTCCCCTGTATGGACGACGACGATCTCCGGCGCGGCAGGCCGACAGTCCACCGTGTGCATGGGGTGAGGAGAGCGACACTTGCGGGTGCGGCGCTCCTGCCGCTCGCTATGGGAGTACTGGACTCCGCGGCGGTCACTCTGGGGCTTCCCCGCGCAACCCGCGGTCGCCTGGTGTCAGAGTTGTGCCGCGCGGCCGGTGCCGAGGGCATGGTGGGCGGCCAACTTCTGGACCTGGAGGGGGAGGCTGGTGGCGTGGATCTGACATCGCTGGAGGCGATCCATCGCGCCAAGACCGGCGCTCTGCTGGCCGCGTCACTCCGCATCGGCGCAATCGCGGCGGGCGCGGAAGCGTCAGTGCTCGAAGCACTTACTCGATATGGCGAGTCGCTGGGGCTGGCTTTCCAGATCGCGGATGACATCCTCGACGTCACGGGCGACTCGGAGTCACTCGGCAAGACGGCGGGGCGCGACGAAGTATTACGAAAGGCGTCATACCCATCTCTGTACGGTCTGGATCGCGCGCGCGACCTCGCGGCCGATCGCTGCGTGGAGGCCAAGGCTGCGCTGACTGGCCTCGTATCGCCCGAGCTGAGGGCGCTAGCGGATTATGTTGTGACCAGACGCGCATGAACTTCTTATGGGGACGGTTCGAAGAGGGGATAGCGCTGAATCCGCCTCTCATCCTCGCGCTGGTAGCCATGGTTACCGCGCAGCTGTTCAAGTTCTTCGCCGGGTGGGTACGATTCGGGCGCCCCGACTTTACTCGTCTCCTGGGAACAGGCGGAATGCCCTCTGCGCATTCGGCGTCGGTCACGGCATTATCGGTGGCCGTAGGGCTCGTGCACGGATGGCGGACACCACTGTTCGGGATCGCCGCTTTCTTCTCGATCGTCACGATGTACGACGCTACCGGAATCCGCCGCGCGGCTGGCCGACAGGCTCGCGTATTGAACCGGATGTTGGACGAACTGAAGGATTATCATAAATTGGAGGGAGAGCGGATGAAGGAGCTACTCGGCCATACACCACTCGAGGTGCTGG
>DASSKB010000087.1:0-14294 GCA_035690925.1 Longimicrobiaceae bacterium
GAGAGTGCACGAGACTCGGAGTTAACCGGTATGAGCATCGACGGAGCTCTGCGGGCGGCGTACGATGCCGGCCACGCCGGGGCTCTTGCGATACTCGCGGCATATGACCTTCGGACCGGATCTGGACAGGGCCATCACGAAGTCGCCTTCTCGGCGGCCGCCGCCCTCGGTGGCAAGGACCTAAAGGACCTCGTCCCCGACTCTACCGAAGTCAGGGGGCTACGTCACGGGTCAATGTACGACCCCCGCAAGGCGACTGGGGAGGACCGGGACCACGCTCTGGAGTGGATGCGGAGGACTCTGCCCGCAATCCGACGTGCCATACTCGATAAGTCGCCGAGTCTTTCCGAGCAATTAGAGAACTACCCACCGAAACGCAGGGACTCGAGTCAGAGCGGTTAAATTGATGATTATTGGAAATCCGGTTATTGCTTTTCCCATAATGAAAATTATTGCTTTTCCCATAATGCCTTTAGCATTCCTCCGAGCTCGCCACTAGCGGAGGGCGTAATTTCTTCTGCGGGACCGAATCCCACAGCGCCTTTTGGCCCTTGCGATCCTTCTTCAGCAACTTCAAATGGTTGTTGGGAGGCACCGATAATTGATGCAGTTCCGTTGCACGATTAATTTGATCGAGCTTTCGGTGGGCGACGCGCCAGAGAGTTAGGGGTAACCGTCGCCTTGCGCGCTCTCGCTCTATGGCCATTTCCGATCTATCCGAATGAACATACCTCCTTCCATTCGTCCAATCCGGCTCCGTCGGACTTCATGGATCGCTGTGACTATGGTAATTTTCACCTCCTGCGGAGCGCCAGATTCGGCACCGGATGAGCCCGACGACCCTTCGAAACCGCCGACGCCGCAGCACTACACGGGAGATGAAAGCGGCGCCGTTTCCGAATCTCCGACGCAGGAATCGGTCTCGGGAGGTATCCCCGCCACGCCATCGACATCCCCAACCCCGAGCACCCTGACCTCTGACGGATGGGGACCCATCCGCATCGGAATGACGCGCGCCGAGGTCGTTGCGGCGGCCGGTGATGACGCTAATCCGGATGCGGTGGGTGGGCCGGACCCCGAGATGTGCGATCAGTTTCGCCCGGAACAGGCGCCCGAGGGATTACTCGTCATGATCGAACGCGACCGGCTCACCCGTATAACACTCAGCGCCGGAACGGGTATTAGCACAGAGCGTGGATTTGGGGTCGGCGATCCGGCAGCCCGAATCAAAGAGGCGTATGGATCCGACGCTGTGGTCTCACCGCACGAATATTCAACCGCACCGGCGGAGTACATAACTGTGTGGAAGACCGCGCCCGATGCACCGGACGCGCGCGGTCTCGTCTACGAGATCGGCCCGGACGGTCGGGTCAGACATATTCATGCGGGCACCTCCAGCATCCAGTATGTGGAAGGGTGCCTCTGACTCGCCATCCTCTTCGCGCGACAATATGAGGATCATCTTCACGCTCGTCGCTTGTACAATGATCAGTTCGGGTTGCTGGTCGACCGACCGGTCATCGGACGTTGCTGACGAGACACGACTTCCGAGGTAGCAACTCCGAATTTAGAATGCCGGTTGAACGCACTTACGATCTGATCAGCTATGTCCGCGACCGCAGGAATAACCCGCTAGACAACGCTAATCCCCCGAACCCGCGCCCGCCAGCATAGTTAGTATCTGCCGGAACTGCTCCAGCGGTAGCGCTCCCTCCACCAGACGACCATTGATGAAGAACGAAGGCGTAGCGCGTACCCGGAGCGCACGCGCGACGCTGTTGTTGATCTCCGTTCGCGCGCCGCCGCGGTCTTCCCGATAGCAGGATTCGAAGCGCTCCTCATCGAGACCCAACTCTGCCGCGTAACCGTTGAATAGCTGTACAGGTGAGCGGCTCGACTTCCACTCATCCTGCCGGTCGAATAGCAGGTCGTGCATCGCCCAGAACTCCTCCTGTTCCCCCGCGCACTCAGCCGCGCGCGCGGCTTCTGCGCCGTTGGGGAACATCCCCATCACGAACGGCACGTAGGTCCACCGCACCTTACCCGTTTCCACGAACTCCTCATGGAGCTGGGGATAGGTGCCCTGAGCGAACATGCTGCAGAAGGGGCAACCGAAGTCCGAGAACTCGTAAACTACCACCGGCGCATCCACGGCTCCGCGGGAATAGCCGATGTCCCGCAGGTCGATGGTGTCGGACGGCGCGGATTGCGCCCGCTGAGCGCCGAACCCTTGCAATGGTGGGGCGCTTGCGGCGGACGACGGGCGGGCCATTCCTGGATGTTGCGTAGCAGCGCTGGGAGCATCGTCATCCTGAGCGCAGGCCCCCACGGAAAAGGCCAGCATAAGGACCACCAATAAAGCAGAGAATCTGAGAGCCATGTATCCGTTTATGATTTGCATTGAATTTCTGGTCGATTATTGGATTCGCCGGTCTTTAAAGCCCGACCTGTATGGCAGGAGAGAACTGCGCCAGGAATGATGTGATCACCGCGAACTGACCGGTAAAAAGCAGCACCCCGACCAGCACCATAACGGCGCCGGCCGCGCGTTCGAGCGGTAGAATCCATCCTCTCAGCCGGGATGATCCGGCGAGGAACCAGTTGAGCGCCACTGCCGAGATGAAGAACGGCAGCCCTAACCCCAACGAATATGACGCCAGGAGTATCATCCCCTGAACCATAGTCTCCTCGAGGCTGGCGTAGAGGAGCACCGAGGCGAGCACCGGGCCCACGCACGGCGTCCAGCCCGCGCCGAATGCCACACCGACCACCACCGAGCCGAGTTTGCCAGCCGGCTTTGAGGCGAGCTGAACCCGCCGCTCGCGCATCATTGCGGGGACCTTGAGCACACCGAGCAGGTAGAGCCCGAAGAGCGCTATCACCACACCGCCGATCTGCTGAAGCAGCGGGAGTGAGCGCCGCAGCACGACGCCCAACGCGGTGGCGCTGGCGCCGAGCGCGATGAAGACGAGCGAGAATCCGACCACGAAAAGCGCGGCGTGCACGGCCGCCTGTCGGCGTGCGTCAGCGCGGCTGCCGTCCTTGAGTTCTTCCAACGTGAGGCCGGTTACGAACCCCACATAACTGGGCACGATCGGAAACACGCACGGGGAAAGGAAAGACACCAGCCCGGCCAGGAAAGCGACGCCCAGTGAGACGGTCACAAAATCAGCCATCGGTCACCTCCATCGTATCACGGGCCGTTGCCGGCTCCTCCAGGAGCTTGTCCACTGCCATCCGCAGCGCGGGTGCGGCGAAATATCCCGCTATCTCCTGCCGCACGAGCCCGTTCCTATCTATCAGGAAGGACGTGGGGAGCGCCCGCACCCCGCCAAAGTCCTTTATCATCTGCGCACTGGCCATGGCCACCGGGAAGGTGATGTCGTGCTCATCGAGGAACTCGCGTACCGCGCCTGAACCCGCGCTCTCGGTTGAGAGTGCCAGAACCACGAACCCTTCATCACGCTTATCCTCATAGACGCGCTGGAATCCCGGCATCTCTATCCGACAGGGTGGACACCAGGTCGCCCAGAAGTTCACAAGGACAACCTGGCCGCGATACCCCTCGAGCGACGCGGTGCCGCCATCGATAGTTTCAACGGCTAATGCTGGCGCCACGGCGCCGCCCGCGCCAATGCCAAAGGCGGCTCCGACCTGCGGTGACATGAGATAGGCGAGGAATCCCAGCAGAATTATCCAGCCGATGCCGCCGAGGGTGACCCCCGGAATATTATTTGAGATTTTCAAGTCATACATCCTGAGCTGACGTGCAAATTCAGATGACGCTGCGCACTCCACGCGCGCACCGCCCATGAGCACCGTGTGTCAGGCCGCAGTGAGTAAAGCGGCGTCAGCTCAGGCGTGGGGGGCGGAAGAGGTACTTCAACTGCAGACTGGTCGGGATCCGGACGGCGCGAGCACCATCCTGGCGGGCAAGGGTGGTCGCGAAGATCGCGCTGACCTCGGACGTAATCGCAGCCGTTCCGCAGGAAGCGGACGCGGAGGGCGCTTGTGGGTCGCCCGAATCCGAGGTCGACGGGTGATGATGCTCGCCGGCCTCACCGGCCGTCGGGGCGATGGCGGTCATGCCGACTGCCGGCCCCGAGACGATCGCATTGCCGTGATTCCGAACGCACGTCACCCCCTGGGCCGCGGCAAGCGGCTGGAGAAGCCCCGCGAATAGCAGGAGCAGCACCGGGATTCGGCGAGCGATTTGGATCATCCTAACTGCGGCTTCCAGATAATGAGGATGCAGGATATTTCACTGATGGCTGAGTCGCTGGCCATTCCCGTCGCATGTTTCGTCTTCGAACGGAAAGGGCAAAATCCGCGGGTCGCCATTGCGGTGCTCGGTGGTGGTTTTGGGTGGAGGATCGTCGGCAAACAAGCCTCGTAATCCTCCCATCACCGCTCCTGTAAATGACGTTCCTGCCGCGGATCCGACCGCGGCGCAGTCCGGTCTAACTCCGGACAGGACCAGGCCGGTCACTGCCCCTGTTATCGCACCCTGAAGCACCCGTTCCTCCCAACTGATTCGCGGTTGAAGCGAATCGAGCCGGAGCAGTAGATGCGAAGGAATGACTACCGGAGCGGCATCTCCGTTTGCGATCTTAGGCTCGCTGACCTCCTGCGCATCGGCTGCGGCGGGTAGCAAAAAACCGATCACGAAAAGGGGTGTCAGTATCTTTAGCGACATGGCGACTCCTTTGGAGGATGTGCCTTCAGACCTTGATAAAGATACCCTTTCTGTAGAAAATCGCCATAACAGCGAGCCAGAAGAGCACGAAGAGCACGGCGAAAGCAAGCGACGCATCGATCGGCGGCAGCCCGGTTCCCAGCAGGCCGGCGTAAATTCGGGCCTTGAGACTCACCGTTCCTTCCGGGGCCGGCACCTGTATCATCCCCAGCACCCGCGCAAATATTCCCGAGAGGAAGAAGGCCGCTATGGCGTTCATACCGAAGATCACGAATGGCTGACTCCAGCGCCGGTAGCCTTTCACATCGACCAGCCAGTAGCAGCCAGCCAGAAAAAGTAGCGCCATACCGCCCGTGAATACCACGTACGAGCTGGTCCAGAGACTCTTATTGATGGGGAAGACTGCGCCCCAGGCCAGCCCGAGGATGAGCGCAGCTACTCCCGCCGCAAGGAGCCCCGCTGTTTTCAATGTCGCAGTGCGATCTGATCGCAGCCAGTGTCCCGTCAGGGCACCCAGCAGAACGCTGGCAACGGCCGGGATGGTGCTCAGCAGCCCCTCCGGATCCCAGGTGCGACTCTGTGACCAGAGGTGCTCGGTGCCGAAGACCAGCCGATCGATGTACGCACCGATATCCTGCCCCGGCTCCCACACTCCCGCCCCTATCCCCGGCACCGGCACCCACGCCATCACTGCCCAGTATCCCAGGACTATGGCGGCAGCGGCGGTAGCCTGCCCACGCGCGTCCGTCCACAGAATTATCACCGAGGCAAGCAGGTATGCGAGGGCGATGCGCTGGAGTACCCCTGGGATTCGCAGCGTTCCGAGGTCCACTCCCCACCAGGGGAAGCTGTGCAGAATCAGTCCGAGCACGAAGAGGATAAGTGCCCGTTTCGCGGACTTAGCCAGCAGCTCCCCACGCGCCGCCCCGCGCTCCCGCATCTTCCCGAACGAGAACGTCATCGCCACACCGACGATGAAGAGGAAGAACGGGAAGATTAAGTCCGTAGGCGTCCAGCCGTTCCACTCGGCGTGCCGGAGCGTAGAGTAGATGCGGGCCCAGCTCCCCGGATTGTTCACCAGGAGCATACCTGCTATGGTGATACCGCGGAACACGTCCAGAGAGACAAGCCGCGCGCCGGCGGTGGACGGCACTCGCGGCACCTCGACGGCGGGGGCGATGGGGCTCGGTTCCGGTGTGCTCGTTATGCTCACGGTCGGCGATGGATTGAGACCTTGGTACCGCCTGCTCGGGCGAAAGCTAGCATCCGCCGCGCCTGACTGAAAGATTGTTGCGAAACAGCCATCTTCGAACGGCGCAGCGCTGTCGATCTGGACCGAGCCCATTCGACGTACTGATGGAGCCGCGATCCGCGCTCGGCTCCGATCCTTCAACCATGGAGGCTGTACGATGGCAACCACCAACGAGTTCACCCTGACAAGCAATGCTTCCCCGCGCGTAGCACCTCCTGACGGGCGAGAATCCAAGACGTGGCTATGGACCGGCCGCGTTCTCAGCGGGTTGGCGATCCTGTTCCTCCTGTTCGATAGCCTTGGCAAGCTCATGCGGGTGGATCCGGCGATCCAGGGCTCTGTAGATCTGGGTTACCCGGCGAGCGCTGTCCTCGGCATCGGCGTAACCCTGCTAATCTGCACAATCCTTTACGCGATCCCACGCACGGCTGTCCTCGGCGCAATTCTGCTGACGGGGTACCTCGGCGGGGCAGTCGCGACCCATGTGCGCGTCGAGAATCCGCTGTTCAGTCACATCCTTTTCCCCTGCTATGTCGGGCTTTTCGTGTGGGGTGGGCTGTATTTGCGTGATCGTCGGGTGCGGGCACTCATACCTTTACGAACCGGAACCGGGAGGGAGACCTAGATGCGGACTCAGGATGTTTTTTTGAAGATGGGAAGTAAGCTCAACCGCCATCTGGCCTTCGTTGTGCTAAGCGCACCACTCTTGCTCGGTGGCTGTGCCCACCGCCCCGCTATCGTCGACCGACCAATATCCTTCTCCGACCAACGCGTTGAGATGACTCTCGACTACATTGAGTCACACTATGGTCTCACCCCTCAGGATATAGAGATAATCCCGCGGATAATCGTGCTGCACTGGACGGCGATCGACGATCTGGAGAGGAGCTTCAGAGCGTTCGATCACGAAATGCTCGCAGGGCGACCCGACCTGTCAGCCGCCGGGCAGGTGAACGTATCGATCCAGTTCCTGGTGGGCCGCGACGGCACCATCTACCGCCTCATGCCCGAGAACTGGATGGCGCGCCACGTCATCGGCCTCAACTACAGCGCCATAGGAGTGGAGAACGTGGGAGGGGAAGGCGGCGTGGACAATGTGACCGACGCGCAGATAGAAGCCAACATTCAGCTGGTGCGGTACCTGGCGGAGAAGTACCCGACGATCGAGTACCTTATAGGTCACGCAGAGTACCAGGCGTTCGACGATCACCCCCTATGGTTGGAAATGGACCCGGACTACCGGACCTCGAAAGTCGATCCGGGCGAGCGGTTCATGGATGCGGTTCGGAGTGGGGTGGCTGATCTGGGGCTGAAGTCGTTGCATTCCTCCGCCCCCGGGGCTAAATAGAGCGCGCTTCGACCATTGGGTCGAGGCTTTTCCCCCGGCCGCGTGGCCGGAGAACCGAACATACCATCAGGAGATCGCTATGCGGATCATCATGTCCACTGTGGCTATCGCGCTCACAACTGCGTTCGTCAGCGCACCCGCGGCGGCCCAGGGCCTCCTCCCATTTTCGGTGGAAGTCCGCGCGGGCGCGGCCTTCCCGACCGGAGATTTTGGCGAGAATGAAGATGTGGAGACAGGATTCGGATTCGAGGTCAACGCTAAATATCAGATGATCCCTGTCATCGCCGTCTACGCGGGTTACGACCGTTATACTTTCGGTGGTAACACCGAGGGGTTGGCGGAAGACGTCGAGGCGGAGACTGTCGATAGTGGTCTCGCGCTCGGCCTCCAGGCCTCCATCCCTCTCGCAGTGGTCACCGGCCTCAGCCCATGGGTGCGCGGTGGGGTCATCTACAATCAGGCGTCAGCGGAGATCAGCGACGGCACCAGCGCAATTACGATCGAGTCCGAGCAGACGCTCGGGTTCGAGGTCGGCGGAGGACTGAGCATTCCGCTCGGCCCCGCCATCTCAGTTACTCCGGGCGTCCGCTACCGAGCATATTCCCCCGAGTTCGAGTTTGGCGGTGAGACGACTGAAGGCGATCTCAGCTATGTAGCAGCCGAGGTTGGGCTTTCTCTCAGCTTCTGAGTGAACAGTCGGTAGATG
The DNA here is from genome assembly GCA_035690925.1 of Longimicrobiaceae bacterium. GTDB lineage: Bacteria > Gemmatimonadota > Gemmatimonadetes > Longimicrobiales > Longimicrobiaceae > DASSKB01. The sequence continues at coordinate 8,003 of DASSKB010000087.1, forward strand.
ACGGGCTATCGGCACCGCGCCGATAGCCCTCATCACCGACCGCGGTTAAGTCGCCGTTCCGGTACGATGGTTGCGCCCTGCCTTTCCCCGAGTCGAACCCTTTGAAACGCGAGGCCAACATGACACACATCCGAGATATGCTCGAATCCCATCCCCGGTCATCTACCGTGGACCGCGACGCCCTGGCGGAATGCGTCCAGGCGTGCTTCGACTGCGCCCAGGCCTGCACGACATGCGCCGACGCCTGCCTCGGCGAGGAAAAGGTCGCGCACCTGATCAGCTGCATCCGGCTCAATCAGGACTGCTTCGATGTCTGCGTCAGCACCGGCAACATCCTCTCACGCCAGACCGAGACCAACTCACAGGTTAGACGCGCCCAGCTTCAGGCGTGCGTCGAAGCCTGCCGCGCATGCGCTGAGGAATGTGAGAAGCACGCTAAGGAGATGGAGATGGAGCACTGCCGCGTCTGCGCCGAAGCGTGCCGCCGATGCGAGGACGCGTGCACGCGAATGCTGGGGCCGGTAGCGGCGTAACAACTTCCTTGTCTCAGGCGCCGCGCGCGCTATCTTTTGAGAGACTGAAGTTCGTTGCTGCAGGGGATGCAATCAGGGGCAAATTTACCGCCGGGACGCCGTGGGCGCGGAGGTACGGCTCAGGCCACCGGCGGTTTTATTGATGCTCAAGTATACCGTTATGTATTGGGTAGAGACCTGGTAGAACAATCCAAATTCTGAGCACGATATTGCTTGCGCCTCTGCGCCTTCGCGTCCTCCGCGGTTGAAACCCCCTCACCCCCTCACCCATCACCCCCAGCCGGTAGCGTCAGCGTAAAGACACTCCCCTCACCGAGCGAGCTCACGACTGTCAAATCTCCACCCAGCATGCGGGCGAGCTCCCGCGAGACTCCCAGCCCGAGCCCTGTCCCGCCCGCAGTCCTTGTGTGTCCGCGTTCCGCCTGCCAGAACGGCTCGAAGATCTTCTCCAGGTGCTCTTCGTCTATCCCTATGCCTGTATCACGAACGTGAAAGCTTGCAGAATCGTCGTCGATTTCGGTTGTCAGCTGGATCTCCCCCTCCTCGGTAAACTTTATTGCATTGCCTATGAGATTGAGCAGGATCTGCGTGGTTTTGTGCGGATCGGTTCGCAGTGTAACCGATTCGCCGGGCGCATCTGCGCTGAACTCGAGGTTTTCGCGTCCTGCCAGCGGCTCCATAATTGCCGCGACCTCCTCGACGAGTTCTGCGACCTGCACGTCCTGGATCTGGACCTGTTCGCGCCCGGCCTCCATTCGGCTGAAAGCCAGGATCTCCTCGATGAGCTGCAGGAGGTGCCGCGCGCTCATCCCGATCCTCTCCACCTGCTTGGCTGAGGCTTCTGGAATCGCCTCGGGTATTCCCGACAGCAGCAGGCCGGTGTAGCCGATCATAGCGTTGAGTGGAGTGCGCAACTCGTGGCTCATGGTGGCCAGAAAATCGGATTTCGTGCGATTGGCTTCTTCGGCCTCTCTGCGGGATCGCTCGGCTTCCAGAGTTCGGGCAGTGAGCTCCTCGTTCGTTTTGTGGAGCTCTTCGTTGATGGCTTCGAGCTCGGCCTGCGCATCCTGGAGCTCTTCGGCGTGGGCTTCGATTTCCGCGGCCTGTTCCTCGACACGCTCGCGTGCGCGCACCTGCTCCGAGACATCTACGGCAAATGTGAGAAGGGCCTCGACCTCGCCGTCCGGTGAGCGCAGCGGTTGGGTAAGGAAGTTCATGTAGTACTCCTCCACCTCACCGTCCCCGTCCAGGTCCGCCATTATGCGCGCCTCGTTCCGCACGTTCGGCTCACCCGTATGGTAGACGGTGTCGCGCATTTCGAAGTAGCCCTGGCCCGCCAGCTCGGGCAGGGCCTCACGTACAGTCTTTCCTACCAGTTCTCGGCCGCCCAGCATGCGCTGGTACGCTGGGTTCGCCAGCTCAAAGCGGTGCTCCGGGCCACGCGTAACCGATATCAGGGCCGGCGCTTGAGCGAATATCTCACGCAGCCGCGCCCGTTCCACGCGCAGCTGCTGATGCAGGCGATACGTGGCGGTGACGTCCCGAAGTGTGAGGACCGCGCCGAGCGTCTTGCCGTCCTTGGATCGTACGGGCGTGGCGCCACCCTGCGCTATCACCTCCTCCGCGCCGGGTCGCCTGATTCGCCACTCGGCGTTGCGGACCACCTCCTCATTCCTCACGGACCGGGAGAGCGGGAGATCCTCGTTCGGGTACGGCTCCCCGTCCATTGTGAAGAGGTGGTTAGTCTCCGCGTAATCATCGAGCGATTCCCCGAGGTCGGCTGCCCCATGGATCTCGCGCGCGGCCTCGTTCACGAAGATGATCTTGCCCTCGCAATCGGTGAATACGACGCCATCCGTTATCTGCCGCAGTATCGCGTCGCGCTCCGCCGAGATCCTCTCTGCCTCAGCCAACGCCCTGTCCCGACCTTCCTCCGCGCGGATCCTCAGAATCGCCTGGCCGATGCCGCTCCCGATCGAGGACATAGCTTCGAGGAGCGGCTCGTCCGGCGGCGCTATCTCGTGGTGAAGGAACTCGATGACGCCCAGGATCACGTCGCCGGCGGATATTGGAAACGCGACTGCCGCATGGAGATTTTCCTTGGCCGCGACTTCCGCGCGCGGGAAATTCGGATCTTCGACCGCGTCGCGGATCCACACGGCCCGCCTGATATCCCAGACCCGGCCGGGCAAACCCTCACCGCGCTCGAGGGGTGTCTCCTTTGAGCTGCATTCGAAATCTTGGGCGGTGGTGGCGTCCGCGCGCCAGACTTCTGCGCACCGCAGGACCGACGCTGAGGCGTCTACCAGCCAGAGAGCTCCGACCTGCCAGCCGAAAGCATCGCCGATGGCCTGGAGCGCGCGAGGGAACGCTTCGGAAAGCGAGTGCGATTCAGCCAGGACCCGCGTAACGGCATGCTCCGCCGCCTGCCGGCGCTCGGCCTCCTTGCGTTCGCTGATATCGCGAAGGAATGCGCTGAGGACCACCTGGGTACCCCAGCGAGCCGGCGCAACCGTAAGCTCTACCGGTATCTCCTTGCCGTTCTTGTTCAGCCCGGTGATCTCTATGCGGCGGTTCAGGATCGGCCCCTCTCCGCTGGCCAGATACCTCTCCACTCCGCGGGCGTGTGCCTCTCTGTACTGCGGGGGGATGATGGTTTCGGAGAGATTTTTGCCAATGACCTCCTCCGCAGACCAGCCGAAAATCCGCTCGGCATGGTGGTTCCACCCGGTGATGTTGCTGTGGGCGTCAGCTGTGATGATCGCGTCCAGCGACGAATCAATGAGCCCGCGTAAACGCGCTTCGGATCTCAACAGCTCATCACTCAGGCCCGCCGCGGTATCATTGCTCCTCGGCGACGGTGTCCCTGACGCGTCATCTGGCCGTGAATTCACTTCGATTGCTCCTGAGGTGAGCGGGAGAAGGCGACAAAAACCATCGAGTGGTGGGACTCTCCTATGCGTTACAGATAGCAAGCGTGGGGCCAGCCGGCAATCTTTGCGGCCAGCGCCAAACTTATGAATGGGCATGTCCAGCGGCCGAATGTTATACTTCAGGCCAGAGCAAACTACCCCACTCGCGGAGGCAGCATTGGTCGGTTCCGGATCGGATACGCGCACGGATCTATTGCATACGAGGTTGGCTGATTTCCCCGCGGACCTCTTCCAGTTCGACGAGAGAATATCGGGGGGTTGGCTTTCGGATAGGTATTTCGTGCGGGCGGCCGGCACGCTGGCGGGTGCGGGTCGCGATCCGGTTGTCACCCTGCAGGTTTTTGCCAAGCACGCGGGGGTAGCGGCTGGCCTGTTCGAGGCCGTACGCCTCCTCGAAACAGGTATTCTTCCGGAATACGATCACGCCGATATCCTGGTAGAGACGCTCTTGGATGGCGATGAGATCCAGCCGTGGGAGCCTGTGATGCACATCACCGGTCCTTATCGCGCCTTTGCGCACCTGGAGAGCCCGCTGCTTGGCGCACTCGCCAGGCGGACCCTGGTGGCCAGCAACGTACGCCTGGCGATCCGCGCGGCGAATGGCAAGCCGGTCATATTCATGGCAGCGCGCCACGATGACTGGCGGGTCCAGGTCGCGGATGGCTACGCCGCGCGCGTCGGCGGTGCGAGCAGCGTGTCGAGCGACGCGGGCGGATCGTGGTGGGGGGCGGAAGGGGTGGGCACCATGCCGCATGCGCTCATCGCGGCTTTCGGGGGCGATACGGTCGAGGCAACGCTCGCCTTCACGCGGCACATCCGGGTGAGCGAGCCCGAAGTACTGGTAGTCAGTCTCGTGGATTACAACAACGACGTGGTAGCAGATTCGCTCGCCGTTGCCCGTGCAATGGAGAAGGAGTTCGGGCGTGGCGCGCTCTCAGCCGTCAGGGTGGATACAAGCGAGATGCTCGTCGACAGGTCGCTCATCGAGGACCCCGAGCTCTGGGGGAGGGAATCGCTCACGGGGGTGAATCCGCCGCTGATCCTGCGGCTGCGCGCCGCGCTGGACACTGAAGGTTTCGATTACGTTGGGATCGTCGCGAGTGGCGGCTTCACGCCCGCGAAGATCGCTCACTTCGAACGCGAGGGTGTACCCGTGACCTCTTACGGAGTTGGTAGTAGCCTGCTCGGTCACAACGAGGGCGAGGACCTCCTCACCGGATTCGATTTCACAGCGGACATCGTCCGCCTGGAGGGTCGACCGGAGAGCAAGGTCGGTCGCGGGTTCAGGGAGAACCCCCGGCTCGTGGCAGTCGACTGGAAACGGGCCGCGCCTGTTGTGGCGGGCGGCACACGCCGCAAAATTGCCCGCATCGGCTGGGTTGTGGACGTTCAGAACGATTTCGCGAAAGCTGGCCCGCCCGGAGGTCGCCTTTATGTCCGGGATCTTTCCGACAATTCCGATCGCGGTGCCGAGCTGGTAGAGGATAACATCGTTCGCGCCGTTGGCCTGCTTCGGGAAGCGTGTGAGGTGATGGTGTATACCGGAGACTGGCACGGCCCCGAAGACGAGGAGATCGACGCCGTAGCGCCCGACCCGGCCGGCGGAACCTACCCTCCGCATTGTATGGGACGATCGGACGATGTCGAGGAGCGGCGCGGTGCAGAGGTGATCGCCGAGATCAGTCCGGAAAATCCGCTAGTGCTGGACCGCGACGCGTCCGCCGAGCGCGCTCGCGAGGTCGCCAGGGCGGCGGTCGAGGAGTGTCGCCCGGTGTTCATCCAGAAGGACCGCTTCAGTGTTTTCGAGGGGAATCGCGCTATCGACCCATTCCTGGAGGGGCTACAGGACGCCCTCGGCGGCGCGCGACTCGAGTTCTATGTGTTAGGGCACGCGCGAGACGTATGCGTGACCCAGTTTGTGGATGGGGCGCAGCATCCGTCCCGGAGCGCCCGCGATTACCGAGTAGTAGCAATCTCAGACTGCACGGCGGGTCTCGGGCTGGAGCCTGAGGCGCAGACGCTCGCACGGTGGGCTGCGGGCGGTGCCGAAGTTATCGAGGTCTCCGCGCTGCCACAGAGGTTGAGTGCACCTGCGCGCTCCGCCGATTGAGGCAATCGCCGTCAGTCGGCAGTGGACGCGCTGGGCTTCTGCGCGAGAATCGCCAGGCCAACCTGGTCGATCTCACCGCCGTCTCCAACTTCGCGCACAGCCAGCGCGATCTCCCCAAAAACTATCCTGCTGCCGGGACTGATCTGATCGGCGCTCAGGCGCTGGCGCAGGAGCTCATCGAGCGTACAGTTCTCGGGCGCGTCCAGCTTGATCCCATAGAACTCGTTCAGTTCGCCTACCGTGGCGCTGCCGCGGAGAGGAAATTCCAGAACCAGCGGCAGCACATCTCGTGGTAGCTGCTCCAGGCTGAAGATGCGGTCCACCAGTGGTCGTGTTTCGGGGCGCAGCACGACAAAAATGCGATCGCCCTCGAGCACACGGGTGCTGCCATGCGGGGGGATGAACTGCTGCTGGCGCGTAATCAGTGCGACGACTACTCCCTCGGGTAGCGCCAGCTCCCGGATTTTATGCCCCACAGCCCGTGACGTCGGACCCACAGTGTACTCCACGATATCGCCATTGACATGCTTGAGCGAGGTGATCTCTAGTGTTACGGGCGCATCCGGCTCCGCAGGAAGCTCCAGGCCCAACTTGCGGGCGAAGATCGGGATTGTAACACCGTGTATGATTGCCGAAATCAGTACGACGAAGAAGACAACGTCGAAGATAAGCCCGCCGAGCGGGAGCCCGAGCATGAGCGGGAAGGTGGCCAGCGT
>DASSKB010000088.1:0-13056 GCA_035690925.1 Longimicrobiaceae bacterium
GAACACGGTGCGAATCCAGCAGGTGCCCTAGGGCGATGGTGCGCAAGCCGATCGCCGACAGCCACGACGTCATCCGCGTGCACGGCGCACGCGAGAACAACCTCAAGGACGTCAGTGTCGAGATCCCCAAGCGGCGGCTGACGGTGTTCACCGGCGTCTCCGGCTCGGGCAAGAGCTCGCTGGTGTTCGGGACGATCGCCGCGGAGTCGCAGCGGATGATCAACGAGACTTACAGCGCGTTCGTGCAGGGTTTCATGCCGACCCTCGCCCGCCCCGAGGTCGATCTGCTGGAAGGCCTCACGACGGCCATTATCGTGGACCAGGAGCGGATGGGAGCGAACACCCGCTCGACGGTGGGCACCGCGACCGACGCCAACGCGATGCTGCGCATCCTCTTCAGCCGGCTCGGTGACCCGCACATCGGCTCGCCCAACGCGTACTCCTTCAACGTGCCGTCGGTGAAGGCGACCGGCGCTATAACTGTCGAGCGTGGGGCTGGGAAAACTAAGACGGAGAAGGCGACCTTCAACCGCCTCGGCGGCATGTGTCCGCGCTGCGAGGGGATGGGCAAGGTCACCGACTTCGACCTGACGGCGCTGTACGATGAGAGCAAGTCGCTCAACGAGGGCGCCCTCACCATCCCTGGGTACAGCATGGAGGGCTGGTACGGCCGCATCTTCCGCGGCTGCGGCTTCTTCGATCCTGACAAGCCGATCAGCAAGTTCAACAAGAAGGAGACGCACGCGCTGCTCTATAAGGAGCCCACCAAAATCAAGGTCGACGGGATAAACCTCACCTACGAGGGTCTCATCCCCAAGATCCAGAAGTCGATGCTGTCCAAGGATGTCGACGCGCTCCAACCGCATATCCGAACCTTCGTAGAGCGCGCGATTACCTTCACCACCTGTCCCGAGTGCGATGGCACGCGGCTGAGCGCGGAGGCGCGCTCGTCGAAGATCGAGGGCATCAACATCGCCGACTGCTGCGCTATGCAGATCGACGAGCTGGCCGAGTGGGTGAGCGGGCTGGACGAGCCATCGGTGGCGCCGCTGCTGACGACATTGCGGCACACGCTGGATTCGTTTGTGGATATCGGGCTAGGGTATCTCTCGCTCGATCGGCCGACCGGCACCCTTTCGGGAGGCGAGGCGCAGCGCGTCAAGATGATCCGGCACCTGGGATCGTCACTCACCGACGTGACCTACGTCTTCGACGAGCCAACCGTCGGGCTGCACCCTCACGATATCCAGCGGATGAACGAGCTGCTGCTGCGGCTGCGCGACAAGGGCAACACGGTGCTGGTGGTGGAGCACAAACCGGAGGCGATAGGTATCGCCGACCACGTTGTGGACCTCGGGCCGGGCGCGGGCACCGACGGCGGTGAGGTCGTGTTCGAAGGCACTGTCGATGGGCTGCGCGCCAGCGGCACGCTCACCGGCGACCGACTCGACGATCGGGCCACGCTCAAAGAGAAAGTGCGGAAGCGTAAAGACAAGCTGGAGATCCGCGGCGCGACAACGAATAACCTGAAGAAGGTCGATGTCGATATTCCCCTCGGCGTGCTCTGCGTCGTAACCGGCGTGGCCGGCTCCGGCAAAAGCTCACTCATACACGGGTCAATTCCGGCGGGCGCGGGTGTGGTATCTATCGACCAGAGCGCGATCCGCGGCTCCAGGCGGAGCTCACCGGCCACCTACACCGGCCTGCTCGACCCCATCCGCAAAGCGTTCGCGAAGGCCAACGGCGTGAAGCCGGGCCTGTTCAGCGCCAACTCGGCTGGCGCCTGCCCAAACTGTAACGGCGCTGGCGTCATCTACACGGATCTGGCGATGATGGCCGGCGTCGCCACCACCTGCGAGGAATGCGGCGGCAAGCGATACCAGGCTTCGGTGCTCGAGTACACCTTCGGCGGCCGCAATATCGCAGAGGTGCTGGAGATGCCGGTCAACGAGGCCGAAGAGTTCTTCGCCGAGGGCGATGCGAAGCTCCCGGCGGCGCACAAGATTCTCGTGCGATTGGCTGATGTGGGGCTCGGGTATTTAAGCCTCGGCCAGCCGCTCACCACGCTCTCGGGCGGCGAGCGCCAGCGGCTCAAGCTCGCGACGCAGATGGGCGGCAAGGGCGGCATCTACGTCCTGGACGAGCCGACCACCGGGCTGCACCTCGCCGACATCGAGCAGCTGCTCGGGCTGCTGGACAGGCTCGTCGATTCCGGCAAGTCCGTCATCGTCATAGAGCACCACCAGGCGGTGATGGCGCACGCCGACTGGATTATCGATCTCGGCCCCGGTGCGGGGCACGATGGGGGGCAGATAGTCTTCGAAGGCGCACCCGCCGACCTCGTGGCGGCGAGGTCGACGCTCACGGCGAAGCATCTGGCGGAATACGTGTGGGATTAATAGACGCCCCCTAATCAAATAGCCCGTCATCCCCGCGCAGGCGGGGATCCAGCGTCGCTCCCCCAACCGACACTGGATGCCCGCCCCCGATCGGGGTCGGGGACATGCTTCCGCGGGCATGACTGTGGTCGTAATCCTTGCGTTCTCCCACGGACGTCATTATATACAACCACATGGTTATGTATCCCGACCTCAGCGATGCGGAACTCGACCGCCTCTTCCGCGCTCTCGCCGATGCGACAAGGCGCGACATCGTCGCGCGCCTCCTCGCGGGGAAGCCGATGTCCATTTCCACCCTGGCGACCCGTTATGACATGTCTCTCACGGCGGTTCAGAAGCATGTCACCGTGCTGGATGGAGCCGGGCTCGTGACCAAACACGCGCGCGGTCGCGAGCGCATCGTGCGCGCCAACCCGAAGCGCATAGCTCGGGCGCGCGAACTGCTTACGCAACTCGAGGGGCTGTGGAGGGACCGTTTCAACCAGATCGACGCGCTGTTCACCGAACCCACCAACCCGGAGTAAGCTCATGCCCATCACGACAGTCGACTCAGACACCGAATCCCTCTCACTCACCGTCATCGGCGACTACCCCGTGCCGGTCGAGCGCCTTTGGGAGGCGTGGGCCGACCCGCGCCAGCTGGAGAGGTTCTGGGGACCGGAGGGCTGGCCCGCCACCTTCACGCGCCACGACATGGCGCCGGGCGGCAGTTCTCAGTATTACATGACAGGGCCGGACGGAACCGAGGCGCACGGCTGGTGGCGCTTCGTGGCGGTGGATACCGGGCGCAGGATCGAGGTCGAGGATGGCTTCTCCCACGAAGATGGGCGGCCGAACGACGAGATGCCGACGATGCGAATGGTGATGACGTTCGAATCGACCTCCACAGGTTCCCGTTTTACCGCTGTAACTAAGTTCCCGAGCCTGGAATCGATGGAACAGCTGGTGGAGATGGGAATGGTCGAGGGAATGAGGTCGGCACTCGGTCAGCTGGACGGTGTGCTGGCCGTTGCCGCGTGAGGCGCGAATAGCCGTTGTCGAAACCGGCTCGCGTCGTTCGACAAGTTTACCGCAGAGGCGCTGAGGACGCGGAGGGAAGACCCGGGTTCCTAGGAGCCAGTCCTGAACTGATTGTTGCTGAGTAGAGAATCTCCTCCGCGTCCTCAGCGCCTCTGCGGTTTAAAAAACGCTGTGGAGTTCGAGGGAACGTACACCACACACGGGAGAGGGACGAATGAACATCTTGCTCTGGATCCTTCAGGTAGTTCTTGCGGGCGTATTCGCCGCGCATGGCTGGCTGCTGGTTTCGCCGCCGCCCGAGCTGCTCCCGATCATCAACGAGGAGATGGGCGTGGTTTTCCGCTATACCCTCGGGATCGCGGAGATCATGGGCGCTATCGGAATCCTGCTTCCGGCAGCGACGCGAATAATGCCGTGGCTCACCGAGGTCAGTGCGGCGTGCTTTGCTTTCGTGATGGTCAGCGCGACCATCTGGCACATCGTGCGTGCGGAATGGAGCTCCGCCGTTATCACATTCGCGCTGCTCATCATCAGCGCGTTCGTAGCGTACGGCCGCTGGCGGGTGCGGCCGATCCGGCCGAAGCAGCTGGCCACTACTGCACTCCCATAGGAGACAACCATGAAGATCACCATCGAAACGCTCGTCAATGCGAACATGAGCAAGGTCTGGGAAGCCTGGAACAATCCGGAGGATATTCAGGTATGGAACAGCGCTCAGGACGACTGGCATACCACAAAGAGCACCGTCGACCTGCGCGAAGGTGGGAAGTTCACGTCCCGCATGGAAGCGAAGGATGGCAGCGCGGGGTTCGATTTCGAGGGGACGTACACTCGCGTGGTGCCGCAGAAGGCCATCGAGTACCGGATGGGCGACGGCCGTGAGGTCCAGATAGAGTTCGTCGAGCAGGGTGATGGGGTGCTGGTGAGGGAGACGTTCGATGCTGAGACCGAGAACTCGCCCGAGCTTCAGCGTGCGGGATGGCAGTCTATCCTGGATAACTTCGGGCGGTATGTGGAGGGGGAAGCCTGATATTTCTCGGATCATCCAAGTGCGACAAGCGTAAAAGGAGAGCTCGTGGCAGATTCTGAAACCCAGTTCAACATCGTACTCGACGAGAACCGCGCGATGAAGCTGCGGGCGCTCTCGGAACAGATGCAGATGAACCCTGCGATGCTCGCCACCATACTGCTGGGTACCGCTCTGGACAAAGTTGAACCTGAGGCAGCAACCATCGTCACAATCCTCGACGCGATTCCTGGGGCATTCTACCGGGCGGATGAAGGACTGCGTCAAATACGCTCCGGTAAGGGAGTTCCCCTGGAAGATTCCCCGCCGTAGAGGCGGCTTTCAAGGCGACGCCAGAGGAACTCGGCCGCGCTGCTGTCTCCGGCGAGCCCCGCGGTGACGAGCAGTAACGAACCCGGAATCATCACAGCTTTCACCGCCATGATCGGAGCCTGTTGTCAGGTGCCGAACCGCAGAATCTTCTCCATCGCCTTCCCCTTCGCCAGCTCGTCAATCAATTTGTCGAGGTAGCGAATCTCCCGCATGGTTGGCTCTTCGATGTTTTCTATCCGGACGCCGCAGATCACACCCTTGATGGAAGCGCGCGAAGGATTTAGCTGAGGCGCTTCTGCAAAGAAACTCTCGAAGTCGGTCTTCTTTTCGAGCTGGGCTTCGAACTCTCCCTTGCTGTAGCCGGTCAACCAGCGGATGATCTCATCGACCTCTGATTTCGTGCGTCCTTTTTTCTCCGCCTTGGTTATGTAGTGGGGGTAGACGCTGGCGAAGCTCGTTGTGTAGATCCGATGTTTTGTCACGATACTTACCTTGGTAGTGAAGGCTTTGTTCACAACGGAGCTTCTGAGTTGACAGTCTGTACGCAATCATGTACAATTATTTAGCGCCGTTGTCCTTACCCATAGCTATTAGAATACCCATGGTCACCATCAGCATAACCGACGCACGGAGTCGATTACCGGAACTGGTCGAAGACGTTTCCAATCATCTGAGCGAGTACGTAATCACGAAACACGGGAAGGCCGAGGCGATGCTGGTTCCGGCCGAGGAGCACGAGGCGCTCCTGGAGACGCTGGAGATCCTGTCAGATTCGAAAGGGATGAACAGGATCCGCAAAGGACTCGATGATCTCGCCCGCGGAGAGACCGCACCGTTCGAGGATGTTTTTGGGGAACCGCTCTGAACTCAAAAGATGTCCGATCCTCTTCAGCGGCAAATAAAGTTTACGAAAACTGCTCAGAAGGGGATGCAGGCACTGCCCGAACACGTTCGAAGCGCTTGTATGAACATCGTGCGCTCGCTCGCGGAGGGAACCGAGAGGGGGAAGAAGTTGAGAGGCCCGCTCCATGACCTCAGATCGATCCGGCTGGGGCGAACACACCGATTGATTTACCGCGAGACTCCCGAGGAGATACAGGTCATCGATGTCGGGCCGCGCGGGGATAGTTATAAGCAGTGATGCGCGGCTCACCTTATCGCCCCCTCAGGCAAAATCAGGGTGACCTCCCCATCCCCCTCCGCGACCTCATACGTCCCGATCCCCTGCTCCGCCGGTCCCGCCTTCATGGCACCTGACCTCACGTCGAACTGCGAGCCGTGCCAGGGGCACTGGACGGTGCCGCAGATCATCATCCCGCCAGCCAGAGAACCGCCGCGGTGCGGGCAGTGGTCGTCGAACGCGACGTATCCATCTTCCGTGCGCGCCAGGACTATGCGGTCATCGCCAATGTGGAGCAACTTCATCTGATCCACCTCGAGCTCGTCGGCGCGTGCGACGGTGATCGGCGTGCCGGGCGATGGGTCGAACTTCGCTTCCTTCCACTTCCCCGCCCCCGCGTAGCGGTGGTCGACGCCGATCTGATTGCGGTTCACCAGCACCCCACCCATCCAGCCGCCCATGGTGAGCAGCACGATGGCGATGGCCTGGAGCAGGAGCGTGCCCCAATCGGGCGCCACCGACGCGTCGCCGCCGATCCACCAGGCGATGGCGAAGAGGACGACGGCCGAGAGATTCACAATGCCGTGCTTGGTCGCGCGCTTTTTCCCGGAGCTGTGCGGCGGAACGGTCTGGTAGTAGTCGATGATGCCCGGCACGGCCGCGACGAGCGCCATGACGATGCCGGCGATCATCAGATACGAGCCGGTCGTCCACCATTCGGGTTTGTCCAGGTGCTTTCCGAAGAGCTCGAAGAAGAACGCGCCGATGAGGAACGCGAATGGGAACGGGATGAGCGCGGGGTGGATCGGGTGACCGTTGTAGCTGGCGCGGGATCGCATGGGAGGGCTTCTCAGGGTGGGCTGCTATCGGGAATTCGGCGGGAGATGCATGGGGTGTACCGGTATGGTCACCCCGCCGCCCCCGGTAACCACAGGGTGAAGCACGACCCCTCACCACTGACGCTCGATAGAGTCATATCCCCACCCATCCGGTGGGCGAGTTCCAGCCCGATGGAGAGGCCCAGTCCGGCGCCACCCCGTTTCCGGGTGTTCCCGGTATCGGCCTGCACGAACGGCTGAAAGACCGATTCGGCCTGAGCCTGGGAGATGCCGATACCCGTGTCCGCCACCCGAATGAAGGTCCACGGGCCCTCCCCCACGAGCTTCGCCTCCGCGTCCGGCGTTCGGGTCGTACCGCAGTCAAGGGTGATGCTCCCGCCGCCGTCGGTGAACTTGAGCGCGTTGCTCAACACTATCACCAGAATCTGACGTACCCGATCTTCATCGCCTACATAGATGCCGCTGGCATCAGGACATTCGTACTTGATGGCTATTCCGGCCGATCTGGCCTGAGGCTCGATCAGGGCGACAGCGGCCGAGATACTCGCCTGCGCGGAGAGGGTCTCCTGCTGTAGGATCATGCGTCCCGACACCACCTTCGCATGATCCAGGATGTCGTCGATCAGCCTGATCAGGTGGTCACTGCTGGCCTTCACCCGCGCGAGATATTCCTTTTGCCCGGCGGTCATAGGTCCCGCAATCTCCGCATCCAGGAGGTCGGTGTACCCGATGATGGCGTTGATCGGGGTGCGGATTTCGTGGCTCATGGTCGCCAGGAACCGCGACTTGGCACGGTTCGCGTCGCTCGCATCCTCCGCGAGCTCCTGCTGGCGCAAGCTCGACATCACCAGCTGTTCATTCAGCTGCGCTGCACCCTTTCGGGTCGCTTCCAGATCACGGAAAAGGCGCGCATTATCAAGGGCGATCGAACAGCGGGCCGCGAGGTCCTCCGCCAGCTCGACGTCACCTTCCGTGTACTGGTGGCCTACGTCCGCACTCACGAAGGTGATGGCGCCGAGGACATTGTCGCGGGCGATGAGCGGCACAACAACGACCGAACCGATGCCGAGAGCGCGCAGGTCTTGTAGATTCTCATCGCTGATCGCGAAGTCGACGAGCATATCGTCGGATACGGTTGGAATCAACTCCGTCGCACGCGATCGGATCACCCGGGGCAACCCGATCGGATCGTCCCGACCGGGCGGCCATCCCTCCGTCAGCCGTCGGGCGCGGTCCTCCTTGTGCGGGTCAGGGTGAATGATGCCGAGGCGGCGCATGGATCCCTCCTCCTCGACCACGTCGACGATGCACCAGGACCCGAGGTACGGGAGCGCCATTCCAGCTACCGTCACCAGCGTATTCTCGTAATCGAGGGAGGCGGCCAGGCACTGGCTCGCATCCGCGAGAAAACGCGGCACCGATTCGACCTCTGATAATGGCACGGAGTGTTTCATCTTTCTTTGTGACACTCGGAATTGCATACCTGTCATCGGAAGCGCAATTTGCGAACGTCGAAATCAATTCGGAACCCGTGATGACCCAGCATGGTCGATCCATCCCATAATCTCTTTCAACTGGCACGCTGGATCGTCGAGCATGAAGCGGGCGAGTCGCCCGATCCCGCCGCCTCGGCTGCTGCGGTCGATACGGCGTGTCGGCGGTTGCGGGACCACCTGGTCGACCTGCTCGGCTCCGGCGGTGTCTCCGCGTTGCTGAAGCGCGCCCTTCACCTGGCACAGCGGGAGCAGCCCCTGTTGGCGGGGGTAACCGTCAGCGGAGAATCGGACGCGTGCTTCACCGGTCTGGCGGAGTCGTTCGCGAGCACCGAAGAGGCGGCGACTGCCGCCGTCACCCTACTCACGCAAATGCTGGATCTGCTCGTCATGCTTCTCGGCGAGGAGCTGGGGATGAAGCCTATCCGCAAGATCTGGCCCGAAGCGACCAAACTCCGTGAGATCGAAAACAAGTCAGGAAAAATAAAATGAGTTACGGGAAAAAAGTGGTTATCAAGAAGCTGCCCAGTGGCGTGCCCGGGCTCGACCTCATCCTGGGCGGCGGAGTCCCGGAAGGCTCGTTCAACCTCATCGCCGGCGCTCCCGGCACGGGGAAGACCACGATGGCGCAGCAGTTCGTCTTCGAGAACGCAACGTCCGAGCGCACCGCCCTCTTTTTCACGATCCTCGGTGAGCCAGCGGCGAAAATGCTGAGGCACCAGCAGCAGTACACCTTTTTCGACCCCGAAAAGGTGGACGACAGCATCCGCTTCATCAACCTGAGCGACGATGTTATCGAGCGCGGGTTGGAAGGGGCTCTGGAGCGGATCATCGAAGAAGTGGAAAAGAGCGGGGCCGGTATCGTGGTCGTCGACTCCTTTCGCTCGCTCGCCGACTCCACGAGGGCGGGGTCCTCTGTAGCCGCCATGCTTCAGGGTGCGCTCCAGCGCCTCGCGATGCATCTCACGACCTGGCAGGTGACCTCGTTTCTGGTGGGCGAGTACGAAGAGGAGGAAAAGACGGGGAACCCGGTCTTCACCATCGCCGATACGGTCGTCTGGCTCGATCAGGCGGCCGACAACAACTCAGTCGTGCGCAAGATCCAGATAGTCAAGATCCGCGGACAGGCGCCGATGCCGGGACTCCATACCTACCGCATCACGGATGGGGGGCTACAGGTCTTCCCGCGACTCTCCCTCGCGGTGGACGAGCGCGACCGGGAGACGCCGACCGGCCGGGCGTCCACCGGCGTCCCGGGTCTGGACAAGATGATGGAAGGCGGGATCCCCACCGGCGATTCAGTGCTCGTCGCCGGGCCATCCGGCTCCGGTAAATCCGTGCTCGCCACACAGTTCATCGCCGAAGGGGGAAAGCAGGGCGAGCCGGGCGTGCTCGTCGTCTTCGAGGAACATCCCAAGGAGTACCTCTACCGCGCGGATGGATTCGGATTCGATTTGCAGGAGATGATCGAGGCCGGAACGCTGGAGGCCCTCTACCTGCGGCCACTCGACCTCTCGCCGGACGAGACCCTGTACGAGATCCGGGAAGCCGCGAAGCGGGTCGGCGCCAAGCGCGTGGTCATCGACTCCATGTCGGGCTTCGAGCTTGCCCTCGCCCCCACCTTCAGGGCGGACTTCCGCGAATCGCTCTACCGGCTGGTGGGCGCGTTAACGGGCGTCGGGATCACCGTGCTCACCACCATGGAGGTGACCCAGGGAGACGACGAGCTGCGCTTCACTCCCAACGTGATCTCCTTCCTGGCGGATGACCTCATTTCACTTCGATATGTCGAGGTCGACCGGGAGCTGAAGAAGGTGGCCGCCGTGGTGAAGATGCGGGGGAGCCAGCACAGCAAGGCGTATCGCGAATACGAAATTACGGAGCGCGGGTTCGTGGTCGGTGGAGATCTGAATGGGTACACCGGGCGGATCAGCGGGGCGCCGGTGCTTACCAGGGAGGAGGAGTGAGGTCCAATGTGCCCAAACGATCAATCACGCTTGCGAGAGGCACGTCCCGATCCTGAGCCCGTCGACCTCGAAGAACTTGAAAGTGAGTTCGACTCGCTCTTCGACCAGATGCAGACCGCAGCGTTCGGCCGCGGCCTCGACCAGGTCTTTGCTATGGACGCAAACGAACTCGGCGAGATGGCTCGCGAGGCGATCGCCAACGAACACACAAGATAATTGTAGCGGCTGCGCTCCCGATACGCGCGACGAAACCTTGACCATCCTGGCATCTATGTCGATCGAAATCCCGACGGATCCGACCGAAGCGCCATACTTTCGCCTACCGATTATTCCGGATGAAGTCAACAATCTATTCGTGAAACCGAGGCCGAATCACCGGATCTACATACGCGTCCTGCGCGAGATGGGGCCTGAGCGGCGACTGCAAAAGACGTTCGAGCTGTCTGAGTTTTCCCGCAACCTGTTGCGGGCGGGGCTCCGGAATGCGAATCCCGACCTGGACGAGACCGCACTCAATCGGCTCTATCATTCCCGGATGGCCAAAGCCAGAAATCGGGGTGATTGACCGATGACGCCCATCGACACCCTGTTTTCTGAGGAATCCCAGAAATCAGACTGAGCCCTTCTGCGCCTCGTAATAATGCGTCCCGCCCTGATGGGCAGGTTCATCGTGTTCGTCGATGAGACGGAACCCGGAATGAGCGAGGACCCGCCCGTACTCCTCGGTGCCCAGTGACCAGGAAGCCTTCCCGGTCAGGACGTCCTTCCAAGTGCCAACCTGCCAGGGTGCCGAGAACAGCAACCTTCCCCCGTTTTTGAGCGCGCCGGATATTCGGCGGATGAGCTCACGTTGTTTGTCTTCAGGCATTAAGAAGATCAGACCGATGGCCATCACCGCGTCGAATTTCCGGTTGAAGAACCGGCTCCTTTCAGCAGGCTCGCAAGCGACCTCTAATCCGGGAAAGCGGCGCCGAAACTCGGCCACCATGGTCGGAGCGGCATCGATCGCGGACACAGCGAGCCCCTCGTCGACCAACACCGAGGTCAGTGGCTCGCCATACCCCGCCCCGACATCGACGACCGAGCTGGCGGGAGGGAGCGACGCCGCCCACTTCTGAACGACCGCGAGCCCGGAAGTTTTCGACCGGACGGCCATGAACTCTTCGGCGACGGCTTCGTAGCCGTTTGACGGATCTTCAGGCAACGGTCGCCTCTCGTGCGGTCGCATACCAGGCATGGATGAGACTCGCCTGAAAGAACTGCGTTGGCGTCTCGAATCCGCCCGCCGTCATAATGGCGCCGACCTCGTCTGTCGGGAGGATGGCAACATCCCGAGCGTAGGTGGCGCGCATACGTTCGATTCTCTCCGCTGGAACATTCAAGCAGTGCTCAGGCAGCTAGAACGCGTGCGTGCGCGATCTCATTGCGGTCGATCGGACGCACATCTTCATTGCTTAGAGTCGTGACGGCGTAGGTATCGCCATCGAGCTTCACGAACTCCACCTCGTAGCCAGCGCCACCTTCATGGACGAGAACCACGGTACCGATGTCACCCGCTTCAAGACCGAGCGCTGCTACGGGTGTGGTTAGTACGACGCGATTCAGCTCCTTAATCATGTCTACGACCTCCGCCTAATGGGATAAGCTGTCACGAGCTCGGGCACATTAGCGACCGTCCGGGTGCACTTCGGACAGCGGATACTCCACCAGCTTGCCCTGTGCCACGACCGCACGATCAGAATTCGGCAATGGCTCGCCTGAACTCACGACTAAGACTTCCCCGCGGCCGCCGCGACGGTTGACGGCTTGTACCGCAGCAGGAGGCATCGCTCCCCGAGCGGCCGCGACTGCTGTAGTTCCAGCTTCACCTGCTCAGAATCAGGCTTGAACAGCGGATTGCCCTCGCCGAGCGTCACCGGCACTAGCCCGATGCGGTACTCGTCGAACAGCCCGTGGCGAATCAACGATGCGGAAAGCTCGGCGCTGCCGAAGACGAACAGATCCTTCCCCGCCTGCTCTTTAAGTCGCGCGACGGCCTCACCGGCATCCTCGCTGATCAACGTGCTGTTGGCCCAGTCGGCGCGCTCGAGCGTGCGCGAGAAGACGTACTTAGGCACAGTGTTCATGAAATCGGCGGTCTCGCCCTTTGCGGTGGTCCAGTGCGCCGCCATGCCCTCGTACGTGCGGCGGCCGAAGATCACGCCTCCCACTTCGCGCGCCTGCTCGTTAGAGAACTTCTCGAGTTCATCGTTCCAGGCGTACTCATGAAAGCTGAGGTCCCACGGCTCCGAACCCTCGAACATGCCGTCGAGGGTGATCAGGTTCCACATGATTAGCTTGGCCATGACTGATTCTCCTGTTGGTGGCGGACGATCTTCGTATGACAGTGTCGAACGGGTGCGGCTGAGATCGACAATGCTACCATGTCGACTCATGCCGGAATCTTCGCCGCGGATCGGAATAGCGCCACAGGTCTTGTGTTGACCTCAGCCAACACCTGGTGCACAAGTCCGGCGTTTACGGCCAATAAATCGGCTATTTATACCACTTCCCACCGGAATGCCGCTTGCGCCTCCCCCGCCCTGCACCCGCACTTTTCGCGCGGCCATTCCGCGCCTGCGGCCGTCCACCGGCTGGATCTTATCCGGCGCGGGGGATAGCTGCTGGTGACCTCCACTCACCCCGACGCCAACCGGTCATCACATGGTAAAAACTCCCGGTAGGGCGCTCACTTCAGCCGTATACGGCGTGGTTCTCCTGCTCTGGGTCCTACCGCTGTTAGAGGTGATTCTGACCGTGTGGCCCCTTCAGCTCTCCGAGGTCGCTTGGAGAGTCGGCTTTTTTGGGCTACTCAGTCGCGCGCTTACGCTGCCACTCTT
>DASSKB010000089.1:0-11249 GCA_035690925.1 Longimicrobiaceae bacterium
AGCAGTCGCCTGCTACGCCCGCGCCGGAGCTCCCGCAGAAATCGGAATCCCGAGCCTCGGTGTGGGCATCCCCCGCACTCCCGCACTCCCGCACTTCCGCACTAGTTTCTAGCGTGCATTCCCACTCCCCATCCCGCATGCACGGTGGGCGGACCTCGACGCCGTGGCGGCGTGCGTCGTGGACGAGGGTGGCGGGGGAGTAGAAGCCCATCGGCCAGGCGTTGAGGAGGCCCAGGAAGAAATCTGCGGGATAGTGCGCCTTGAGATACGAGGTCGCGTAGGCTATTAGCGCGAAGCTCCAGGCGTGCGATTCGGGGAAGCCGTAGTTGGCGAAGCCCTGCATGGCCTGGATCACGCCATCGGCGGTGGGAACGTCGAGGCCATTGGCGACGAGACCGTCGCGCAGACGATCGAACGCCGCCTGCAGCCGCGGGAGCTTGCGCTTGTGGCCCATCGCCCGGCGCAGCTCGTCGGCCTGTGCGGCGGAGAAACCGCCCAGTGCCATGGAGATGGACATCGCCTGCTCCTGGAAGATGGGGATGCCGTACGTCCGCTCCAGGATCGGCCTGAGCCGCTCGTCCGCGAAGGTCGGCTCTTCGAGCCCGCGGCGGCGGCGCGTGTACGGGCGCACGAACTGCCCCTGAATCGGCCCTGGCCGGATGAGCGCGACCTGGACCACCAGATCGTAGAGCCGCTCGGGACGGGTCTGGAGGATGGAAGATATCTGCGCGCGGCTCTCTATCTGGAAGGTCCCCACAGTATCGCCGCGCGATATCATCTCGAAAGTCTTCTCATCGTCCTGCGGCAGATTATAGAGGTCGAGCCGCTGCCCCGTCCTTTTCTCGATGGTATCGAACGCCAGCCTGGTGGCCGAGAGGCCGCCGAGTCCGAGGAAGTCGAACTTAGGCACACCCGCTGCGTCCAGGTCGTCCTTATCAAACTGTAGAATCGTCCTTCCCATCGCCGTCTCCTCGATCGGCATGTACTCGCCGAGCGGGGCGGAGGAGAGCACGAACCCGCCAGGGTGCGTGGAGCGCATGCGGGGGATGCCGTCCAGCGCACGCACAGCGGTGAGGAGCGCGCGGACCCGGGCGCTCCCCATCTCCAGTCCGAACTTTTCGCCGTACTCCTTCTCGATCATCTCGGCGCCCTCCGCGGGCTCGTACTTGTGGATGCGCTTGGAGATGGAGAAGGTCTGCTCGGCGGGATAGCCGAGCGCGCGCATAACATCCTGCACGGCCGTGGGCGCGTGGTAGGTCTGGGTGACGCCGGTGATGGCCGATTTCCCGCGCCCGTACGTCTCGTAGACGTGGTTCAGCACCTCTTCGCGGCGGTGCGCCTCGAAGTCCACATCGATGTCCGGCGCCTCGGTCATCCCATCCGCGCGCGCCTCCGAGAGGAAGCGCTCGAAGAGGAGGTTGTGCTTGACGGGGTCGACGGCGGTTATCTCCAGGCAGAAGGCGACAGCCGAGTTCGCGGCGCTGCCCCGGCCCTGACAGAGGATCCCCTGCGAGCGCGCGAACCGCACCACCTTGTTCATGATGAGGAAAAAGCCAGCGAAGCCGAGCTGGGCGATGACGTGCAGCTCGTGATCCAGCTGCTGGCGCTGGCGTTCGCTTATGCTACCCCATCGACGGAGAGCGCCGTCGTAGGTCTCCTGGCGCAGCACCTCATTCTCATCGCCCAGCGGGGTGAGGCGGGGGAGCGGAGGACGCAGCCAGCCGAGCGAAAAGTCGCATTCACCGGCTATCCGCTGCGTCTCTTCGATCCCCGCCTCCCGGCCCTCCCACAACTTCCGCATCTCTGCCGCCGACTTGAGCCGCCACTCGCCGTTGGGGAGCAGGAGTCCGCGCCTTGCCGCGGTGTCGATGTCCACACCCGCGCGCAGTGCCGTCTGGAGATCGTGGACGAGCCTGCCGTCATCGTCCAGGTAGCGCGGCTCGTTCGTCACCACCCAGGCGACGGCCGAGCGCTCAGCCAGCTGGATCAGCTCGGCGGCCAGCGCGCTCTCCGCGCCAGAGATGTGGTGGAGCTGGACCTCGATGGCGAGATGGTCGCTGAACACCTCGCGCCAGCGGGCGAGGGTGCGCGCGGCCTCTTCCGGACGATTCTGCTGGATCAGCGCTGCCAGCGGCCCACTCGCGGCGCCGGTCAGCGCGTGCAGGCCCGCGCCGCGCTCCGCCAGCTGCGCGAAGGTCAGACCCGGCTGCCCGCGCCGGCTCTCCAGGCGCGACTGCGTGACCAGCGCCGCGAGATTGCGGTAGCCTTGTTGGTCGCGCGCAAGGAAGACCGCCGGCCGCCCACCGACTCTCAGCTCCGCGCCCGCTATGGGCCTTATCCCCTGCTTCTTCGCCTCGAGCGCAAAACGGATTATGCCGCCGAGCTCACCAGCGTCGGTGAGTGCCATCGCGGGATGACCGAACTCCGCCGCGCGCTGCACGAGGTCCTCCGGAGTAGAGGTCCCGTCCCCGAACGAGAACGCGCTGCGGGCGTGGAGCTCGGTGTAGTTTCCTCGCCCTCGCCCTTGCCCTTGCCCTCGCCCTTGCCCTTGCCCTTTCTGTTGGTCGACCAAGGAAAAACAGGGCGAGGGCAAGGGCAAAGGCAAGGGCAAGGGATCAATCCCAGTATCCCTGCGCATACCACCTTCCTCCGATCTCATCCCTGAAAATCCAGATCATCGCGCCGGCCTCGGTCGCGCAGCGAAAGTACTCGCGCGCGTACGGCTCATCCTCCCACTGCCCGCCGGAGATGCGGTCGGGGCCCGCGGCGTTTACCAGCTTCTGCCAGCTGCGCCCGTCATGGTACCGGACGGGTAGATGATGATCGCGGCGGGGTCTGACCTGGACCTCGACGGGCCGGGGCTCGGCGAGGAGGTGGAGCGCGAGGCACGGCGCCGCGTACTCACCCGCGGAAGCGGATGCAGAGGCCGTGACCTCATCGATATCGCGGGCAACCCACCGCGTGCGCCGTTCTGCCAGCGGGTGCGCGGATAGCTCCGGCTCAACGAAAACCGGGCCGTGCTCGTCGATGAGCCGCGCCACTGCCTCCGTCACCGCGCTGGCGGTGGCGAACCCGCGATCGAAGATATCGCCCTGCGTCGCGGATGCGGCCTCCGCGTCGTCCACGCGCAGAGAGACACCGATTACCGGACCGGGCAGACGGAGGCGTTCGAGCGTGTCCTGAATCCGCCGCAGCCACGGCGCCCGCTCCGAGGTCGGCCGCGCCAGCCGGATCACCTGCTTCATTTCTCCACCACTGGCGAGCTTCAGCGCGAGCGTCATGTGCCGCGCGCGCTCGCCCCTCGCGCGGAGGGCTGTGCTGACATTCCCCAGCAGGGCGTGCGCGGTGAAGACCAGGTGCGCGGCGTTGCTCACCGTGTAATCGACAAACTCCAGCGAAGCGTTCGGGCTCTCCAGCGAGATGCGGTCGAAGAGGAGACGCGGATCATCCGCGCGCGACAGCCGCCAGAGCGCGGCGCCCGCCGCCCCGAACCGCACCTCGGCAGCCTCCCGCTCCAGTGCCGCAAGCTGGCCGCAGCTCCGTATCCCCACGCCACCCAGGAGTGAGAGGAGGTGCTGATCCGGCTCCAGATGCTCCACCGGGAGCGGGTCCATGAATCCCCGCTCACGGCCCGGCTCCACCACCGTCACGGGCGCCTCCCCGGCGCGCGCCGCCATCTCCGCCGCTATGGCGATCCCGGCGACGCCAGCGCGAGCATCTCCCGGCAACCTGCCGAGCAGCGTTCGCGCGAGATGGGCGACCGGAAGACCCCTGCCATCCGCCCACACCACCCCCCGCGCCTCCACCTTCACGCGTGGGGCGTCCTCCAGCAGCGCCGTCGCCATCTCAGCGAGTGGTGCCGCGCCGGTCGCCCATTCCGGGCTCCAGAGACAGACGAATGTCATGACCTCTCATGGGTATGGTAAGTTGTGCCTCCCGATTCCAGCCCAGTGCCTTCGCGCGGACGCTGATCTCGAGGTGATCGACCTCGGCGGGGGAGCCGAAAGGATCCGGTCGCCAGCAGTAGTCATCAACCGAGATCCTGGAGGCCAGGCGGAGTCCCGCCATGAAGCCGTCTCCACTCAGCAGCACCAGCGCGCTGCCTCCCTCGCTCGCAGCGCGCGATAGCCGCACCCGTTCCGTCTCGTCGGCACGGATCCCGGAGAGCACCAGCAGGGCGAAGCCACCCGAGCGCGCCAGCTCTTCCGTGCATCCCAGTCCCGCCTTCGGGTTCGGCGCATGGAGGAGCAACGGGCCGGACGGCCAGCTCTCGCCAACCACCCCCCGCCGCCCATCCACCCACACCGCCCGCTCGCCGCTACCCACCATCGATGCGCACGCCGCACGCAGGATCGCCGTGGCCCCGCCTCCCGGCGCCCACGTCGACACCTTCCCGCGCGGTAGACCCCCGCCAGGGAGCGCACCGTCAAGGGCTCCCAGGCCCGTGCGCGCCACCGGAACCGCGCGCTGCGCCGCCGGTACAGCGCCCGGAAAGCGCTGCTCCAACATCTCCCTGAGTGCGTGAACCTGTGCTGACAAAGGTGGAGCGTGGGTCCAGAGTTAAAAGAAATACCGGGCCCTGGAGGGTAACCGAAGATAAACCGAATATCAAGGTGGGGGAGGGAGCTATCAGCTATCAGCTATCAGCTATCAGCGGATCCGGAGAAGTTTTTACCGCGGAGGGCGCGGAGGGCGCGGAGTGTTATTAGCTATTGTGCGGTTGATCAGCCGATCAGAACCGTTTCGTCCTCAATCGCTTCCCTTATATTGTGAATGGACCTGTACATGGAGAGCCCGTATGTCGAACAGCAGACGAATTCGAATCACGGTCTCATTAGATGAATACCGAGAACTAGCGAGAGTCGCCGGTCAGAATCAAATTTCGATTTCGGAATTAATTCAGACCGCGGTGCGGGAGCGCTACTTAGAACCAAGAGCGGGTCACAAAGAGGCGATTGATAGGCTCCTGCGAATGGATCTTGGAATAGAAGGAGATTGGCAGTCATGGGAGCAGGAGATCGAGGAAGCATCCTGATTGCTTCATCTCAGATTGCAAGTGGAGATGCCCGCCACTGGGCCGAGAAAGCCTTTGCAAGGCGCGCCGCGTGACGCGCCTGGTTGAGCAACCTGGGTGACGACACGATCCTTGCCGTCCTCGGAGAGGATCGATTAGTTTGGGAGCGAGGCTCGGCTCTGGAGTTGATGTGTATCCAGATAACATCCCGCACAAGATTGTTATGCGGCGAAGTGGTACGGATAACGGGCACATTCGATGGCAGACTTTGCTGGAACCATCCAGTGTTTACCGCGGTTGCTGAGTCGTTGCGTTGTGGTCCGAAGGGCTTTATCCGGCAGGAGGCGGAGTCCGGATATCAATCTCGGTAGTCTGGATGGAAGTCGTTCCAGCATATGTGCATATCCGTTTTTTGCCTGGGACGTTATCTGGACATCCGTCCACTTATACAATAGTTAGGCGGCACGGGCAGCGAAGAGCGAGCAGATAAATGGCGCTAGACGGGACGTGATAGGCGTGTAATCGAAGCCGTATGGCTTATGGAGAGTTTGATTATTATGAAACGCGTGTTGTTTGTCGGCCAAGAGCCGGAAACGGTCGATTTCTCGGATCCCGCGCTGCCACCTGGACTCGATGCTGAGAAGATTCGCGCCGGGATCGCGACGGGGATGAAGCAAATGTCGGAGCGCGGGTGGCAGGCCGATCTATGCTTAGTCCACCCCGACGAGTCCGCGATGATTGCCCTCAAGCGTAATCTTGAGGCAGCGACCTATGATTGCGTTGTAATAGGGGGTGGAATTCGTATTCCCCCGAAGAGCTTGCTGCTTTTTGAGATCCTCATAAACACTGTGCACAAATCGGCTCCGAGCACGTTCATCGCCTTCAATACAAAGCCCGAAGATACCGGTGCCGCTGCGTCTAGGTGGATAGAAGGTGATTAAGGCAGCTATTCGCGCAGCTTATGAGTGTGAGTTCAACGTTGAACCGCAAGTTGAAAGGGCACCGGTCCTCGAGGTTTGGCCAGCAGTACCGCGCGATCTATTGATGGTGGAGCAGGGCAACCCTGGTCGTTAGAACGCAACATTTGCCACGGCCGCTGATTATATTTGGTTCCCGATTCACGCTTTCAGGAGGGTCGCAGTGATTCAGAAAGGTCGGCTTTGGAGAGACCTCGAGGTACTCCCGCCGGCCGCCCAGCGTCAGGTAGCGGACTTTATTGTTGAACTTACAGCCAATCTGCGGCCTCGGCGCGACTGGCGCGGCCGTGCGTCGGAGCCGTTGGCTTCCGAGGCGTTCATCGGAATCTGGAAGGATCGCGAGGAGCTCACCGATAGCTCGGGTTGGGTACGTGAACTGCGAGAACGCGAGTGGCGGAGCCAATAAGCGATCTGCTTCTCTTCGACACGGACGTGCTGATCGACGCTGCCCGCAGCGTCGCGACTGCGGTTGGTGACGCGCAACGAGGCCGAGCTGAAGCGGATCTTCGACAAGAACGAGCGCATTGCGGTCGAACAGGATAAAATTGGTTGCCTATCATGAACAAACTCTTCGCTCTTACCCCTTTGCTGCTCATCGCCGGCGCCTGCAACAATCCGCCGACCTCGTACGTCTGTACCGCCGATGTGCGGCCCGGTATAATGGTGCGGGTAGAGGACGCCGTGACCGGAGCACCCATAGCCGAAGGAGCCACGGGCATCGCGCGGGAAGGGGATTACACCGAGGAGCTACAGATTACTGGCTGGGAAAATCTTCCTTCGGGCGAGCAAGTGGCCACCACCCTGAGCGGCCTGAACGAGCGCCCCGGCACCTACGACGTAACAATCGACAAGGCAGGCTACGTACCCTGGCAAGCCGAAAACGTGCGCATAACCGAAGGCCTCTGCCACGTAGAAACAGTAGAACTAACTGCGGAGCTGATAGCTGATAGCTGATAGCTTCTCTTCACAGAACCCTCGACCACACCACGGCCGCCCGCTCCTTCGCGCGTTCCCACGCGCCGCGCGTTCGAAAGCTCTCGAGGTCCAGCTCGTCCGCGTATTCGATATCTTCCAGAAAAGCCGACTTCAGCTGCCCCCCGAGCTCCTCGTCGTGCATCATGAGGACGACCTCATCGTTGAGAGCCATCGACCTGTTGTCGAAGTTCATGCTGCCGACGGCTGCCCAGACATCGTCGGCGACGAGCGTTTTCGCGTGAACCATGGTGGGGCGGTATTCGTAGACGCGGACGCCTCCGCCAAGCAGTTCCTCGTAATGCGTGCGGGCTGCGTACCAGGTCGACTTCTTATCGGTGTTCTCGCCGGGGGTGAGGATGCGGACGTCCGCGCCGCGCTCCACGGCCTTGCATAGGAAGCTGCGGAAGTCGTCGTCGGGAATGAAGTAGGCGTTGGTGATGTAGAGGAATTTGCAGGCACCGCAGATGGAGAGCGCGAAGAAGCGCTCGGCGTCGGTGCTCCCCATCGAAGGCGAGCTGTAAAACAGCCCGGCCGTATGCGACCCCCGCTCGTCGCGCGTGGAGCGGGGAAAGACGTCGTTACCGACGAGGAGCTCACCCGTCGCCTCGGCCCAGTCGGCGGCGAAAGCCGCCTGTAGCTGGAGCACTGCGGGTCCTTCCACGCGCACACTCGTGTCGCGCCACTGATCGGTGTGGCGACCGTCGCCGATCCACCGGTCCTCGATGGCGAACCCGCCGGTGAAGCCGATGCACCCGTCGACCACGACAGCCCGCATATGCGAGCGCTGCTGAAACTTGTAAACGGTATTCCATTTGAGAGGTCGGAATACGGCTACCTCGACTCCAGCGCGCCGCATTTCATCCAGGTACTCGTCGGAGATGCCGTGCGATCCGAACGCATCGCGCAGAAACAGAACGCGCACGCCGGCGCGGGCCCGCTCGATGAGAATATCCTTTACCTGATCCGCCAGTTCACCCGGCTTGTACCAGTAGACGAACAAGGTGATGAGGCTCTCCGCGGCGCGCAGATCGTCGAAGAGACGAGGATACACTTGCTCACCGTTCGTGAGGATCTCGATGCGGTTGCCGTCAACCAGAGAGGTGTTGACGTGGCACTGGATGGTGTCGCGGAAACTGGAGTCCGCGACCGAAGGGAAACTCCCGTCGTCCTCCAACTCCCGGATCTTACGGATCGGCGTTCCCCGGGTAATATAGAGGAGGCCGATGGCAGCGAAGAGCAGGGCAAAGAGTGCAAGAACCGCGTTCAGGACGTAGAGCCAGATCATCGATTCGCCGTTTCTGTGGTTGGACGCAGAGCCTCATTTTCCGTTGACCAGGGGGATGACCTCAGCGGCAAATCGCTCCATTTCCTCGTATTGTGGGGAAAACTGGAGAAGTAGCAGGTCCAGACCAGTGCGTTCGAAATCCCTGATACGATCGGCGATCTGCTCCGGGGTTCCCACGAGTCCCGAGCGGAGTCCCCGGTTGGAGACCGAATAGTCCTCGAGACTGACGCGTTGCTCCAGCTGAGTATTCCCGATCCAATCCTGATAGTTGGCATAGCCTGCCGCGCTCTGGCTCACGTCGGTAATTCTGATGACTTCCTTCTTCACTTCGGCTTCGGTGCTACGGCACACAACGTACCCAGCCGCGCCAAACCGCATGGAGGGCAGCTCGAGCTTCTCGCGGCGCTCGCGCATATCCGCCACCTTCGGGGCGATTTTCTCGGGCGGATCGCCGTGCGTGAGCCATGCATCACATTTACGGGATATGAGCTCTTTGGCTGCGGCGGATTCGCCGCCGGCGTAGATGGTCGGGCGCGGTTGCTGGATCGGCTTGGGCTCCAGAACGGCGTCCTCCACCCGGTAATAGCTACCGTCGAAGTCGAAACGGGGCTCGGACCACATGCCGTTGACGACCTCGAGCCATTCGGCCGTGCGAGCGTAACGGTCATCGTGTTCATCGAACTGTACGCCATACTTCTTCGCCTCCGTCGCCCACCATGAGGAGACCACGTTCATCGAAAGCCGTCCTCCACTGATCCTGTCGATGTTCGCCGCCTGTTTCGCAAGGAGCGCTGGTGAGTGGAAGGTGGGTCGCACCGCGACCATCAACTCCAGACGCTCGGTGACTGCTGCCAGCGCGGCCGCCGTCGACCAGGCGTCGAGCGACGGGGCGCCTTCCCCCTTTATATCATTGAGGTTGAGCTCGGCGAGCAGCGTCGTGTCGAAGCCGATCTGCTCGCTCCGCCGCGCCAGGCGGCTCACGTAGTCCCAATTTGCTTCCATGTTCTCATCGGCGACATTGCGAAGCCATCCACCGAATACGGGGAGCCAGAATCCGAATCGCATATTACTGAGCCTCCTGTTGCAGGTAATCGACGAGGCGAGCGAATGGATCGAAACCGATGACCCGCGGCGCGTCCGCGACGAAGTTCGAGAGTGCGTTGATGTCGTAGAAGTAGAGTTGTCCGTCCCGCGAGTCGATCATATACTCGACCCCACCCACGTCGATTCTCGCCGCCGCCATGATCGCCTCCACCTGTGCTATTACTTCCGGCGGGGGCGTGTACCCCTCGACGCGCAGGCGATTCAGGGGTGCATCGGCGGGACAGGCGGAGCGGGCCAGCTCCGTCCCATCCACGCTCTGGCAGACATCGGCGGGGCACAGATCGAAGCTGTCGCCGGGTGTGTAGATTCGGATTCCATAGAGATATTTTCCTCCGAGCACCTCCACTCGGACGATCCGACCCTCCTCTGCCGGGATGAACTCCTGCACGAGTGCTGTGCTGTCGATGCCGAGATCGAGAGCTCCGCTCTCGGAAGCGCGCCTGAGCGCATCCGGCGAATCGAACCTGCGCACACCGGCGCCGCTGCCGCCGATGTTCGGCTTAACGGCGATAGGAAAGCGTAGCCCTTCTGCGGCCTCAGGAGCTTGGGAGGGATGGTTTATCACCCTGGCCCGCGGATAAGGAGCGTCCAGACCGGCCAACAGTCCTATCTGATCCGCCTTCGATATCTCGAGTGAGTACGCGTTGTAGCCGTTTATAACGCGCACCCCTGCACGCTGGAGATACGCTAGGAAGGGGAGTGTGTAAAAAATGGAATTCTCGTGTCCGCGCAGATACGCGGAGGGGCTCATGCGATTGAAGACCAGGGAGTACGGTGGCGGAGACTCCGACGGATCGTAAGAGTGATGCCCGGCATGGATGCGGACGTAGGGAATCTCACGGTGCTCGAGCTCGGAGAAGAGTGGTCGAAACCAATCCGGATGCTCATAGTAGATCGCCAACGGGCGATCATGGGTGATCGGCATAACGGGACCTTCTGGCATGTGGGGTACGAAAAAAGCCCGGCCCTCTCGTGGGAGAGGGCCGGGCAGAGTGCCGAGATGAATTCGGTCAGCTCATTCGCTCATATTGTATGCATACACGAGCGCCGGTCCGCTTCTCCCGTGGGAGAACGGAAACAGCACATGCACATCATCATGGCGATCGGAGCTACATTCATCATCTTCTTTACTCGTGTGGGTGATTGGCGTGCACGATAGCTCGGGCCGGTAGCCGCGTCAAGTATTTATCCTGCATCCTCCCGACCGCAGTCCTTCCGCTGGTCGCCCCGTCTGTCGAGACCGGTCCCCAGCAGCGATTCGTCCGCGAGCCAGTCCACGAGCGCGGTCAGGCCACCGCAGCGGTCAGCCGCAGCGCGAATCCGATCCGCGCCGTTGCCGCGCTCCAGGATGGTTTCCACTCCCTGACCCAGCTCTCCCCCGAACTCCTCAGCGATAGGTTGCAGGTTGTCGCGAAGGCGGCGAATAGCGTCGCGCGCCGGCGCGTGCCCGCTGTCAACGCCCAGGTCGTTGAAGACGGCATCCAGACCGAAGCGCGCTGCGTGCCACTGATTCGACGCCAGCAGCGCATCCTGAGCCGCGTCCGAAGCAACGCCATTCTCGATACGGCCTGTAGCGGCCCCGACAACGATCGACCTGACCAGGAGCGCTATTGTGGCGGCGTCCTCCACGCGCGGGCAAACATCAGTTACCCGAAACTCCAGCGTCGGGTATTCGGGGTGTGGTCTGATGTTCCAGTAGAGTGTCCACTCGTCCTCGATCGCCCCGGACGCGAACAGTCGGTCCAGCAGCGCGCGGTATTCCGCATCCGATGCCAGCGCGGGCGGCGCGCCGGTGTAGGGAAGCCGTTGTGCCAGTATCGCCCGGTACGATGCGTACAGGGTGTCGTCGCTCTCGTAGATCGGTGAGCTGGCGGAGAGGGCGAGGAGGTGCGGA
>DASSKB010000090.1:0-3844 GCA_035690925.1 Longimicrobiaceae bacterium
AATCCTCTTCCTCCCGCTCGAACTCGCCGAACCCGTCCAGCGTGAGAGATTGAACCTCACCGCGCGCATCGAGCACGAAGGTTATGAAGTCGCTGCCGTATCCCTCACGGCGCCAGTTGCCGCGGAAGGTATCGAAGTGCCAGTGCTCCAGGTCTGCGATGTAGTCGGGTGCGTACTCCAGAACGAGGTGGTCGTCCTCGAGCGAGATCGTCAGTTTCCCGTACAGCTCGCTGGTGTAGGTGCCGGTATAGGCTTCGGCCTGCAGGGAGGGGCTGGTCCCGAGCACATGGGCCTCCTCGACCTCACGCGCCCGCTCGTCGGAGCGGCGCTCACCACGCTCCTCCAGCGCGAGGTACTCGGCGCTCCAGTCCACCGCCGGACGGTCCAGCAGAGCGTCCAGGACCCTGAACGCTATCGCCTTCTGGAGATTACTGCTTCCCAGGTTGGCTATGACGGCGACGCCTATATCCTCGGATGGGATCATAGCTATCTGGGTACGGGTCCAGTTGAGTGAGCCGGAGTGATGAACAAGCTTCCGTCCCGCATAATCCTGAAGGGTCCACCCGAGCCCGTAGGTCGTGAAGTGGGTGCTCGGCATCAGGCGTTCTGTGACGGAATCTACGCCGATGACCGTCTGCGGCGTGCGGATCTCCTGGATGGTGGAGTCCGACAGCAATCGCTCCCCCTCGAAGACTCCGTCGTGCAGGTGAAACCGCAGCCATTTCGAAAGGTCGGATACGCTTGAGAAGATCGCGCCCGCGCCACCGATGTTGTCGTAGTCGCGGCGCTCGACAGGCTGCACCTCACCGTCCACATAGGTGTGCGAGCTCGCCACATTGTCGCGAGTCTCGACCACGGCGGCCCTGGTGGTGCTGCGGGTCATGCCGAGCGGCTCGAAGATCCGCGTCTCGATGAAATCGTCCCAGCTTGATCCCGATGCTTCCGCTACCACCTCGCCCGCCGCTATGAACATTATGTTGTGGTACCCATATTCTTCCCGGAAGCTGTCCACCGTCGGCAGGTAGCGAACGCGTCGGATGATCTCCGCGCGGTTGAACGGTGCCGCTATCCACAGGTTATCACTCCGGGACACGCCGACCCTGTGGGTGACCAGGTCGCGCACGGTGATCTCGCGCGTGAGGTAAGGCACCCCGAACTCCAGCTCGGGCAGATACGTCCTGACCGGGTCATCCCAGTCCAGCTTGCCCTCGTCGACGAGCATGCCCAGCGCTGCGGTCGTGAAAGCTTTTGTGGTCGAGGCGATAGCGAAAAGGGTGTTCTCATCCACCGCGTCGGATCCCCCTTTGGTTCGCACGCCATAGCCGCGCGCGAGAATGACCGAATCACCGCGAACCACGGCGATGGCCAGACCTGGAACTTCCCAATCCTGCATGGCCTGCTCTATGTAGCTGTTCAGTCCCTCGATCGGCGCTGATTGCGGATGCGCGACGCTCGGGATCACCGCGAGCGCGATTATGTACAGCACTGCTCTGCGAATGCTGGGCATGTATCCTCAATATTTACAGGGAAAGAGTGCCGCCGAAGAGGCGCTACTGCTCCATGAGCTCGAACAATATGCCGGTTGTGCGGCTATTCGACACCCGAAAGCCCGTCACCTCACCGTCCGGGCCGCGCTCGAAATCCACCTCGGCCAGGAAGACGGAGTCGCTTCCAAAGCTGTCCTCCTCAGCCGGTGTCAGTTTCACGTCGGTAAGGCGCGAATGGTGGATTACCAGCCCGCCCTCTTCAACCGCCAGCGTGTAGAAGGTTTGGAGCTCGGCACTATAGTATCGTCCGGCGAATTCCGCGAGGTCAGCCGGCGTGGGGGTCCAACCGTCGACGCGCCGCAGCGTGTGCTCCCGACCCTGATACAGCGTTGCAGTCTCGACGCGGTTCTCGGCGCCCGCATGGAACACCACCCGCGCCTGGGCAGCGGCCAGGGCGAACGAGGAATCGGATAGGGCGACGAACTCCACCGGCGGCTGACCCGCCATCTGGCTCATCAACTTACCGCCCTCTGCCATGAACTCCACCATGATGCCGGGGCCTTCCAGGCGGTACGTTCCGGCGTAGCTCTCGAGCAGATCCTGGTCGACCTCGACTTCTGAGGTCCCGGCAACCGCCGTGGGTGGTTCTTCCTCGGGCGCCATCTGCTCGCCGAAGAACGCCTCCGCTACCCTGTTGGCCGCGCCCGCAGCGCCGAACGTCGCAAGATTGCTCATAACAACCACGCCCGCGTTCAGATCCGGGTAGTAGTTCAGCTGTGCCCGGTGTGCGATGTCGGCTCCGCCGTGCTGTAGCCTGTCCAGACCGCGGTACTCGTCCACGACTATTCCGAGCGCATATTCAAGCGTATCTCCACTGAGTAGAATTGTCTGCTCCGTCATCCGGTCCACTACCGCGCGCCCGCCTACGTCGGCCGTGCGGAAGTTCGCCATCCAACGACCAAGGTCGGCGGGTGTGGTGTAGATGCCACCCGCACCGTAACTCGCCGCGAGGTCGCCCACACGCCGGAACCGCGCTGCCTCATCCTCGGTGGCGAGCGTGTAACCGAAAGTGCTGTTGGGGATGATCTCGCCGCGCCTCATCTTCACGCG
The DNA here is from genome assembly GCA_035690925.1 of Longimicrobiaceae bacterium. Taxonomy (GTDB): domain Bacteria; phylum Gemmatimonadota; class Gemmatimonadetes; order Longimicrobiales; family Longimicrobiaceae; genus DASSKB01. Next base: position 2,598 of record DASSKB010000090.1, read on the forward strand.
TGTAGAGCTCATTCCGAGTGGATCGAAAACGTTGGCTTTCATCCACACGTCGAACGGTTCGCCCGTCGTGCGCTCGACTATTTCCGCGAGGAGTATGTAGCCGGTATTGTTGTAGACGTGCTTCGATCCCGGCCTGAACTGAAGTTCCGGCTGCCGTTCCACGATCTCGAATACATCCTCGCGCAGCAGCTCGTCCTCGAACCGCCAGCCCGCGATTGGAAGCGTGTTGTAGACCTCGCGAAGACCGCTGGTATGGTTCAGCAGGTTGCGTATGGTGATCGGAAACGCGAATTCCGGCAATTCGGGGAGGTGCTCACGAATGTCGTCGTCCAGCGACAGCTCTCCCCGATCCGCCAGCAACGCTATGGCGAAAGCCGTGAACTGTTTTGACACTGAACCGATATTGGACACCGTGAGCGGCGTCATCTCGATGTCGTACGCCAGATTGGCCATGCCATAACCTCGCGCGAACGCCAGTTCCCCGTCCCGCATTACCCCGATGATCACCCCCGGCAGGTCAGCGCGCTCGTAGCGGCCGAAGAGCTGATCGATGCGGGCGGCTGGCTCCCCCGCCACCGCCTCGACCGACTCGAGAAGAATGGCGTAGCTGCCACCTTCCTCGTCCGCCGACGCAACCTCAATGCGGTACTCACCCGCATCCTCGGCCGTGAACTCGAAGTACTCCGGCCCGCGGTTCGGCCCGTCGAAACCGGCAATGCTGGTGCCCATCGGACCGGTTACGGTCACCACCACATCGACACTCTCCTGCTCCACCTGTCCGATGATCCACTGATCATCCGGCAGGCTGATGACGTAGGTGTGCGCCCCATCGCTTTCGAGCGCCCGCTCAACCGGCACATCTACAGTAAGCGGCGTCGGCTGCTGCGCGATAACGGTAGTGGGAAGTAGGGCCAGCAGCGCGAGGGCCAAACGTAGGCGCGACCTGTTCATCATAGCACCCGTAATCGGATGGAGAAGCGAAGTGTATACAATGTCGTGAACCGTGCTGTTCAGACTACTACTACGCTGCTCGGTGCACAAGGGGTGGTTACTGCCTGTGTTACCGAACTATTTCGGTTCGGGGAGGGGCTCTCCGCTGATCAGGGCCTGAGCACGGGCGCCGATGTACTCCATCTGCTCCTCGCGCTCGAGCGCCCAGCGCGGCAAGCGAACCGCATTGGTGGCGAGAAGCGCGGCGGCGATTGCGCTGATGAATATCGGAACGAACATTTCGTCCCCTCCGAGAA
>DASSKB010000091.1:0-7904 GCA_035690925.1 Longimicrobiaceae bacterium
AAGGTCTGATATCCCCAGATCGCTCAGGTACGGTACAATTGCTTCCGCATCTTCAAATCTGAACTTACCGTTCACCTGTACGCGGTAGGTCGAGCGGGGTATCCGCCCTCGCCGATGGCGGTTCGATGTCATATATCTGCCGGGACCTCCCGTGAGATGTCTGCGCATGTGACTTGCACTTCCCGAAGAAAACGGGCTCCCCCGATTCGCAAGAAGCAGGCGAGCTTACACAACACGAGCAAAGGTTTTCACATGCAGGTCTGGCCAGGATCGCCCTATCCGCTCGGAGCTACGTGGAATGGGGAAGGGACCAATTTTGCAATTTATTCGGAAGGCGCCACAGAGGTCGAGTTGTGCCTCTACGCTTCTCCTACCGACGCTGAACCCGCCCATCGGGTTCGCTTGCGGGAACGGACAGCATTCATCTGGCACGGGTATCTGCCGGGCGTCGGGCCCGGCCAGTACTATGGCTACAGGGTGGATGGCCTCTACGAGCCTGGGAAGGGGCGCCGCTTCAACGCCTTCAAGCTGCTCGTGGATCCGTACGCCAAGGCGCTCGCCGGCTCCATAGATTGGGACGCCCACCCGTTCGCTTACCCGTTCGATCAGCCGGGCGAGGATCTGGTGCTCGACGACGAGGACAGCGCTGGCGGCATGCCCAAAGGGGTCGTGCACGATCCCGGTTTCGACTGGCAGGGCGACGAACCGCCGCGTATACCCTGGCACCGCACCGTCATCTACGAAGCGCACGTGAAGGGGCTCACCAAGCTTCATCCCGCTATACCCGCCGATCTCCGCGGCACGTATGCGGGCGTGGCGCATCCGGTGGTGGTCGAGCACCTGCGCTCGCTCGGCGTCACCGCGATCGAGCTCCTGCCCGTGCACGAAATAGTCGATGACTACTTCCTGTGCAAAAAGGGCCTGCGGAATTACTGGGGATACAACTCCATCGGCTATTTCGCGCCAGCCGGACGCTACGCGCGCTCTCGCGACTATGGCGCTCAGGTCCGCGAGTTCAAGGAGATGGTACGGCAGCTCCACTCAGCCGGCATCGAGGTCATTCTGGACGTCGTCTACAATCATACGGCTGAGGGTAACCATCTCGGGCCAACACTTTCCTTTCGAGGGATCGACAACCCCACATACTATCGGCTGGTCCCCGATGACCAGAGGTACTATCTGGACTATACGGGTACGGGCAACTCGCTGAACATGATGCACCCGCAGACTCTCCAGCTGGTGATGGACAGCCTGCGCTACTGGATCCTGGAGATGCACGTAGATGGCTTCCGCTTCGACCTTGCCGCTACTCTGGCCCGCGAGCTCCACGAGGTCGATCGACTTTCCGCGTTCTTCGATATCATCCACCAGGATCCGGTGATATCCCAGGTCAAACTCATAGCCGAGCCCTGGGACGTCGGGGAAGGGGGTTATCAGGTGGGCAACTTCCCCATCCTATGGGCCGAGTGGAACGGGAAATATCGCGACACCGTGAGAGCTTACTGGCGCGGGGATCCAGGTACTGTCGCCGAGCTCGGCTATCGCCTCACCGGGTCGAGTGATCTGTACGAAACGGACGGACGGCGCCCGCACGCCAGCATCAACTTCGTAACGGCGCACGATGGCTTCTCACTCAACGACCTCGTCTCCTACAACAACAAGCATAACGAGGCGAACGGGGAGGGAAACAAGGATGGGGAGAACCACAACCTGAGCTACAACTTCGGCGTCGAGGGCACAACGGACGACCCGGCCATTATAGCCGCCCGGGAGAAGCAGAAGCGCAACTTCATAGCGACACTGCTCCTCTCTCAGGGTGTTCCTATGATCTCGGCGGGCGATGAGATGGGGAGAACGCAGGGCGGAAACAACAATGCGTACGCACAGGACAACGAGATATCGTGGCTGGACTGGGACCTGACCCGTCGCGATCGGGAACTGCTCGAGTTCACCCGCAAAATTGCTCGACTTCGTCGCGACCACCCGATTTTTAGACGGCGCCATTTCTTTCAGGGTCGCAGGATTCGTGGTTCGGGCCAGGAGGACATCACCTGGTTCAGGCCAGATGGTGCGGAGATGATGGACGAAGAATGGAACACCCACCATACCCGATCCTTCGGCATGCGGCTTGGCGGAGAGGCGATGCTGGAGCGGGACGAACGTGGCGAGCGCGTCCGCGACGAGACCTTCCTCCTTTTGTTCAACGCCGATCCGGAACCCATCTCGTTCAAACTCCCCGGCACCCAGAACACCGGTTGGGAGATGGTGGCGGATACTGGCGATGAGCCCAGAGCCGATGGGCGGGCAACTGCCGGAGAAGAGATCCAGCTCACTGGGAGGTCGATGGTGGTAATGAGACGGGCGGCTCCCCCATGACAGCGGACTTCGCCGCGCCGCTGGGGGCGAACCTCACGCCAGGAGGGGCGAACTTCCGCATCTGGGCACCCGGTCACTTGCGGGTCGCTATCGTACTGTACTATCCGAGCGGCGAGGAGCAGCATCAACTCAGTCCCGAAGGCGACGGGTATTACAGTGGCACCATCGCAGCTGTCACTGCCGGAACTCGGTACGGCTTTCGTTTCGGGGATGAGAGCCAGGTATACCCGGACCCCACTTCCCGCTTCCAACCCGAAGGTGTCCACGGCCCCTCAGAGGTCATCGACCCGACCGCGTTCGAGTGGACCGATGCCGATTGGCGGGGGCCGTGCGAAGATCCCGTCATCTACGAGCTGCACGTGGGTACGGCGACACTGGATGGCACCTTCGATTCACTGATCCCGCGCCTACGTGATCTGGCCGCGCTCGGAGTGAATACGCTGGAACTGATGCCCGTCGCCAACTTCCCCGGCCAGCGCAACTGGGGCTACGATGGCGTCAACCTCTTCGCGCCCGCCACCGTGTACGGCGGACCCGAGGCATTGCGGAGGCTCGTAGACGCGGCCCACGGATACGGAATGGCAGTCATTCTCGATGTCGTTTACAACCATCTGGGGCCCGAGGGGAATTACCTCCCGTTAATAACGAACGGTCACTTCTTCACCGATCGACATAGAACGCCGTGGGGTGATGCGGTAAACTTCGATGGACCTGAGAGCGGACCGGTCCGGGATTTCGTGATCGAGAATGCGATCTACTGGATCCGTGAATATCACCTGGACGGCCTGCGGCTGGATGCCACCCATGCGATCATCGACGATTCCCCCCTACATATTCTGAGCGAGCTCACCGATAGGGTCCGCGCGTCGACCAGCCGACCCGTGCTCCTCATAGCCGAAGATGAAAGGGATGCCCAAGCTCTGGTCACACCTACCGCAAATGGTGGGATGGGGCTGGATGCGGTATGGGCAGACGACTTCCATCACCAGCTGCGGCGCCTGATCGCCGGCGACTCGGAGGGCTATTTCGCCGATTATTCGGGGACGGTGGCGGATCTGGTAAAAACAATTGAGCGCGGCTGGTTCGACGAGGGGCAGCAATCCGGGAGCGGATCGGCGATTTCGCCGCCCAGCTTGGTCCACTGTATCCAGAACCACGACCAGGTGGGGAATCGACCATATGGCGATCGGTTGAGTGATGCGGTAGACGGTCCCGTGTACCGGGCAGCTTCCGCACTCCTCCTCCTCAGCCCCTACACCCCGCTATTATGGATGGGGCAGGAATGGTCGGCGTCAACGCCGTTCCTGTACTTCACCGACCACCCAGATGAGCTTGGGAAGCTCGTCACGGCGGGCAGGCGCGAGGAGTTCAAGAAATTCTCCGCGTTCAACGACCCCGACACCCGTGAGAAGATTCCGGATCCACAGGACGAGGGAACGTTCCTTACGTCAAAGTTAGACTGGACCGAGCGGGAGAGGCCGGGCCACGCGGGAGTTCTCGCACTGTACGAGCACCTACTGCGACTGCGGCGTAGCGAACCCACGCTTCGCATGCGCGCCCGCGGGTCGTTCGACGCCCGCGCGCTCGGCAAAGGCTCGCTTGCGCTCCGAAGGACCGATAGCCGCGGCGAGGCGCTCCTGCTGGTGGTATGCTTTCGAGGCGAGATAAGGGTCGATCTAACTAGAAACTCTGCCACAGCCGCCCCCGAAGAGACCCGCTGGCGTTATCTTCTCGCGACAGAGGAATCGCGCTTTGGCGGCTGTGCAAGCTGGGGGAGATTGGAGCCCGATGGCGTCCTCCATCTCACATCTCCTGGTGCGATATTGCTCAACAGCAGCGCGTGATTCGTTCATCAGTTCCCGGAGAATTCCGCGGCTGCCGAGGCTGCAGCCGGATCTGCATTTCTGGCAAACATCCGCCAAATTGACCCGAAATTTGCGGTAAAAACGGGCACGCGCGTTGCAATTTCGCCCGCGTGAGTCGCCAGCGAATCGGCGGCGACGCAACTGCAAACCTTTCATGTAACCTTGGAGGGATACCATGGCAGTAACGCGCTTTCAGCCAACTACCGATATGTTTCGCCCGTTCTTCGAGGACTTCCTGACTCCGACGGGCGCTCCGCGCATGGGAAGTCTCATGCGTGCACCCGAGGCCGATGTCCTGGAGAAGCAGAACGAGATCCTCGTCGTGGTGGAAATGCCGGGTATGAAAAAGGACGAGATCAGTATCGACCTGGAGAACAACATCCTCACCATCGGCGGGGAAAAGAAGGAGGAGCGTACGGAGCACGATGAACGCAGCACCTGGCATCTTTCGGAGCGCCGCTACGGCAAGTTCAGCCGCTCATTCGTGCTACCTCGCGACGTCGAGCAGGACGCGATCAGCGCGAGCTTCGAAGATGGGGTGCTCCGAGTTAGCATCCCCAAGAGTGAAAAGGCTCGGCGCCGCCGAATTGAGATCGGCACTAATGGGGGTAAACAGGAGGTGGGTTCGTGAAGGGGTGAGAGAGAGTAGCGATAAAACCGCTATGCTCATAGAGGCCGAGGGCTCACGCCCTCGGCCTCTATGAGCGTCTACCAGCCCATCTGCCCCATCCGACCCAGAATGATGTCGCTGTACCACCCTATGCCGTCTGGTGTGCGTTCACGCGGTGCGGGGATGATACCCGCGAGCCGCGCCGCGCGGCCTCGACTGAGCTCGCTGGCCGGTACGCCGTAATAGTACTCCGCGGCCGCCTCAGCACCATAAACGCCTATCCCCCACTCGATAACGTTAAGGTACAGTTCCAGGATCCTGTCCTTTCCTAATATCACCTCCGCCATCGGTGTGAGCGTAATCTCCAATCCTTTGCGGATATACGATCTATGTGTGGTGAAGAAGAGGTTCTTCACTAGCTGCTGGGTGATGGTGGATGCGCCACGCGGTGCAGTCCCTTCCCGCTCGGCCTCCGCCCGCGCCTTCTGTATCTGCTCCCAGTCGAACCCGCTGTGCTCGTAGAACCTGGTATCCTCTGCGGCGACCACAGCATGCTCGAGGTGGTCGGATATGCTCGCGAGTGAAACAAAGTCGTAGCGTCGGTCGTGCTCGGCATCCGAGAACCACGATTCCACTTCACGCTGTAGTTGTACTACTGTGAAAAGTGGTGGCAGGAAGCGCAGGTACACGAAGCTCAACAAACAGAGCCCGTAAAACCCCAGCACGATGTAGAGCGCGATCCGCAGGAAACGTTTCATAATTGGATCTTAGTATCCGAGCACCATATTGTCAGTATGCGGGCGCCGTAGCGACGGTACGATATGGCGCGGCGCTTGCGACCGCACCTGTCGTTCCAGTTGACCGCAAAATTCCACGGAGAGCCATGGCCCGGATCGTTTCAATCGACAGACGCATAGTAATAGAGTCAGTAGAGCCTGAGCTGGATTGCGGGCGCTACCCCGTTAAACGTGAGGTCGGCGATTCTCTCGAGGTTTCCGCCGACGTATTCAAAGAGGGTCACGATCTGATCCGGGCCGCCGTGCGCTACCGAGTGGAAGGCAGGAAGCAGTGGCGGGAGGCGCCGATGAAACACATCGAGAACGATCGCTGGATCGGCAGCTTCCCGCTCGACACCAACTCTCGCTACGAGTACACGGTTATAGCCTGGACAGACACCTTCGAAAGCTGGGCGATGGAGCTCCGCGCGAAGTACGGCGCCGGTCAGGACCTTACGAGCGAGCTGATGGAAGGGATGGAGATCCTTCGCGCGGCCGCCGAACGTGCAACCGGAGCAGACCGCGCGGCCATTCATGAGCTCATCCGAACCCTCGAAGAGACCGGCTCTCAGGCGGACAGCGCGAGCGTGGTGCTGGACGCGCGGGTTTCCAGGCTCCTCGCGCGCCACCCTGACCGCGATGATCTCACGGAATACGATAGGATCCTACCAGTCCAGGTAGATCGCGTTCGGGCGCGGTTCGCGGCATGGTACGAGCTCTTTCCAAGGTCAATGTCGGACGATGCGGATCGACATGGCACTTTCGACGACGTCATCCGTAAGCTCCCTTACGTGCGCGATATGGGCTTCGATGTTCTCTACTTCCCCCCCATCCACCCGATAGGGATGGCCTTTCGGAAGGGAAAGAACAATTCGCTCGGCGCCGGACCCGATCAGCCGGGTTCGCCCTACGCGATAGGTGGCGTTGAGGGCGGTCACAAGGCTGTTCACCCCGAGCTGGGCACGCTCGACGACTTCGACCGGCTGGTAAGCGCTGCCGCCGACCATGGTCTGGAGATAGCCCTGGATTTCGCTATCCAGGTATCGCCGGATCACCCCTACGCGGCCGAGCACCCGGATTGGTTCTTCGTGCGGCCGGATGGCTCAATAAAGTACGCTGAGAATCCACCGAAGAAGTACCAGGATATTTATCCGCTCAACATGTACGGTGCTGGGTGGCGGGCACAGTGGAAGGAGTGGAAATCAGTAGTCGAGTTCTGGATCGATCATGGAGTAAAGATTTTCCGGGTCGACAATCCCCATACGAAGCCCGTCCAGTTCTGGGCCTGGTTCATCCGCGAAATCCAGCGCCGCCACCCCGAGGTCATCTTCCTCTCCGAAGCGTTCACACGCCCAAAGATGATGCGCGCACTGGCCAAAGCCGGATTCACACAGTCGTACACGTACTTCACCTGGCGCAACACCAAGCCGGAGCTGGAGGAGTACCTGACGGAACTCACGCAGGGACCCATGAAGGAGTATTTTCGGGGCAACCTGTTCCCCAACACCCCGGATATTCTTCATGAATTCCTTCAGGTAGGCGGACCGCCAGCGTTCCGGATCCGGGCCGTACTCGCCACCACCCTGTCATCGCTCTATGGCATCTACAGTGGCTTCGAACTCTGCGAGAACACGCCTGTTCCGGGGAAGGAAGAGTACCTTAATTCGGAGAAGTACGAGATCAAACAGTGGGATTGGGACCGACCGGGAAATATCCGGCCACTGATCACCATGCTGAACCATATTCGCCGCGAAAACCCCGCACTCCACGAGTACGACAACCTCCGTTTCCACCTATGTGACAACGACCGGGTCATCTTCTACGAGAAGGCCACCGAAGATGGAGACAACCTCGTCTTCGTAGCCGTCAGCCTCGACCCGTTCGCTACCCAGGAGGTCACCCTCTTCTTCCCCCTCCCCAGAATCGGCGTTCACGATTACGAGGAATGGAGCGCCGAAGAGCTACTGGAGGGTGGTACCTACACCTGGACCGGCTCGCACCAGCGTATTACGCTAACCCCCGAATCCCCCGCGCGGATCTGGGCGGTGAGGGGGTGACAGGGTGACGAGGTGACAAGGTGACAGGGTGACAGGGTGACAGGGTGACAAGGTGACTGGGTACGAAAATATGGCCTCGAGTATGAAGAATCTCCCGTTCCTCCGCGTACTCCGCGAACTCTGCGCTTGAATTACTACCGCCGAGCACGCCGAGGACGCCGAGGAGAACCGGGGATTGGAAGATTATTCGGAGTATCGATCGGTAGAGTGCCGGCCCCAC
>DASSKB010000092.1:0-25825 GCA_035690925.1 Longimicrobiaceae bacterium
GTGCGGAGCTCGTGGTTGATGGACGCGAAGAAGCTCTCCTTGGCGAGTGACACGCGCCGGAGCTCATCGTACGCGCGCTCCAGCTCCTTGGACCTATCCTCGACGGCGGCATGCAGTCGGGCGTTGCCGATCGCCACGGCGGCGTGCTCGGCGAGGGTGAGTGCGAGCCTGGTGTCGCGAGGCGTAAGCGGATACTCTTCACGATAACCTACGATCAGCGCCCCGAAAGTTTCGCCAAACAGGGCCAGCGGAATCCCGAGACCCACGCGCATACCTTCCGCGGAGTGGAACGGGAAATCTTCCGCCCGAAAGTTCGCCTCAGGGCCGTTCACGGTTAGCGGCTTCTCGGCTTCCACCACCCGGCGCGCAAAGAGGTAGTCTTCCGTTATATGGGCTGTCCGTAGGCCGATAGATGCGACAGTCTCCACCTTCCCATCGGTGGCTGTGTTGACTGTGACGTAGTGCGCGCCTAGCAATGTCCTCGTAAATCGCGCGACCAGACTGAGCACTTCTTCCGGATTGAGAGTCCTGTTCGCCGCGAGCCCCAGAGTATGGAGCGCCTCGTTCTCCTCCACCCGCCGCCGCAACTGCTCGCATTCCTCCTCGGCTTTCGACATGCGCCGGTAGCGCTCCTCGAAGCGCTCGAGTGCCCTCGCCAGCTGATCCCACGGCTCGAGGTCCTGACCGAAAGCTCCATTATCCGCAATCAATATCGCAGTTGCCGCATGCCTCTCGTGCCGCCTCAGCGGGAGCAGCAACATCTCGGTATTGGGATAGCGCACCGCATCTAGCGGTAGGTCCGAGCCCAGCTTGAATACTTCTGGCCGCATAACACCCGCAACCGTGTCGATCAGCTCGGTGCTGATCTCAGCCGCCTGCGGCCATGTGTCGCTTACGGACCGGTCGGATAGGCTTACGCGGAGTGCGCAACGGAGGGGGATGGTCTCGGCGAGCGCGTCCGCAACGGCTCTGAAGGCCATCGGCGGGTCGTCGCTCTCGTGCATCCTGAGCAATGCTTGAAGTGGTTCCATCGATTTTCCGAGCCGCGGGGGAGGCATGCACAACAACAGTATGCGGAACGGATGGGGAGTACGCCAGATTTATATCGAAAGTCGGACCACCGATTACCAATTTTCGAGGTCGTCGTCACCCTCGAACATGCGGCGATAACTGTCGTATCGTGTTCCCGCGATCTCTCCATCCTCGACAGCGGAACGGACGAGGCAACCCGGCTCATGTGTATGCGTGCACGAATTGCCATAACGGCACCCGCCGAGATATCCGCGGAACTCCGGAAAACAATGATCCATATCGTCCGAGTCGATGCCCCACAATCCCAACTCGCGAAGTCCAGGCGTATCGGCCACGTACCCACCGCAGTCGAGCGGGATCAGCTGCGCTGTCACCGTGGTATGACGACCCTTCTGAACGGCGTCGCTGACCGATGCCACACGAAGTGCGAGGCCAGGTTGGATGGAATTCAACAGACTCGACTTGCCGACGCCCGAAGGCCCCGCCAGTGCCGTGATGCGCCCGCAGATCTGCTCGCTCATGGCCGTGACACCCGCGCCGGCCTTTACGGAGGTATAGATGACGCTGTACCCGATATCCGCGTACACGCCGAATAGCTCTCGCGCCGCTGCCTCGCCGACAAGATCGGTTTTGTTGACGATGATGATGGCGTCCAGCTCGCTGTACTCGCACAGGACCAGGAAGCGGTCCAACATCCGCAGGTGCGGGTCGGGGCGCGCTGCCGAAAACACTACCGCGACCTGGTCGACGTTGGCGACTATTACTTTGGCCTTCGGCGCTTTGCCAGGTGCCTTACGAACCAGCGAGCTGCGCCGGTCGTGCACCTCCTCGATCGTCCAGGAATCCGCGTCACCCGGCTCGATCTCCACGCTATCGCCGGCCACTACCTTGTCACCGATGCGCTGTTCGCGCTTGAGGCGGCCACGAAGGGTGGCGTCCACTATCCCGCCTTCGGTCTCCACCTCATAAATCCCGCCGTGCGAGCGGAGCACGGTGCCTGTCACAGCCAAAGTCGTACTCCCGCATGCATCCGGTGCCACGAACGCAAAGAGCACCTTCTCGGGTGAGAAAGTGCTCCAGGCGTTCCCGCTCTGTACTTACAGAACATCAGGCGGCGAAAGAGGCCAGCGCATCGCCCTCATCGCCTTCACGCAGGCGCTTGAGCGCACGATCGCGGAGCTGTCGGATGCGCTCACGCGTGACGCCGAGGATATCGCCGATCTCCTCGAGGGTGTGCTCACGACCGCCCTCCAGTCCGAAGTACAGACGCAGTACCTTGGCGTCGCGAGGCTGAAGCGTCTCGAGCGCGCGACCGATGCGCTCGGTCAACAGTCGCTCCTCGACCTCGTTCTCGGTTACGATCGCCTCGTCAGTGATGAATCGGTCCATCAGCTGCGAGTCGTCGGTATCGCCTATCGGCGCATCCAGCCGGATCTCTGCCGCATTAAGCGTCTGGAGACTCTCTACGATCTCCGGCGAGAGGCCAGTCGCCTTGCCGAGCTCCTGCGGACTTGGATCACGATCCAACTCCTGCTTCAAGCGCTCCCGCTCACGAAAGATCTTCGCGAGGTCGGACGCACGATTAAGCGGTACCCGCACAGCACGGCCCTGATTGGCCAGTGCCGAGAGGATAGCCTGACGGATCCACCATACGGCGTACGATATGAACTTCACACCCTGCTCCGGATCGAACTTCCGCGCAGCCGTCACCAGACCGACGTTCCCCTCCTGGATGAGGTCCGAGAGGCTCACGCCACGGTTCTGGTACTTCTTGGCCACGGAAATAACGAAACGCAGGTTCGCGCGCACGAGCTCCTGCACAGCATCTTCATCGCCCTTCTGCGCACGCCGGCCGAGCTCGACCTCCTCGGTCGCAATGAGAAGGCGGTGAGTGCTGACCTCTTTGAGATATTGGTCCAGGCTGGACTGATCCTCCGTGTTGCCTCCGAATCCCTCCCGGAGCACAGGGGTCTGCCGCTTACGCCGCCGTGTCTTTCGAGCTACCGTTGCCATGATTTATCGATCTGCCACACTACTGTGACCGCTTATGTGAACACCGCCGGAAAGGGCGGTAATAGATTTCGTCTGCAAGAGCTCTGCCCGAGGGGCAGGAGACAAAGGGCGCACAGTATAGCAGCCCCCCATAGGATCGGCAAGCGGGTCGAATTCCTGCTATTTTTCGGGCCCGTTCACCGTGGTGGGACAGTGTACAGCGCGAGGTGGCGGAGGTTCCATGAAGAGCTAACAGCTATCAGCTATCAGCTATCAGCTTACTGCCTCTGAGAGTCTGATAGCCTGCCGGAGTCGGACGCTTTGATGTGCAGGAAGACAAACGAGTCCGTGCCGTATTCGACACTGATAGCTGATAGCTGATAGCTGATAGCTGATAGCTACTTCTTCCTCCTCTCCAACCGCTCATTCCGCCTCTCCCTCCCCGCTGCCAATCTGCGTCTGTCCTCATCCGTCTCGGGAAGTATTGGCGGGATCGGAGTGGGGCGGCCGTCGGGATCGAGTGCGACGAATGTGGCGTAGCAGGGATTTGTGTGTCGCTCCTCTCCGGTCATGGGGTTATGGGCCATGACCCGCACGCCGACCTCCATGCTGGTGGTGCCTGTGAAGTTCACGGATGCATGGATGACGACGAGCTCACCAATGTAGATGGGTTGGTTGAACTCGACGCTGTCGATGCTCTTGGTAACCACCGGTCGGCCGGCGTGCTTCATCGCGCAGAATGCTGCTGCCCGATCGATGAAAGCGAGCAGCGCACCGCCGAAGAAGGTGCCGGCTACGTTCTGGCTCTGAGGTTCGGCCAGATCGGAGAAGGTGACCTTCGAGGCCGAGACAGGGCGCGGGACTGCTGCATCGTGCAGAGAGCCGCTTCGGTAGATTTCAACTGGTCGGGTCATATCGTCTCTAACTTTCCGTTTTGAATATATTGTGTCGAGTTGTGATGTAGCGCGATCAAAATGGTGGCCATCGCAAACACGCGAAAGCCGACTCTTGTGGCGACGCAAGCTGCGTGCGTATCTTCCTCTACCTTCAGTAGTACCTTTTCCCCAGCACTCGCGTCCCATGCACAGACGATACGCCATCCTCCTGGCCGTACTTTTCGCGGCCGGCTGCTCGCCGGCCATTTCATCGCCGGCGCCTGCTCCCGAGCCGGACAGCGGATCGGCCGAAGAATCAGGAGTCAAGCCGTACGACGAGGTCATCCCGGAGACGGCGGTGTCCGACACCGGCCTTTTCATCACCCACCGTGTAGACGGCAAGCTTTTCTTCGAGATCCCTCAAGAGGCGCTCGGCGAGGAGCTGCTGCTGGTCAGCAAGATCGCCAAGAATACACTTGGTGAGGGCTACGGAGGTGAGCAGGTTGGCAATCGGGTGCTGCGCTGGGAGCGCGACGGCAACAGAATCCTGGTCCGTAGCATATCCTACGAAATAATGGCCGACTCGACGCTGCCCATCTACGAGGCGGTCGAAGCGTCGAACTACGACCCGGTGCTGGCGGTCCTGGAGATCGAAACGTGGGGCGCCGACAGCGCCGCGGTGGTGGAAGTGACTGACATCTACACGACCAAGTCACCCGAATTCGGGCCCGGGATAGATGGAAGCCTCGAGGCTGAGCGCACCTTTGTGGAGCGCGCCGCCGCGTATCCTGAGAACGTAGAGGTCGAAGCTACCCACACGTACACAGTGACTCCTGAGGCACCGGAGGGGGCGCCCTCGTGGTACGAGCCGTCGCCGGAGACGCAGAGCGTGCTCATGCACTGGAGCATGGTCAAGCTGCCCGACGATCCAATGATGCCCCGGCTGTACGACGACCGCGTAGGATACTTTTCCATCAGCAAGGAAGACTACGGCACCGACCAGCACCGCGTGGCAGAGAAGCGGTACATTACGCGCTGGCGGCTGGAATGCCCCCCGGGCCAGACGATCCCGTGTGAACCGGTGGACCAGATCGTATATCACGTGGACCCGAACACACCCGACATCTGGAAGCCGTGGGTCAAGAAGGGCATCGAGGACTGGCAGGAAGCATTCGAAGCGGCGGGCTTCACCAACGCCATCATAGCGGCCGACGCCCCGACGCCTGCCGAAGATCCGGACTGGGCGGCGGAGGACGCGCGCTATTCTGTGGTGAGGTGGCTGCCCTCGACCATCGAGAACGCCAACGGTCCGCACGTTCACGATCCGCGCACCGGCGAGATACTCGAGTCGGACATCAACATGTACCACAACGTGCTGAACCTGCTGCGCGATTGGTACTTCGTTCAGGTCGCTCCACTCGACGAGCGGACGAGGGTGCTGCCGCTGCCCGATACGCTCATGGGCCGGCTCCTGGAGTACGTCGTGGCACACGAAGTCGGCCACACGCTCGGATTCCAGCACAATCAGGTCGCCAGTTCGACCTATCCGGTGGACAGCATCCGCAGCGTAGATTTTGTGCGGCGCATGGGGCACACTCCTACTCTGATGGATTACTCGCGCTTCAACTACGTCGCTCAGCCCGAAGATAATATCCCGGCCCCACTCCTCGTTCCGGGGATCGGTCCATACGATAAGTTTGCAACCATGTGGGGATACAAGCCGATCCCGAACGCCGATACGCCCCTGGAGGAGCAGCCGACGCTCGACGCCTGGGCCAGGATGCAGGACGATAAGCCGTGGCTCCGCTTCTCGACGAGCGATACCGAGGGCTCGACGCCGGGCGATCACACAGAAGCGGTTGGCGATGCCGACCCCGTCCGCGCAACCGAGCTCGGGATGCGGAACATCAAGCGTATCGTGCCCATGCTGGTCCCTGCCACCGTGCACCAGGGCGAGAGTTACTCGGATCTGGAGGAGATGTACGACCGACTGGTCGGGCAGTGGGCGCGCGAGCTCAGCCACGTGGTCATTCTCGTGGGCGGCGTCGATTCACAGGAGAAGTACGGCGGACAGTCCGGGGTGCGCTTCGAGCCGGTCTCAGCGGAACGCCAGGAAGCCGCGGTTGCCTTCCTTAACGAGGCTGCCTTTGAGACCCCCGAGTTCTTCCTCGAGGAGGATATACTCAGGCGGATCGAGGTTGCCGGTGCTATCGATAGAATCGGCAGTGCTCAGGGGCGGATACTTTCTGGCCTTATGAACGACGCCAGAATGCAGCGAATGATTGAGTTCGCCGCACTCGCAGGCAGTAACGAACAGGTCTATACGCTGGGTGAGATGCTGACCGACGTGCGCGAGGGGATCTGGAGCGAGCTGGGGCCTGGTAGTGTGCGGATAGACGCGTTCCGCCGTGACCTTCAGAACCGCTACCTGGATCTGGCTGACTCGAAGATAAATCCTGACCCGGATGATGAAAGCGAGACCCCAGCTGACGCCCAGGCACTGCTTCGGGCTGATCTCAGGGCGCTGGACACCTCTATTTCCAGGGCGCTCTCGCGATCCGCGGATCGTACCACCCGCGCACACCTGGCAGCAGCGCAGGAGAGGATCGAGGAAATTCTCGACGCCTCAGAGTAGACGGGTGACGAAGGGGCTTTTCACCAGAGGAGGACGATCTTACCGAAGTTCTGGTTCGCCTCCATATGGCGGTGCGCCTGCTGGATCTCGCTGAACGGGTAGGTCCTGTCGATGATGGGGCCTATCCGATCGGACGAGAAGAGGGGAAGCACGACGTCCGAGAACTCCCTGGCGAGCGCGATCTTCTCCTCAAGTGGACGGGCGCGGAGCACCGTACCGGTGATCTGCGCCCGTTTCTGCATCAGGATACCGAGGTCCATGTCCGCCTTTGCACCACCGACGATACCCACCACGACTATCCGGCCTTTCAGGGCCAGCAGGCTGAGATTGCCCGCCAGGTAGGATCCGCCAACCAGGTCCAGGATCGCGTGTACTCCCTCACCTCCCGTTTCCGATTTGACCATCTGCACCCAATCGTCGGAAGTGCTGTCGATTCCGATTCCCAGACCCAGCTCGGCCGCACGCTTCAGTTTCTCGGGTGATCGCGAGGTTCCTATCGTTCGGGCGCCCGCGGCATGCGCAAGCTGGAGCGCGGCCGTTCCCACTCCGCTCCCCACGGCGTGGATCAGCACACGCTCACCCACCTGAAGGTCCAGGCGATGGAAAAGGGCGTCGTATGCCGTCAGATACGCTTCGGGTATGGCCGCCGCCTGTTCCCACGTGAGGTTCTGGGGAACGCGCATCGCCTCCCGCTCGTGTACGACAACATACTCGGCGTGCCCACCGCCCCCTACGATCCCCATCACCCGGCTGCCCGGAGCCCACAGGCCGGCCCCCTCGCCAACCGCATCGACCTCACCGGCGTATTCGAGCCCGCCTATATCCGCGGGCGCACCTGCAGGTACGGGGTATTTGCCGCGGCGCTGCAGCAGGTCTGCCCGATTCAGTGCCGAAGCACGCACCCTGACCCGAATCTCTGATGGACCCGGCTCGGGCGTGGGCCGTTCATCCAGTTTGAGAACGTCGGGGGGGCCGGAGTGGGGGATGGTTACGGCGCGCATTCTACGAGATCAATTTTGAATTTTGAATTAAACTGCGGACTGCTTTTGGGGCAGACCATTAGGGGTCATAATTTCTCAGGGCGTTCTCGATGCCGCGGAGGTGGGCGGCGGCCAGACGATCGAGGAAAGTCGGATTCTTAAGGGCGGCTTCCTGGCGCGGGATCAGCATAAAAAGCGACTCGGTGAGGACGCTGGGCATCCAGGTGGGGCGTGCAAGCGCGAGATTCGACCATTTAGCGCCTAGATCCGCGATACCTGTTACCTCTACTATCTCCCGGTCGAGGGATCGCGCCAGGTCGGCGGCGAACGGATGGAAATAGTAGACGCTGGTGCCCGAGTTGGTGAACGGGTTCACGCCCTCTGCGAACGCGTTGTTGTGCACTGACACGAGCAGATCGGCGTTCCACGCGGTGGCGGCGTTCACCCGCTCCTCCAACCCCACCGGCTCGGCGTCTGGCCGGGTGAGGAGCACTTCCGCGCCGCGCGCCCGAAGCTGCTCCGCCAGCCGCAGCGATATCGCGAGGTTGGCCTCAGCTTCGGCCAGTCCGGTCGGGCCGGTGGCACCCCCCGGCGGGTGGCCGGCATCCACCGCTATGCGAAGACCGCTGAGAACGTTGTTCGGGTCCAACTGCGGCGGTCGACGGAGCCGGAACACCAGATCACCGTACTCTGTGTAGAAGGCTTTGTAGCCCCACGGCGAACGCGCGAGCTCCAGGAGGAGCACTGTACTCCCCGAGCCCGCTTCGTCCAGCCGCGCCGCGCTGATCAATGGATCAGGGTTGCTGATCGTGGTGCTCGTCCCGGCACTGGTGCCATAAAGAATAACCGCGACCGTGTCGCCCCTGACTTCCACGAGGAACGGAGCGCCGTTGGCTGGAATGCGGACGTCCACCCACTCGTCGGCTGGCTCGAAGGTCGGCACGCCCAGCACTACTGGACCGGCCGCTGGCGGGCCAGCCAGAGTAATGGCTTCCGCTGGGAACCACGCCGTGGTGGTGCTATCCAGCCGAACCTCCACCTGTTCACCCGCCTCACCTACCACCGTCAGGCGAGCGCCCTCTGGCAGGAACCATTTGTAAGTCCCCGAAGGCGTTGGCCTCCCTATCGCCACATCCGACCCGGTCACGAGAGTGTCGGCGCCCGCGGTAATAGTCCCACTTTGCGCAATGTATTCCGGCGGATCGGTTGGAGCTACGGAGTCCGAATCAATAGCGGAGGCAGTATCCGGATCGGCAATAGGTTCCTCCTCTGCAACGGTATCCTCCACCGGCATTCTGTAGCTCACGGTCTGCACATCGATCTGGCCGTTGGCACCTGCTTCAAGAATGTAGGTTCCGCTCTCCGGCAGGGGGATGTACGCGAGAAAAGCCCCGTTCGGCGCCACGTTGACGCTCGTACCATTAATCGAGAGTCTTGCGTCGCCCGTCCCCACCGAGCCGTAGATGTAGGCAGAGTCGACGTCCGGAAAGGGCGTTCGGGGGGTGGGGTGAACGACCTCGATTGCGAGGGCGCCGTCCACCGACGGAATCGGCGGCAACGCGGAGGGCTCCGGGGCGCGGCCGGGGGCGGTCGGGGCACAGCCAGCGAGTACCGCGAGAGTGATAGCCGCCACAGCGGGTTTACCGAACCATCGGAGGGTGGGCGTATATTTCATCGCTAGAAGATATCAGTTGAAAGCTCTATAAGCCGCTGTCCGTGCGGCAAGCTGCACCGGGTCTGCTGGCGGGTGCGGGTGCAAGGCGTGGGCCCGGAACGCAAAACTCCCCCCGGACCGCCGGTCCGGGGGGAGTTTTGCCGTAGAGGCCGACTTTCCTAGCTACTGCTGTGCAGCCTCGGCTCGACCTTGCTGGAGCCGCCGCCCTTAGCGGCAGATCCGCGGAGTTTCAAGGTGCCCTCACTGAACGAGGCGCCCTGGAGCGCGATGGGCAGCACTTCGTCGATCGTTTCCACGCCGTGTACCGTCAACGCTTCGAGGACTTCGGGCGGCAGATCCTCGAGGTCTGCCTCGTTCGCCTTGGGCAGCACGATGGTGGTTATGCCCGCGCGGAACGCACCTAGCAGCTTTTCTTTCACCCCACCGATCGGGAGCACGCGCCCGGTGAGCGTCACCTCCCCTGTCATGGCGACGTCGGACCGCGCGGGTGTGTCCGACAGCGCGGAAACGAGTGCGGCCGTCATAGCCACACCTGCCGAAGGTCCATCTTTGGGGATGGCGCCGGCCGGAACGTGAATGTGAATCTCGGAACCCCACGCCTTCAGCGGATCGATGCCGTAGCGGACGGCATGGGCCCGCGCATAGGTTAGCGCTGCACGCGCCGATTCCTTCATTACGTCACCGAGCTGACCTGTAAGCACCAGATTGCCCATTCCAGGCGTTGGCCTCGAGGCACCCGGTGCCGCACCTTCAGCGTCACCACCTGAAACGGCCCGCGGTGACGCGCTGACCTCGATGAACATTATATCGCCGCCCATAGGCGTGTAGTACATGCCGGTCGCCACCCCCACCTGGTTCTCACCACCCGCTTTCTCGGGATGGATCTTGGAGCGGCCAAGAAACTCCCGTACGTACTTGTCGGTTATGCGGACACGTTTCGACTGCCCCGACGCTATTCGGCGGGCTGCCTTGCGGGCCAGCTTACCCAACTCACGCTCGAGCTGGCGGACCCCTGCCTCGCGTGTGTACTGCGATATCACAGTTCTGAGAGCGTTGTCGGCGATGGTGAACTCGCCTGGCTCGAGCCCTGCCTCTTCTCGCTGGCGCGGGAGGAGGTACCGTTCCGCGATAGCCTTCTTCTCCTGCTCGGTATATCCCCGGAACTCCACCGCTTCCATCCTATCGAATAGCGGCGCGGGTATGTTCTGGGGATAGTTCGCCGTGGCGATGAACAGCACCTCGGATAGGTCGAACGGCACGCCGAGGTAGTGGTCGGTGAACTCGTGGTTCTGTGCGGGGTCCAGTACCTCCAGCAATGCGCTCGATGGATCACCCTGCATCGAAACACCTAGCTTGTCGACCTCGTCCAGAAGAATTACCGGGTTGTGGGACTTGGCCTGCTTGAGCGACTGCATTATCCGACCTGGCATAGCGCCGACGTAGGTCCGCCGGTGACCACGGATATCCGCCTCGTCTCTGATGCCGCCGAGCGCGAGTCGCACGTACTTCCGCCCGAGCGCGCGTGCTATGCTCTTCGCGATCGAGGTCTTGCCGACACCCGGTGGTCCCGCGAACAGCAGGATGGGGCCCTTGGCGGTCGCCCGCGCCTTCGCTTCAGCCATCTGCTTCTCCTCGGGTGCGTGCGCGTCACCCTTGGCCTCCTCCTCGACCTCCTCGACCGCGCGCCGCGCCGCTAGCTGCCTGACAGCGAGAAACTCCAGGACGCGATTCTTCACCTCGTCCAGACCGTAGTGGTCCTCGTCGAGGATCTCCTCGGCCGCCGGGAGCTTGAGCTTATCCTCGGTGCGCGTGTTCCACGGAAGGTCGGCCACCGTCTCCAGGTAGGTCCGGATCACCTGGTACTCGGCACTCTGGGGATTGGTGCGCTCCAGACGACTCAGCTCACGCTCGACCTCCTCCTGGGCGGTGGCGGGAAGTTCCAGGCCTTCGATCTTCTCGCGTAGCTCGTCGAGCTCGAGGTTGTCGCCGTCCTCACCGAGTTCGCGCTGGATGGCCTTCATCTGCTCGCGCAGCAGCATCTCACGCTGCCTTTCGCCGAGCTCCTCCTGTACCTGCGCCTGGATGTCCTCCTGCGCCTCCATCAGCGCCAGCTGACGCTGCACTATTACCAGCAGGTTACGGAGACGATCCTCCACCGACAGCGTCTCGAGCAGTCGCTGCTTATTGGCCGTGTCCATGTCGATATAAAATGCCACCATATCGGCGAACGGGCCCGGCTCCGTCACGCCATCCATGAACTGCTGGAGCATCTCCGGCGGAATCCCCCGACGCTTCCCGAGGTCAGCCGATCGCTCACGCAGTTCCCGGTAAAGCGCCATGAACGCGGGGTCGTCGGGATTGACGGGTTCCAGGTCTTCCATCTCCCGCACCGTCGCTATGAGGCCAGTCTCATCGGATTCACCGTAGCTCAGCGCCAGCGCTCGGCCTTCGCCGTGTATGAGAAGCTGCATTCCGCCCGCACCGCGCTGCACCTGCGCGATCCGCACTATCGTCCCGACAGTGAAGAGATTCGAAGTCTCCACTTCATCACGATTCTCGCGCTGGGCAACAGCGAAGACCCGGCGGTCAGCGCCGAGCGCGGCCTCGATCGCCTGCAAGGTCGCGGGCCTGCCAGCCGAGATCGGAACGGCTACACCGGGATATACCACCGTCTCGCGGAGCGGGAGGACGGGGAGAGTAAGTCTTTCAGCCATTGGACTTCCTTTTAAAAACGACACCTGAGAACCGCCTGCGCGGCTGCATCGTTGATGCTATGAATCGTGCAATCGTACTGTTCTTATGCACTGACCCTTTGCACATCGCTTGCCATGTCGGTCATCGCACAGGGAACGGGCGGCACAATCGGCGTAAAGTCAAGTATCTGTTGGCTTTTCAGCGTTTGGTTCGTTCTCTACCACGCCCGGGCGAGCGGCCTGTCGGACCGGCATGTTCTGCCGATGAGGCAGGTTCGGTCCGCCATTTGCCCGCGCTGTGTTCGTGCGATATGGTGTCAGATGAACGTCAACGCATGGATCATGGACCTACCGGATAACAACCCGATCAACTCTGCAGCCGCCGCCGGGCGCCAGCCTACCGCAGATCCCGACCGATTTGTGATTCCTCTCGATCAGGTCCCGGCGGGACTTGCCGCGCGCGTCGATGATCACCCAAGCGATCCGGTGCGCGCGCGACCGGCAGCAACGGTAGTCCTGATGAGGCCGGCCGATCATGGGCCGGAGGCACTTCTGTTGCGGCGCCCGACCAGGAGTTCCTTCGCCGCCGGCGCCTGGGTGTTTCCGGGTGGAAGAGTGGACGCGGCCGATTCGGATGCCAGTCTCTCCGAGTACTGGGATGGCCCGTCTCCGGCAGTCTGGCGCGAGCGGCTAGGGCTGACCAGCGACAGCGAAGCAATCGCATATATTGCGGCGACGGTCAGGGAAGCCTGGGAGGAAACGGGAATATTGCTGGGTGCGGATTGCTCCAGTCCTGGTGAGTCGCTCGACCGGGCGCGGCTCGACATTCTGAACCACAACACCTCGCTACGTGAAGTGTTTGAGCGCGAAGGGCTCCGGATATCCGCTGGTGATATTCTGTATATAGCGCACTGGATAACTCCTGAGGCCGAGCCCCGCCGCTACGACACCCGATTCTTTCTGGCGCGCGTAGATGCGGATACTGCCTGCGTTCTGCACGGAGATGAGCTCGTCGAGGCGACCTGGATGCGACCATCGGACGCAGTGGAGCGCTACTCTGCCGGTCGGATGAAGCTGCTCCCCCCGACCGTCCACACACTCAACCGCCTGGCGGGGTTCACGTCACTCGAAGAGATCTGGAGTTCACTGAGTGACGCGCAGGTTACCACTATCCTTCCGCGCATGCGACGTTCTGAAGAAGGAGTGGTTGTAGAGCTGGAAGAAGTTTCGGACGTTCCGGACGGCTCATAGTTTAACGATCACATTTTATAATTATATGGCATCCCTCCCCCAAACAGTCGGCGCTCTCCGCGAGTCAGGCTATCGCTCACGATCCGTGAAGACGGAGATGCGCGAGAACCTCATAGCAAAGATGAATGCTGGTGACGCTCTCTTCCCGGGCATTGTCGGCTACGAAGACTCTGTGATCCCGGCGCTCGCCAACGCCGTGCTCGCGCGGCACAGCTTCATCCTCCTGGGTCTGCGCGGTCAGGCCAAGAGCCGCATTCTCCGGCAGCTGATCGACCTCCTGGACGAGGAGATTCCGGTTCTGGCTGGCTCGGAAACGAATGACGATCCGTTCGAACCCATCTCCAAGCATGGTCGTATGCTGCTGGACGAGCATGGCGACGACGCGCCGATCGAGTGGCTGGGTCGCGAAGCGCGATATGTGGAGAAGCTCGCCACGCCGGACGTTACGGTATCTGACATAATCGGCGACATGGACCCTATCCGAGCGGCTCGCGGAGGCCACCTGCTGTCCGACGAGCTCACCATTCATTTCGGACTTCTGCCGCGTGCGAACCGTGGGATTTTCGCGCTGAACGAGCTTCCCGACCTGTCAGGAAAGGTGCAGGTCGGCCTCTTCAATGTGATGCAGGAGGGCGATGTTCAGATCAAGGGTTACCCGATCCGTCTGCCGCTCGATGTTATGCTCGTGTTCAGCGCGAATCCGGAGGATTATACCGCTCGCGGCAAGATCATCACTCCACTCAAGGATCGCATAGGCGCCGAGATCCTCACCCACTATCCTCGAACACATGAAGAGGGAATATCGATCACGCGGCAGGAGGCATGGGTGAATCGTGACGGCCGCACTATCGAGGTCCTCCCGTTCATTGCGGAGCTAGTTGAGCGAACGGCATTTCTCGCGCGTGCGGACAAGCGGATCGACCGGCGCAGCGGGGTATCGCAGCGTATGCCGATCTCCATGCTGGAGACGGCCGTATCCAATGCCGAACGGCGCGCAGTTTTGACGGGCGATGATCGCGTCCTCCCGCGGGTGGCTGACCTTTACGCCGCTATGCCTGCAATAACAGGTAAGATGGAGCTGGAGTACGAAGGCGAGCTGCAGGGTGCAAATGCTATCGCCCGTGAGCTCATAGCGACGGCGGCACGTGAGCTTTTCGACCAGCACTGGGACACCGATGACCTTACATCAATCGTAGAGCACTTCGACAGGGGCGGCGTCCTCCAGATTTCCGATACCGCCGCAGCCGACGTCTGCTGGCGCGGGCTCGCCTCGGTGCCAGGTCTCCTGGAAGCTCTACAGGAAACTGATCTGTACGATGAGGACGACTCAGCCGCGAGCGTTGCCGCTGCCGAGCTGCTGCTGGAGGGACTCGCCGGGCATCGCCGTATATCGCGCGCGGAGAGCGGAGCTTTCGCGAGGGCGCGCCCCACGCCGCCTAAGACTGGCGGCGCGGGCGGTTATCCGTTCGGCCTGGAGATATAGGAGTAGATCGCAAGTGGGCCGATCAGTCGTCGAGCTCGCCGCAGGAAACGATGGTCCCCATATCTTCCGGCGAATGGTGTATGTTGACGTAATAGTCGTCGAGCTCATCCAGGGTAACATCGATCGACGCGTTGGCGCTCGCGGTGCCGTTGCTGCCCACCTGCAGAAACGGGTATGCGCCCGGGTCACCGACGATCGGACCGCCGTCGCCGCAATCACCCTCGTGGATGTGCCACGGGTGCGTGGAATTGGCATCTGCGCCGGCTATGCTTACGGAGATGCCGGTGCCCGCGCTGTTGGCGAGCGCAGTCGCAGCGCCTCTCACGGTGAAGCTGCCCTGCGGCTCGAGCTCGCCTTCCCAATCCTCTTCCAGATCAGGTGCGGAGTCGATGTCGACTCCGCTGTCGGGGTCCACGTTGACGGAGCAACCTGCCAGTAACAATAGACTGAGGCCGGTGGCCATTAGGAGGCGCATGGGAACTCCTTATTGACGGGTACAAATCTATTCCGACGGATCAGCTAGCCGACCTATCGGATGAACGTGGGCCGGTGCCGCAGAATTCAAGCCAGGGCCCGGCCCAACTTTCAAGTAAACAAGCCAGGAGGACATGGATGGAATACACGAAAGTCGCAGAAAAAGCACTCGCTGAAGTCCGAGCTAGTGTGCCGCTCGTCCATAACATCACCAACTATGTGGCGATGGACGTGACGGCCAACGCCCTGCTCGCGATCGGTGCGTCGCCCGCGATGATCCATGCGGGCGAAGAGGTGGAGGATTTCGTGACGATCGCGAGCGCGCTGGTGGTCAACATCGGCACTCTCTCACGGGAGTGGGTCGTGTCGATGACTGCCGCAGCGGACAGAGCCGGGCAGCTGGGGAAGCCCTGGGTGCTGGATCCCGTGGGGGCCGGCGCGACACCCTACCGAACGTCAGTCGCGCGAGATCTGAGCCGTCGTGGACCTACAGTGATACGAGGGAACGCTTCCGAGATTCTCGCGCTGGCCGGCGCGACCGACGCTGCGCCGAAAGGCGTGGATAGTACGCAGGCATCCGAAGCGGCCCGCGAGATCGCCGGCAATCTCGCACGCACGCTCGACTGCACTGTTGCTGTCACCGGCGCCGTCGACTACGTAACCGACGGCAATCGCGTGCTCGCCGTCGCGAACGGAGATCCTATGATGACACGCGTAACAGCGTTGGGTTGTGCCGCGACCGCACTGACGGGAGCATTCCTGGCAGTTGAGAACGACGCCGTGCTCGCAGCCGCGAGCGCGCTCGGCGTATTCGGGCTGGCGGGCGAGCTCGCTGCCCGAAACTCGGAAGGCCCGGGCACCCTGCGCTGGCGCATTCTCGACGAGCTCTACAGGATGGATGCCGCAGCGCTGAGCGGAGTCCGGATCAGTTAGCGCGGGCGCCTATACGTGAGGACAGACAGCGATTTTGGGAGATGGCGATGGCGGGCGCGGATGGTCGTCGGGTCGACCGAAGATGTGCAGGCCCCACTGGACGGCCGGGCCGATTCCCAGCGTGAAGAAAACGGTTCCGATGCCGACCGTGCCACCCATCAGCCAACCGAGCACCAGAACGACGACCTCGATGAGCGTGCGCACCCGCCGCACAGGCCAGCGCGTGCGGCGGCTGATCCCCATCATAAGGCCGTCGCGCGGCCCCTCACCCATCCCCGCCCCGATGTACATGCCGGTTGCGAGCCCCGCCATCAGTATACCCACGGCATAGTACCCGAACCCCCACCGCCAGTCGGCCGCGGCGGGCGTGAAGGGCAGGAGCAGGTCGATGAACACACCTATCAGGATCATGTTAGCGATCGTCCCCGCCCCCGGCCGCACTCCCATGAAGGCCGTGCCGACGAGGATCAGGAGGCCGACGAGGATTGTCGCCGTCCCGATACTCATCCCGCTCAACTGATGGATACCTACGTGGAATGCGTCCCACGGTCCGAGTCCCAGACCACTGCGGATCATAAAGGATACGGACAGGCCGTACCCGAAGAGACCGGTCACGAGCTGCATCCATCGAATCAATTTTCCGGACGATCCAGCTCTAAACATCCATCGTCATGTAAGTAGGAAAGATTGGGACACATTCATTCTAACTTTCATTCCAGCGTTTCGCCGGGATTTGAGGAGAAAACCTCTGCGTACTCCGCGCCTCAGCGGTTAACCTTCCGCAAGATCCTCGCGAACGTTTATAACCGCGGAGGCGCGGAGTACGCAGAGGAGATGCCTCTGAATTCGCTAAAGGGTCCTACGACGATTCATCCGCCCTATGTACCTTCACAAGGCGGAATGGTTCGGGTGCGCACCTGATCGTCACCTATCGATGGCACCTATTCGCATTCGCCGGTGTAGGATACGCGCACAAAGTTAGACAAAGTTTCCGGTTTCGGGAGCATTCGGCCCCCGAAGCCGGTTTTTTATCGAAAGGATTTTATGACGGTCGAGCAGTCAAGACGCGGCTCTGATGCCGCAAATGTGGCGGATTTCCGCTCCTTCGGGTTGATCCCGGAGTTGCTGAAGGGGATAGACGACCTGGGCTTCACCCAGCCGACTCCCATTCAGGCGGACGCCATAGGACCGGCCATGGAGGGGCGCGACGTTCTGGCGTGCGCGATGACCGGTAGCGGAAAGACCGCGGCTTTTCTCCTCCCAATATTGCAGCGACTCAAGGACCTGCCGCGTGGAACCACCCGCGCGCTGATCCTCACGCCAACGCGTGAGCTGGCCGCGCAGATCGAGGCGCACCGGGCCGAGCTCTCGAAGTACACCAACATGACAGGCGCGGCCGTATTCGGCGGGGTCGGAGCCGGACCACAGGAGAAGGCTTTCCGCAAGGGCGTGGACATAATAGTAGCAACTCCCGGGCGACTACTGGATCATTTCCAGAATGATTACGCGAAACTCAGTGGCCTGGACATCCTCGTCATCGACGAGGCCGACAGGATGCTCGACATGGGCTTCCTCCCGGATATTCGACGCGTGCTCAAGCACCTCCCGAAGCGGCCGCGGCAGACGCTGTTCTTCTCGGCGACCATGCCGAACGCGATAGTTCAGCTTACGCGCGAAATGCTCCATAAGCCCGCCACGCTGAACATCGAGCGGAAGCAGGCGCCGGCCACCGGAGTTGCGCAGGCTCTCTATCCGGTTCGGCAGGATCTCAAGGTAGGACTTCTCCTGGAGCTGCTCAGAACCAATGAGGTTGGCAACGTAATCGTTTTCTGCCGCACCAAGCACAGGGTGAACCGCCTCACCGAGAAGCTCGAGAAGGCGGGGATTCCATCGACGCGGATCCACGGCAACAGGAGTCAGACGCGGCGCACGGAAGCGCTCGCCGGCTTCAAATCGGGCAAGTTCCGCGTGCTGGTTGCAACGGACATCGTAGCGCGCGGGATCGACGTGGAGGACCTCGACCATGTGGTGAACTTCGACGTTCCGAATGTTGCCGAGGATTACATCCACCGCGTGGGCCGAACGGCACGCGCTGAAGCGACCGGCGACGCGTACACCTTCGTATCGCCGGAAGAAGAGGGCGATATACGTAACATCGAGCGCAAGCTCGGTCGCCCTATCGAACGCAGGACGGTCGAGGGTTTCGATTACGGTAAAAAGACGGACGAGCCCTTCGAGATCCCGCTCAACCAGCGCATAGCAGAAATCCGCGCCCGTAAAGCCGGTGAGCGCGCGCGCGCCAAGGCCAAGGCCGACCGCAAAGCGCAGAACTCGCCCCAGGGCGGGCGATCACCTGCCGGCGTCGGCGGCGGGCGGCGTAATGGCGGCGGAAGAAGCCGCGGGCGGTAGGCCGGTCGACTTGCAGTAAGCAGGGGGAGAGGTGATTATAATATTGAATTTTGAATTTTGAATTATCGGTATACGCAAGCTGATGTAGTTAATTCAAAATTCAAAATTCAAAATTAACATCACCTCTCCCGTTTCAGTAGTTATGAAAATCCTCTGTAGTGGCGATCTCCACGTCGGTCGCGGTCCATCCCGTCTACCAGATGCGATCGATGCGAAGGCACTCTCGTGCGGGGAGTGCTGGGGCTCGCTCGTGGACCTCGCACTCTCCGAGAAGGTCGACCTGCTCGCTCTGAGCGGAGATATCGTCGATCAGGCCAACAAATATTACGAAGCTACAGGACCGCTGGAGCGGGGGTTGCGCCGGCTCGCGGAAGCGGCCATCCAGGTGGTGGCCGTAGCCGGCAACCACGACCACGATGTCCTACCGCGACTCATCGCGGATCTGGATTCTGATAATGTAAAATTCCTCGGAGCTGGCGGACGATGGGAACGACATACGATCGTCAAAGAAGGCGTCCCCGTTCTCCATGTGGATGGCTGGTCCTTCCCCTCGGCCATTTATAGAGACGATCCGCTTCGAGGATACGCGTCGGGCGACGGGGATGGTGTGCCGGTTCTCGGTCTCTTGCATGCCGATCTCGATCAACCCGGAAGCCCGTATGCGCCCGTCCGACTCCCCGATCTGCAACGACTCCCGCCGTCCTTCTGGCTCCTCGGGCACGTTCATGTACCAGGTTTATACGGCAACCGGGTTCTCTATCCCGGCTCGCCGCAGGCTATGGACCCCGGCGAATCAGGCCCACACGGCCCATGGCTCCTGGAGTTGCATGGTCATGGCCGCCATGAAATCCGCCAGCTGCCCCTCTCTCTCGTCAGATACGAAGTTATCGAGGTCGATGTAACCGGTGCCACAGATGAGCTCCATGTCGATAGCGCGGTGCGGAATGCCGTAGTATCCAAGCTCCGGGAAATCGAAATCGAGGGTTGCGGCCCACTCAAATATCTCTCCTGTCGCATTCTGCTCGTTGGCCGCACAGCACTGCATCGGAAACTTCTGAGCCGCACCGATCGCATTGGGAGCGGGTCGAGCATTCCAGGCGGGTCCACGGCCTCAGCGCTGATCGAGCGCATCTCGGTAGCGACAAGGCCACCGGTTGACCTCAACGATCTCGCGCGCGTAGCCGATGCTCCCGGTACTATCGCCAGGCTGCTGCTCGCGCTCGAGAGCGGCGAACTCGACGCCGAGCAGGAGAAGCTGGTCCGCCAGGCGGAGCGGCGGGCGCGCGAGGTAGCGAATTCTAAAGCGTTCTCCGCGCTCTCGGATTCCGGTGGATCCAGTGATAGCCTCGTCGCCAGCGGCGAGATCATCGACATTCTGAAGGATCAGAGCTACCTCCTGCTGGACGAGCTACTGGCGAGCAAGGAGCGGGTATGACCGCCTCGTCGCTCTCCTTCAAGCATCTTGAGATCCGTCGTACGCCTGGCTTCAGGAATGGCGGTTTCACGCTCGCATCGATATCCACCGGAATCAATCTGGTATTCGGCCCTAACGGCGCCGGCAAAACCACGACTGCTGAGGCGCTCAAGATGTTGCTCTGGCCGGAGCTAGCGCGCGAAGCGCGCGCAGCGGTGGCGGGGCGATTCGAGCTGAATGGAACCGGCTGGCTTATCGAGATAGATGCGGACCGCGCGCAGTATCAGCGGGACGGTATGGAATCAGCCCCCCCGAGCTTGCCGGCGAGCGACCTGCACGACCGCTACAGCCTCTCGCTACACGCGCTGATCAGTGCCGACGACAGCCACTTCGCGAGCAGGATAATCCAGGAGATGGCGGGCGGCTACGATCTGCAGGCAGCCAGGGTCGTTCTGAAAGAGCGCGCGACGCCACCCGGGCACCCCAACGAGGTTGCGGCCGTGAAAGCGGCAAGAGGACAGCTGACCGAAGCGATTGTCAGGCAGGAGGAGCTGAGGGAGCAGGAGCGGCGGCTGGAAGACCTGGTAGAAGAGAGACATCACGCGCAGTATGCTGCGCGCAGGATCGGAGCGGTGCAGGGCGCCATCGCGCTCGCGCGCGCCGCCGAAGCTGAGAACGATGCGCGCGAGGTGCTCGGGAAGTACCCGGATGCAATGTCACGACTCAAAGGCGACGAGCACGAATCTGTCACCAGGGCGCGCGCGGGCCAGGACGATATCCGCGCCAGCCTGAGCGCAATTGAAAAGGGAATCACCGACGCAGAGGAGCGGGTTGCCCGCGCAGCACTGCCGGACGGGGGCCTGCCGCGGACTCTCATTCAAACGCTCAGGTCCAGATGCAACGAGCTGAACGAAGCGCAGCGTAGGGTTGCCGAGCAGGAGAAGGCCCTTGCGGAGGCGATGAGGAGGCGAGATGGCGAGCGGCAGACTCTTGGACAGGCTGCTGACGACGAGACCCTCGACCAACTGGACTTCCCCGCGGTCGGCGCTCTGAGCGAATTCGCCCGAACGGCGGGTGAGGTCAGAGCCGCGCGGGAGGCGTCCAGAGCGGAGCTCAGGCGTCTTTTGGACGACAATGAAGTGGGCGACCCTGAGAAACTTGCCGAGGGTTGCCGAATTCTGCGAAGTTGGCTGCGCATACCCGACGCGGACGCGTCGGAGTCGAAGCGCCTGAGAAGATTGGGAGCCATCGGAAGCGGCTGTCTAATAGCGGGAGTTGGGCTTATCGCCCTCTACGCTATCGAGCCGGCGTTCGCCCTGGGCGGCGCCATCATCGCCGTGGTCGGCGGCATGTTATTGTACACTGTGCGAACCGCCGGATCCAGCAGCGCTACCCGCAGATCTATCCATCAGGAGGATTATCTCGCGCTTACGCTCGATCCACCCTCAAGATGGTCGACCTCTGAGGTCGAATTGCACCTCGAGAGGCTCAGCCAGCAGCAACGAGGCGCGGCAAAGAACGCGAGCAACGCCGCACGCCGGGCGGAAATCCGTGCGGAGGAAGCAAATCTCACCGCACGCGAGGAGGCGGTAGAGCGCGAGCGGCTGGATCTTGCCCGCCGCTACGGGGTCGACGCGGGCGCATCGCCGGAACAACTCTACTGGCTAATCGAGCGTCTCAACCGCTGGCAGGACGCGCATCGCGGAGTCCAGGCGGCACAGGCCGCTCTGGGGATAGTGCAGTCGCAGGCGACCGCGCTACGCGAAGATCTCTCGGCCCGACTTGCCGAATTCGGTTACGGGGGCGGGGATCCAGCGATTGCGGTAGACGACCTCGAGCAGCGTGACCGTGCATACCGGGAGGCGGTAGCGGATCTCGGTGCGCACACCCGCAATCTGAGCGATAGGCGCGAGCGACTCAGCGAGCTCGACGACCACTGCCACCGTATAGCCGAACGCCTCGGTATTACTACCGACGACGAGGCGGTTATCTCCGACTGGTGCGCTCGCTACGAACAATACAAGGCAGATTCCGAGCTGCTCGTTAAGGCGCAAGAGGCGGTTCGCATAGAACGCGCGCGTCTCAGGGATATCGGAGCGACGGATGACCTTCGGAACAGGCCCATCGCCGATCTGGAAATCGAACTGAGCGAGCTGACTGCGAAGGCGGGGAATCTGGACGATCTCAACAGATCGATAACTTCCATTGAGACATTGATCCGCCGCGCGAAGGATAGCCACGATATGGAGGCGGCTCTCGCGAATGTCGATGCGGCGGAGGCGGCGCTTGCTGATCTGCGCGAACCCGCTCTTCGGGGGCTCATCGGGCACGATCTCCTAGGTTACGTGGAGACGGCTACTCGAGATCATAACCTTCCCGCCGTCTTCCACCGGGCGCGCGAGATCTTCACATCAGTTACGCACGGAAGATATCGGCTCCAGTTTGCCGCCAGCCCCGACGCGTCTTTTCGTGCTCTCGACACGCGCACCGAACGCGGCCATGCGCTCGACGAGCTATCGAGCGGAACACGTGTGCAGCTCCTGATTGCTGTACGGTTGGCATTCGTGGAGGCGCAGGAGATGGGTATCAAGCTGCCCCTCTTCCTCGATGAAGCTCTCGGCAACAGCGATGATGCGCGCGCACTGGCTCTCATCGAGGCTGTTTTGCAGCTGGCGCGCGATGGTCGGCAGATCTTCTACTTCACCGCCCAGAGCGACGAGATCGGCAAATGGCAACAGCTTCTCCGAGATAATCCGGAGCTTCCGTCACGGGTGATAGATCTCGTCGAGATCCGGAAGCTCGAGCAGCGATCCGATTCTCCTAAATTCGACGTAGGACAGTATCCCATCGCCCGTGTGCCATCACCAAATGGCGATGGCCATGGGGAGTACGGCAAGAAGCTAGAGGTCCCCGCCATCTCACCCAGCGCACCATTGGGCGGGCTCCACCTCTGGTACCTCGTCGAGGAGCCGGCCGAGCTTTACGGCCTCCTGAAGCTCGGTCTCACCTGCTGGGGCGAGCTCCGGGCCTATATTGAGCACGGCGGCGCGCGCCTGATCGATCCTGATAAATTTGCTGGCTGGGAAGCCGCAGCACGTGCGGCAGAGGAAGCTCTGAGCCTCAGTCTGGTCGGCCGCGGCAGGCCGGTCGATAGGCTCGCCATCGCCCAATCAGGCGCGGTATCCGACGTCTTCATGGACCGGGTGGATGATCTCTGCGCGTCCTTGGGCGGCGATGGGCGGTTGCTGCTGGAGGCCCTGGAGAATCGGGAGATAAAGGGCTTCCGAAGCAGCAGCACTGATGCGCTCCGCGAGTATCTCGATGCACATGGCTACATCGATCTTCGCGACTCGCTGAAAGAGGACGAAATCCTCCTGCGTGCCCGGGCCTCGGCCGCCTCCGATGTAGCGACGGGTGTGATTACTCAGCCAGCGGTCGACCGGCTCCTGGTTCGGCTTCTGACCCGCTAGCTCGCACGGTATCTGCTTTGCAGGGCGTAGGATAGTGGCCGCTCTCACGTCGGCCTCGAACCCGTGAAGGAGATCTTCTGTGGCCGAGCCGAGTCGGCGAGAGAAAGCAACCTGGATTCAGGCGGCCTTGGTGCTACTGTTCTTCGCGCTCTTGATGGCGTACTTCATAGTGCCGGTGGGTGATGACAGTGACCTGCGACCGCACTGGTGGACCTGGCTGATTGTGGCTGCTCCCGCGGCTGGGGCGCTCTTCATCCAGCTCTGGCGGCGGGGTCCGAGGCGATGACAAAGAAACCACATCCTGAAGAGGATATCGACCTCCCACCGCCCGGACAGCGCCGGTTCGCGATGCTCGCGGGGATAATTATCCTCGCCGTCATACTGGCGTTCCTCGCCTGGTTCATCATCACCCACACCGAAATGCGAGAGCCGGGCGGAAGCATTGTTGGGCTCGCCAACTTCTCAGGATTCTTCCTGCCTGCTCAGCTGCTCTAGCCGCACCCGCACCAGATCGTCCAGCAGCTCATCCGACACACCATAGACTTCCTCCGTCAGGAACCGACGCGCCTCCGCCTCGTTCGCGGTTATCTGACGGAGCATACCCGCCAATTTCTCCAGCGGGAGGTCCGCCCTCCGCGCTGCCCTGGTAAGTCGCTCGTACGCCGCTACTCTTTCCGCTTGCTCCTCGGGCGTCTCGCCCGGTGGCCAGGGTTCGGCCATAGCTACAATCCCTGTTTGCGTATCATGAAATGCACCTGTTACTGAAGATATGTCGCTCTCCCGGTAACGCCAGGTCCTGTTGAGGCGTCGTTCTTTATGAGGAGACGGGTGCAGGGCATACATCTCGCATCCAATGGCGGCTTCGATCGAGGTCACCTGTGCATATAAAGCAACATGACGCAAACCGCGCCATCCCAAGCTTCCGAGATTGCCATGGAGGAGATCGCCGCTGCAATCCACCGGCGCGAACCTATCCGCCGCGTACTGCCCGGTGACGGCAGGATCAGCATCGATCGGAATCTTCCTTATCTGATAGTTTACCGGCACCCCGATAGCGACGATTCGGGAACTGTCCGGCTGGTGGTCGGCGAGGCCTCGTACCTGATCGCCGACAATCGGGCGGAAATTCCAGAGATCGTACGCTCCATCGCGGAGGCGGGGTCCGAGGCCTTCGGTGCTTTCCTGATCCTGGAAATCTGGGCGGGTCCGGATCCTGACGGCGGATTCGTGATCCGATGCCCCGAGGGACCGGCACCCGCTACCGTCGCCACTCTCGAGGACGGTCTCGCGCGGCTTCGCCCTGAACATGAGGTCGCCATCGAGATCACCGAGCAGCGGCAACCGCCAGGTATGCAGCCGCTTCTCTCCATCCGCGAGTCGTGGGACATCGAGTGTCTCCTCCTGGGGCTCGAGATACCGCCGATGTACCGCGCACCTGGCCACGGCGAACCCTACCCGGTTTTTCTGCGCACATTCCGCAGGGAGCTGTCCAACGTCATCCGCCAGGCGATCTACGAATTCATCCGCGTTCAGACGCGCTACGGCGTGCAGAATTACCAGGCACTCGGCACGCGTACTCTTCAATCGTCCGTATGGGAGGCAGACCGGGCTCTCTCAGATATCGAACGGTCCTATCAGTTCCTGTTGCTGGTCTCCGCGATAAACGAGAAGGAAAGCTGGCAGTATTTCAAGCAACACAATTATGAGCGAAATCCCGAGTTCCACCATCGCTTGCTCCCCGTCGATCCCGACCTCCTGAAGCGCAGACTTTTCGGGATAGCACTCGAGCAGATAGACGATCCGGCTATGGCCTTCCTCCTGCGCGATAAGCGGGAGGAGCTCGACAAGCAGATCTCGATGCTCGAGGAGCGCGGCACGCCCAATTTCCTCGCCAGCAGCATGCGCTTATACGGCAGGGTGGATGAGCCGCTCCTGAACGTTGCCCGAACGCTTCTCGAGGAGGTCGGGCCGGCCACCGGCACTGTGGATCAGAAGGCATGCGTCGATGCCGTAGGTTTCGAGAAAGCCGCCGCGGTCGAGTTCGCGGCGTACGCGGCCAAGTACCCGGAGTTCTCCAGCACAGTGGAGATACGCCCCGACATGGCGGGCCTGCTTGTTTCGGCAGGCAACCTCCTGATAGGTAAGGACCTGCTGCTGAGCCCTGATAGGGTGGACGCCCTCGTTCAGCACGAAGTTGGCACCCATGTTCTCACCTACGCCAACGGGAGCGCACAGCCGCTAGGGCAGCTTTCGCTCGGGCTCGCCGATTACGACGAAACGCAGGAGGGCCTCGCCGTGCTCGCCGAATATCTGGTGGGCGGCCTCGATCTTGGTAGAATACGGCTGCTCGCGGGCCGCGTGATAGCCGCCGACTCAGTTGAGCAGCGCGCTGAGTTCGTGGAGACTTTCCGACTGCTCAGGGACCTCGAGTTCAGTGCGGGTGCCGCCTACGGAATCACTGAGCGCGTGCACGCATGCGGCGGCTTTACGCGCGACCTCATATATCTCC
>DASSKB010000093.1:0-4178 GCA_035690925.1 Longimicrobiaceae bacterium
GCGCAAGCATATCCGGGATCTGGTCTGCGTACATCCGCGAATCGTGGGTGAGATAGCACCCACTGCGGACAACAATCAGTACCTCACGCCCCAGATTGACGCGGGCAAAGCACCTCGCCACAAGGTCGTAGTACGAGGAGCCGCCAGCGGTAAGTATCACCGGCCCGCTGCCGAAGAGGTTCAAAGCCTCACAAGCCTCCGCGACCTCCACGATCGTGTCGAGGAAAGCGCTGACGCTGGCCTCTGTATCACCGGTCGAGTGCCCGGATATGAGACCCTCGAAGCCTTCTACCCCACGGAGGGTGAGGAGTGGGGCGTCCGCGGCTACGCGCCTGGCGACATCGAGGGCCTCATCGCGGCCGCGGGCACCTGCGCGACCGGCGTCGAACCCGACCTCCAGGAGGAGCTGAAGCGGCCTGTGCAAGCCGGCAGTTCGCATCGAGTCAGCGAGTAGATCGACGCTCTCGAGCGAATCAACGAGGCAATAGAAATCGAAATCCGGATCGTGCCTCAACTCATCGATCACGTACTGGATGTCGGTCCGACCAAGCAGCTGGTTGGCCAGGATCACCCGCTGCACACCGTACCTTCGGCAAACGCGAAGTTGGTGGACGGTGGCGACGGTGATGCCCCACGCGCCATCGTCCAGCTGGCGCTGGAAAAGCTGCGGGCTCATCGTGGTCTTGCCGTGCGGCGCGATGAGCGCACCTGACTGCCGCAGGAACGTGCGCATCCAGGCGCTGTTCTGTGCGAGTGCCGACTCCTTGAGGACGGCGAGCGGAAAAGGCAGATCCTCACTCAGGATGTTCCATCGGCGGAGCCCGATCTCACCGAGGGGAAAGGCCGATGTTTCTGCCGGCATCCCCTTCATGCCTCCGTCTATATTTTCACGCTCGATCTCCGCGATGCCCAGTGTGGGGAGCCGCGGCTCCCGCGGGATTAAGACCATGTTTTTCGCTTTTAGACTGCGAGAATTCTATCGTCAGAATCATCCGACGCTCAGCGGGGGCCGGGCCGGGTGGCGGGCACCGACGCGTTTGGTGTATCGCGCCGATGCCCACCTCATCCGGTCAACTCGATTCAGCTGATGTTCGGGTTGTTGAAGCGTTCCACATCCGGCAGAGGAAGGCAGGTTGTATTTCCGTATATGCCGCCTTTGGCGAACGGTGTTCCGATCGCCGGAACACGCGGGATCCCGAAGCGCGCGATATCATACAGCCGGTGGCCTTCCAGCCAGAGCTCGCGGCGGCGCTCCTCGATGACCTTCTGTTGAATCTCCGCCTCGGTGCCGCCAGCGTAATGCGGAAGTCCAACTCTATCACGAAGCGAGTTGATGGCGTCTACGGCTGCCTGGCCGCCCTGGATCTCGGCCACTATCAGCGCGGCTTCGGCGCCTGTCACGATCGGGATGGGAGTGGAGTAATCCGGGTACTTGTGCTGAATCCAGAGCTCGGTACCGTCGTTCGCTGTCACTCCCGCGCTCGAGGTGAGGGTGCGAGGATCCTCCACGCCGGCCGTCATGATGTTTCGAGAGACCTCCTCGATGCTGTAGTTAGTCGAGAGGACGTTGCTCGCGAATACACGGTTGTATCGGCGGTTGTTGTCCTGCGAGGCCGACGCGTTGTAGACGAAGTCCAGCGGCACATCCTGTGCATCCGCCAGCGCTCCAGCCGTGTCGCCCAGGTATAGCCTGACCCGCGCGCGGCCGATCCGTGCCGCGGTCGCAACATCTGTCAGCCCCTCCGCGGTAGCAGCCTCCATAGCCCTCGTGTAACGTCCTTCGGCGGCCGCCAGAAGCTCGGCCGAAGTGACTTCGGGGCCGCCATCTATCGCGGCAGAGCACATGGCCATACCGAGCAAGTTATAGCTGAATCCCGAATAGAGAGCGGCCTGGGCGATAAGGTCCTGACGGTTATCAACCTCCTCATCAGTCCAGCCCTCGAGGTACGTCAACGCGTTGTCAGCCGCCCAGCGCGCAGTAGAGAGCGGGCGATAGATCCCTGGCGTCTGATTGCTGCTACAGCTGTTTTCGCCGTACGCACTGCCCGGTGCGAGGTTGGAGTCGCGCCGGTCGTAGAACCATGCGGCAGCACCCAGCTGCGCGTCGGAAAGTTCGTCCGCGATTATCCCCTGGACGGTAACGAACGCGCCATATGCGCACTCGAAGTCCGCGACTGCACCATTGACGAGAAGTGCCGCGTTCCTGGGATTCTCCAGATCTTCGGCCGGAAGCTGACTGGGGGCCTCGACCTTGAGAAGGTCCTCGGTGTCACAACTCGCGAGAACGAGCGTTGCGAGTGCCGTTGCCGTGATCCATCGCGGCGTACGGAACCGGAAAGTTTGCTTTCTATACATGACCACTCCTAGAAGTTCACGTTGACGGAGGCCACCAGCTGCAGAAGCTGAGGAATCTGGCTCTGCTCCATGAAGCCGGGGCTGCCCGAAAGGAAGGTCGCCTCGGGGTCCAGGCCCCCATAATCGGTCCATATGTGGATGTTACGAGCGGCAACATTCACCGACAGCGCCCGCGCACCCATTCGGCCGGCAAGATCCGTAGGTACGTCATATGTCAGCGATACTTCGCGGAGGCGTGTGAACGATGCGTCCTGGATAGCAAAATCGCGAAGCGTGCCGCTTGTCTGGAGCTGCGCCAGGAGCTTGGGATCGGCATCTTCAGGGTAGACGTTAGCCAGACACGTGAGGAAGATCTGGCACCGAGCACGCGCGTTGTTGTTCGTCTTCATGTAGTCCGACTTGAAATCGACCAGTGCATTCAGCGTGAATCGATCAAAAAATCGGAAGCTCGATCCTATCGAGCCCATGACGCCGGGTGTTGTGCGGCCCAGATAGACGCGCGGAGCGATAACCTGTCCCAGTTCATTGAAGCAGGGCGTTGAGCCGCCCGCCCCATCCGCGCACATTGCGTTGATGGCACGGCCTGTTGCCGGGTCATACTCCGCGCTGACCACCCGCTCGCGGAAGAAGGAGTTCGGTGCGTAGCCAATGCGATACTGAGTACTTCCAGTGATGATGGTTGTGTCACCGCCCGCGAGCTTCTCTACCTTGCCTTCATTGGTAGCGAGCGAGAAGTGCATGTCCCAGTTGAACCTGTCGCTGTTGACCAGGTTGGCGCGCAGCATCGCCTCGATACCGGTGTTCAGGATCTGACCGGCGTTCACCCAGCGCGAGCCAGGGTAACCGGTGGACGGTGCGATTGGACGAAGCAGGATGCCGTCCTTGGTCCGCGTGTGGTAGTAGGTGAAGTTCAGACCGATGCGGTCGTCCAGGAAGCCGGCGTCGAAGCCTGCCTCGATCTCCTCGCCACGCTCCGGCCCCAACTCCGGGTTACCGAGCTGCGATGGCGTCACCGCCGGCGTACCGCCCGGACCGGTGATAGGCTCGAACGTGCGCAGCGCCGAGAGCGCCTCCGGCTGGGAGCCCGATTGACCGTAGGCCAGACGAAGCTTGAATGCGCTGAGGAAATCCGGAACTGCCTGCTGAAACATCGGCTCTTCGGTCAACACCCAGGAGAGGCTCGCTTTCGGGTAAGTGACGAAGTCCAACTCGGAACCGAATGCGCTGTTGTTGTCAACGCGCACCGCGCCGGTAAGGAAGAGCCTGTCCTTCCATCCAACCACTTCCTGGAGGTAGAAGCCGAGAGTGTTGTTGTCCAGGTAGTCGCTGCCCGCGTACGGCTTGAGCGCGGCCGCGTCGATCGTGGTGAGCCCCGGACCAGCGAACTCGTTGCCCTGGGCTCCCAGGAACTCGATGTGGCGCTGATAATACTGAGCGCCGAACGAGGTCGATGAGGTCAGCGACTCACTGACATCGAAATCGGCCGTACCCACGTAGTCGAACGTGTTGAACGTCTGATCCCGCCGCGTCTCGTAGTGATAGCCGTTGCCCGTGGTCTCGCCCCAGAAGTAACGATAGACGGGGTCGGTCTGGAACGGCAGAATCTCCAGATTGGCCTCCTGCGTCACATCCGTTCCAATCGTCAGGCGATTGGACAGCCACGCAACAGGATCGTAGGTCATCTGCACGCTTCCCGTGAAGCGATCGATGCCCTGCGTGATCCGCATCTGGTCCGTATACTCAGGCGGACCACTCCTGAACCCACCCCAGAAATCACAGCCGTATCCCGGTGAGATCGTGCAGCGGTTATCCGCCAGGTTAGC
>DASSKB010000094.1:0-3418 GCA_035690925.1 Longimicrobiaceae bacterium
CCTCGATCGTCACCTCGAGACCGAGCGTCGCACCAAAACGGCGCTGATCTGGGAGGGCGAGCCGGGCGACAAGCAGTCCTACACCTACGAGGAGCTCCACGCCGAGGTGGGCCGCGCGGCCAACGCGCTCAAGAAGCTGGGCATCGGCAAGGGCGATCGCGTCGCCATCTACCTGCCGATGGTGCCGGAGGCGGCAATCGCTATGCTGGCGTGTGCGCGCATAGGTGCACCCCACTCGGTCGTGTTCGGCGGGTTCTCGGCCGAATCACTCCGCGACCGCATCAACGACGCTAAAGCGCGACTGCTGATAACGGCTGACGGCGGCTTCCGGCGCGGCGGCGTGGTCGCCCTGAAGAAGAATGCGGACGAAGCGCTCACCGATAAGGGCGGATGCCCATCACTCGAGCATGTGCTGGTGGTCCGCAGAAACGGCAGCGATGGCGAGACTATCGGCGACTCCGAGATGGTTGATGGCCGCGATATCTGGTGGCACGACGCGGTGCGCGATGCCGCGTCCGGCTGCCCCGCCGAGGAGATGGATGCGGAGGATCTGCTGTATATCCTCTACACCTCGGGCACGACCGGTCAGCCTAAGGGGATAATGCACACCACCGGTGGGTATCTCACTCAGGTCTACGCCACCACCAAGTGGGTGTTCGACCTGAAAGATGATGATGTCTACTGGTGCACGGCCGATGTCGGGTGGGTGACGGGTCACTCGTACATCGTATACGGCCCGCTCGCGAACGGTGCGACGGTCATGATGTACGAGGGCGCGCCAGATCACCCCGATCGCGGCAGGTTCTGGCAGCTGATCGAAAGCTACGGCGTCACCATCTTCTACACCGCCCCAACCGCGATTCGGGCGTTCATGAAGTGGGGAACGCAGTATCCCGAACGACACGACCTCTCGTCGCTGCGGGTGCTGGGAACGGTAGGCGAGCCGATCAATCCCGAGGCGTGGATCTGGTACAACCAGAACATCGGCGGCGGCCGCTGCCCGATCGTAGATACCTGGTGGCAGACGGAAACGGGCGCGATAATGATCACCCCACTCCCCGGCCTCACAGCAACAACTCCGGGCTCCGCGACGCTGCCGTTCCCGGGGATCCAGGCCGATATCCTGAACAACGAGGGCGCGCGCATAGAGGTTGGTGGCGGGTTCCTCGCCATCCGTACACCCTGGCCAGCCATGCTCCGTGGTATCTGGGGCGATCCCGAGCGATACCGTAACACCTACTGGTCCAAGTGGTCCGGACTCACGGTGGGTACGGGCGATGACGCTCAGCCGGGTGAAACGGTCTATTTCCCTGGTGATGGTGCCAAGCGCGACGAGAACGGCAACTTCTGGGTCATCGGCCGCATCGACGATGTGCTGAACGTAGCCGGCCACCGCATCGGTACGATGGAGGTCGAATCCGCACTCGTCGACCACCCCGCTGTCGCCGAGGCCGCGGTAGTCGGTAAGGCGCACGACCTCAAGGGTCAGGCGGTCGCGGCGTTCGTCACGCTCAAAGAAGGCAACGCGCCGTCCGCAGAGCTCGAGCATGAGCTGCTGGAACATGTGGCGAAGAAGATAGGCGCGATAGCGCGCCCGGACGCCATCCTCTTTTCGGCCGACCTCCCGAAGACGAGGTCGGGCAAGATAATGCGGAGACTGCTCAAGGATATCGCCGAGGGCCGTGCGCTCGGTGACACAACGACGCTCGCTGATCCAGCGGTTGTGGACCGGCTGAAGCGTGATTACGAGGCATAGACGCGCTCCGCGGATTTCGATGAGTCAACCGAACCCGGAGATTACCGGTAGCACCCGGATAGTCACCGTTTCGCGCCAACTGGGTGCCGGTGGGGCCGCCGTTGCGACTCGGCTGGCCGACCTGCTGGGCTGGCGATTGCTGGATCGCGCGCTCGTCGAGAAGATAGCCGAGGAGCTCAAGGTGGCGCCGGAGCAGGTGGAGCCGCACGACGAGCGGGTGGAGTCGTTCGTGGAGCGGTTGGGCCAGTACCTATCCGAAGGCTATCCCGAGATACTCCCCATTCCCATGCTTCCGCCGGTCTCGCCGGACCGAACCGCGCGAGCGGCCCGCCGCATAGTCACCGCCGCACTGGACGAGAGCCCCGCAGTGATAGTCGGCCACGGCGCGCAGTGCGTTCTGCGCGACGATCCGCGTGCCTTCCATGTCCTGCTATTTGCACCACTCGAGGTCAGGATCCAGCGCGCTACCGTGCGCTACGGGGTCGATGAGGAGACGGCGGCAGAGCGTATCCGCGAGTCGGACGCGAACCGCCGCGCCTATATACGCGAGCATTTCGACAGGGAATGGCTCGATCCAAGGGTCTACCACCTCTCCATTGATACGGGGCGGGTAGCCATGGAGAAGGCCGCTGAACTTATCGAGCTGGCGATCAGGGAGGGGCTCGGGTGACGGATCCGGACGTATCGACGGCTGCGGGGCTCCGGCTGGGCAATATCCTTTACAGCAACTGCTTCCCCGTTCACGCGCGCCTCATCGACCGTCCGGAGGCAGGCGATCCCGCTCTGGTAGATGGCATCCCGTCGGCGCTGAACGCGAAGCTCGCCAGTGGCGAGATAGACGTATCTCCGTCGTCCAGCATAGAGTACGCGCGACACGCCGACCGCTACGGCATCATCTCCGGCGTTGTAATCGGCTCGCGTGGCCCGGTGCGCAGCATTCTGCTGGTAAGCGATGTTGATCCGACCGACCTGGGCGGAAAGGTCGTGGCGCTGCCGACCGCGTCGGCCACCTCGGTGGTGCTGCTTAAGATTCTGCTGAGGATTCGCTGGGAGGTAGACCCGATCTTCGTCTGGTT
Organism: Longimicrobiaceae bacterium; assembly: GCA_035690925.1. Lineage (GTDB taxonomy): Bacteria > Gemmatimonadota > Gemmatimonadetes > Longimicrobiales > Longimicrobiaceae > DASSKB01. The sequence goes on from DASSKB010000094.1 coordinate 2,833, forward strand.
CGACCAGGCGCGGGACGACCCGTTCGCCGACGGCGCCGCTGCCGCCCTCTTCATAGGCGATGTCGCGCTGCGCCCCGACCTGTATTCCGAAAAGCGGGTCAGACTCGACCTGGGCGCAGAGTGGTGGGATGAGACGGGCCTCCCGTTCGCGTTCGCCGTCTGGCAGAGCGCGTCGGGCACCGACGCCCAACTATCCGACCTCCACGACCGGCTGGTGTCGTCACTGGCGTACTTCAATGATAACCGCAGCGACCTCGCCACCCGCTACGCCGCCCACTTCGGCCTACCCGCCCGGTTACTAGAAGAATACTGGCGCGGGCTGAGCTATGATCTCGATGAACCGATGCTCGAGGGGCTGGGGGCTTTTTTTCGGATGGCTGCCGATATCGGGGAAGTGACGGGGTGAGGGGGTGAGGGGGTGAGGGGGTGACGGGGTGACGGGGTGACAACGACGAGTGCGGGAGTGCGGGGGATTCCCGGTCATTCCTGCGAAGGCCGAGAGGACTCTGCCGTGAAGCCGGGCCTCGGTTAGAGATCCCTCGTCGCTGCGCGCCTCGGGATGACAACTCCCGCACTCCCGCACTCC
>DASSKB010000095.1:0-2981 GCA_035690925.1 Longimicrobiaceae bacterium
CGCTCCCCGGCCGACGCTCACGCCACAACTCGGCGTACTGGACGGGAGCCCCCTACGCGGCCCTCGGTCCGGGTGCGCACGGCTACTATCCTCCAGTGCGCCGCTGGAACTTGCGAGGTTGGGATGCATATAGAGAGGCAGTCAATTCAAAACGGCTGCCGTTAGAAGGGGACGAGCGGGTTACGGAGAACGATGCCGCACTCGAACGGATCTGGCTGCGCCTGAGAACCGATCGTGGCCTGGCGATGGATGCACTCACGCCAACGCAGCAGGACCAGGTGGCGCGGTGGATCGACCGGGGCTTTGCAGTACCCATGGAAGGGGTGGATCGAGGCGTCCGCCTTACGGCGGAGGGCTGGCTCCGGCTCGACGGCCTGGCAGTGGATCTGGTTGACCCGGGCCGGTCGTTCAATCACATTCCAGCGCACTCGAACACGCAAGGAGTATGACGCCAGCGAAGCTGACAGACCGCGAACAACTGGTGCTGGAGGCGGTTATCCGAACCTACGTAGATACCGCCGAGCCTGCGGGAAGTCGGACTGTGGCAAGGCGCTTCGAACTCGGGGTGTCGCCGGCTACGGTTCGTAATACCATGAGCGATCTGGAGGAGAAGGGCTACCTCTTTCATCCTCATACATCGGCTGGACGGGTGCCGACTGATCAGGCATATCGCTTATACGTGGATTCACTACTCGGGCAGCCGCGCAGCAGGGGCGCCGAGCAGAAATCCATCAGGCGAGAGCTGAGCGCGGCAGGTGACCGCTCGGCCGTGGAACTGCTGATCAGGCACGCGGCGCAGGTCCTCGGGCTTCTGACGCAGGAGCTGGGTATTGCCATGGCTCCGCGCCTGGACCAGATAGTTCTGGAACGCCTGGAGCTGGTCTCGGTAGCGGACGGTAAGGTCCTGCTCGTCCTTACCCTTCGCGCGGCCGGCGTACGCACGATATTCGTGGATGTGCCCGCGGACGTACCGCCTGGCAGTGTAGCGGCGGTAGCGCAGCTGCTCAATGAGAGACTTGCGGGGCATACGCTCAGCGAGATTCGCATGACCATTCCCGACAGGCTTCGCGACGCGGGTCCAGGTGTTGATCCTGGTGCCGCCGAGCTGCTCAACATCTTCATTGCCTCGGCGGACGACTGGTTCGAATTGCCCGACGCTGGTGAGCCGCTGCACCTGGGCCGCGCGTCGGTTCTGGCCGATCAGCCCGAGTTTCACAGTGGGCCGCGTCTCCGTAATCTGATAGAGCTAACGGAACGTACCGACCTCCTTCGGTCTATACTTGGGGAGCGGATAGGAACGGACGGCTTGCAGGTGACCATCGGCGCGGAGCATGCAGACCCTGCACTCTCCGACTTTACAGTGGTAACTTCCGAGTACCGGGTTGGCGATATGCGCGGTGTCATTGGTGTGATCGGACCCACTCGTATGCCGTACGAGCGCGTGATAGGACTTGTCGAGAGTACTTCGGTGCTCGTCTCTGAATTTTTAACATGAGGGTGGTGCGGTGCAGGCAATGAGGGATTACTACGAAATACTCACCGTCGCGCGCGATGCGGACGGAGATACCATCAAACGCGCATATCGTAAACTTGCGCTCGAGTTCCACCCCGACCGCAACAACGGGGACAAGGAGGCCGAGGAGAAGTTCAAGGAGGCTACCGAAGCGTACGAGGTGCTGAAGGACGAACAGAAGCGCGCGGCGTACGATCGCTTCGGTCACGCCGGTGTAAAATCCGGTGCCGGTGCTGGCCGCTCCGGTGGATTCGCGGGGTTCGGCTTCGAGGACGCGCTCAATGTTTTTATGCGCGACTTCGGTGGCTTCGGCGGCATCGAGGACCTATTCGGCGGTGGCGCCACTGGCGGTCGCCGCCGCGGGGGCACCCCACGTGGTGAGGATACGCGTCTACGGCTGCGTCTTTCGCTCGAAGAGGTGGCGACGGGCGTCAAGCGAACGATCCGCGTTGCGCTGCTTGACCCGTGTGAGGCGTGCTCGGGCACCGGGTCGTCCTCACCCGGGGATATGGCCGTTTGCCCGACGTGTAAGGGCGCCGGTGAGGTTCGCCGTGTTCAGCGGAGTGTCTTCGGCCAGTTCGTGAGCGCGTCGGTATGTCCCACTTGCGGTGGCGAGGGTCAGGATATCAAAGACCCGTGTCGCTCATGTCACGGCGAAGGGCGGCAGCGGTCCGAGCATACCCTCGAGGTCGAGGTTCCGCCCGGCGTCAGCTCCGACAACTACATTACCCTGCGTGGCCAGGGAAACGTCGGCCCCCGCGGCGGCCCACGCGGCGATGTGCTGGTCATCCTCGAGGTCGAAGAGGACTCCCGCTTCGTTCGCGACGGCGAGGACCTGACCCACCACCTCCCGGTTTCGTTCAGCCAGGCTGCACTGGGGGCGGAGGTGGAAGTGCCGACGGTTTATGGCAGCGAGATGCTCGATATCCCCGCTGGTGTCCAGAGCGGTGAGGTGGTCACACTCAGAGGAAAGGGTCTGCCACGTCTCGGTGGCGGCGGGCGCGGCGATCTGCACGTCCGGGTTCAGCTCTGGACACCGGCCGAGCTTACGCCCGAGCAGGAGGCGCTCTTCGAGCAGCTGGCGGAGATAGAAGGGGCACCAACGCTGGGTGATGGACGCGCCCGTAGTGGTTTCTGGAACAAGGTCAGGGAAGCCTTCTCGGCGTGACCGCCCCTGACCGCTGGCTGGTGCTTACCGCAAGGAGCCCGTCGGACGAGCAACTCGGGCTGCTCGCCGATGGGCTCCTCGCGTTGGGCGGACTTTCGGTGATCGAGGAAGGTGAGTATCTGACAACCTACCTTCCGCCGCCCGCCGAGGAGCTGGACGATTTCATCGCCGGTGCAGAGCTGTTTCTGACGGACTGGCTGATGGAAGATCTCGCGCCCGAGCTCACCTGGCGTTGGCAGGATGCCGAGGATTGGGAACGCGAGTGGAAGCGAGGCCTAGCTCCGCGGCGAGTAACCGATC
>DASSKB010000096.1:0-49020 GCA_035690925.1 Longimicrobiaceae bacterium
GCACTTCCGCACTCTCGCACTTTCGCAATCGTAGTTCCATGCTGAAGTTAGGTATCGTAGGGCTCCCCAACGTCGGAAAATCCACACTCTTCAACGCGCTTACCGCCGCGGGTGCGGACGCCGCCAATTACCCGTTCTGCACTGTGGAGCCGAACGTGGGTATGGTGGAGGTTCCCGATTCGCGCGTCGACATCCTCACCGAGCACGTCAAACCCCAGCGTACGGTCCGGGCGGTCGTCCAGTTCGTGGATATCGCGGGTCTGGTCAAAGGGGCGTCAGAGGGCGAGGGCCTCGGCAACCAGTTTCTGGCGAACATACGGGAGACGGACGCCGTGGTTCATGTGATTCGCTGCTTCGACGATCCTGACGTCGTCCACGTCATGGGCTCCGTGGATCCCGCTCGTGATCGTGAGATAATCAATCTCGAGCTCGCGCTGGCTGACCTTGCGGTGGTCGAGAAGCGCCTGGACCGCGCCCGCAAGACGGCGCGGAGTGGTGACAAGGAGGCGCAGGCGGAGCAGGCGCTGCTGGAGCGAATCCTCGAGGTCCTCTCAGACGGCAGACCGGCGCGTGCACTGGATGTGAGCGAGCCCGAGGCGAAGTTGCTGCGCTCCTACAATCTTCTCACCACCAAGCCGGTTCTCTACCTGGCCAACGTTTCAGAAGACGATCTGCCCGATGGAGACAACGAGTACGTAAGGGCACTCCGATCCGCGGTCGAAGAGAGCGGTGAACAGGCCGAGATCATACCGGTGTCCAGCAAGATCGAGTCGGAGCTCGCGGAGCTGCCACCCGAGGAACAGGCGGAGTTCCTGGATTCGCTGGGTCTCCAGGAGCCTGGCCTCAATCGGCTTATTCATACCGGTTACCACCTCCTCGGCCTTCAGACCTATTTCACGGCTGGCGAGAAGGAGGTCCGCGCCTGGACCATTCCTGTCAGCGCTACCGCCCCTATGGCCGCCGGTGCAATCCACTCCGATTTCGAGCGCGGCTTCATCCGGGCGGAAACGGTCGGATGGAACGATTTCGTCCGCGTCGGCTCGGTAAAAGCCGCACGCGACCAGGGCGTAATGCGCTCCGAGGGCAAGGACTACATCGTCCAGGACGGCGACATCCTCCTATTTCGATTCAACGTCTAGCCGTTGCTGGTAGCTGATAGCTCCTCCCTTTTCGAGGTTGTAATTCCCTGCGATCTCGACTATATTCCCCGGCTCCACCGCAATACGGCGGTGGCCAAACAACACCTGCTCCGCGCGCACCGGCGCGGGGCCAAAGTCCAGAGGAATGGTGACGTGAGAGATTACGAGACAGTCTACATCTTCGACTCCTCGTTGGAGGAGCCGGCGATAGGTGAGAAGCTCGACCGCTATCATGCGTTGGTGGCTGGCGAGAGCGGCGGAACGATAACGGCCGTCGACCACTGGGGGAAACGGCAGCTAGCTTACCCGATCGAGGATCACGAGAGCGGCTACTACGTCGTCGCGCACTTCAATACATCCGCGGAGCAGTTGCCGGAGTTCGAGCGCATCCTGCGCCTGGACGAAGCGCTTCTCCGCTACCTGGTAGTCATCAACGAAGGAGACCTGTCGGTCACCCCGATCGAGCCGCGTCCTGAGCGCGACGACGATGACGACTCCAGCGACGGTGAGGACTGATCATGGCACGTAACAGAAAGAGCTGCCCGATCTGTGAATCGGGATCAAGGACAATAGATCATAAGGACGAGCGGACGCTTGCTCGCTTCATAACCGAGCGCGGTAAGATTCTGCCCCGGCGGATCAGCGGGATGTGCGCTCGGCACCAGCGGCAGGTCAGTACCGCCATCAAGCGTGCTCGTTTTCTCGCCCTGATCCCGTACATTGCGGGGCACGAGGGCTGAGTGACAGCTTCTGAGGAGGAGCGTACGCCCGGGTGGGGGACTGCAGTTGCCCTGGGCGTAGCGGTCCTCCTCCTGGCGGTACTGGACGCGCTGCCATTGGTTGCGCTGCCACTGGCCGTGCTACTCCTGGCGTTTCCGGGTGGTCGTCGGCTAAAATGGATAGTTGCGGGTCTGGCGATATGGATCCTGATAACTATCCTTCCGGGTGGCCCCCTCGGCGTACTCAGCCGGGGTTGGGGACTTATTCTGGGGAGCGTGTTTGTTGCCACCACGCTCATCCGCCCCACCTGGGGCGTTCTCCCGCGGGCGCTCACTTCCGTCGCGCTGGCTCTGGTGGGCACAAGCATGGGTCTTGCCCTCAGTGGTGACGTCGAGGCAGTGGATCTGATGATGCAATCGCACTTCCTGGAAGCATCAGAGATGGCGTTCGCAGACCTAAAGGCCCGGATGCCCGACTCGGAATGGGTAGCAGAGTTCGGTTCTGCCACCAGGCGGGTGGCGACGGTCCAGTGGCGGGTGTTCCCGGCGGTTCTGGCGCTCCAGTCGCTTGCGGCGCTGGCGATGGCATCCTGGTGGATCGCCCGCTTCAGGGGCGACGCCGCCACGCGGTTCCGACTGCGACCGCTGCGTGATTTCAGGTTCAGCGATCAACTGATCTGGGTGTTTATAACTGGTCTGGCGCTCGTCCTGATACCGCTCGGGGCCGACGCTACCAGGACGGGTTACAATGCACTCCTTTTCATGGGTGGCCTGTATGCCCTTCGCGGTATCGCGGTATTTATATTTCTTATTGGCGGTGCTCCAACGTTCCTGATGATGATAATTGGAGCTATCGCTGCTATTTTTCTTTATCCCTTCATTCTCACCGCCGCTTTACTGGTGGGTGTGGGTGACACATGGTTGGATGTTCGGGGCCGGGCCAGACCGGCAACCCGACCGTGAACTTCTAGCAAGGAGCCGTTTCGATGCAGGTCATACTCAGAGAGCGTTTCGGGACCCTCGGTGGGCCAGGCGATGTCGTCGAAGTAAAGCCGGGATACGGCCGTAACTTTTTGATCCCGAAGGGCCTGGCGTACGAGGCGACCGACGCCAACGTTCGCCGCCTGGAGCGCGAACGCGCGCGGGTCGGACAGATCGAGGCCGAGTCACTTTCAGAGGCTCGTGCACGTTCGGCGTCCATCGAGTCCGCGTCGGTTACCTTTAATGTGCGAGCTGGTGAGGAGGGTCGACTGTTCGGATCCATCACCTCCTCGGATATCGCGGACAAGCTCGCTGAGCAGGGAATCGAAGTGGACAGAAAGGACATTCTCCTGGACGAGCCTATCAAGTCTCTCGGAGTGACCGCGGTTCCGATCAAACTCCACACTGACGTGCGCCCTGAGCTCAAGGTGTGGGTCGTCAAGGAGGACTGAGTCTATGCGCATAGCTCCCTTGCTGTTCAGGAGCGGATGAGCATATCCTCCCTGGAATCGATTCGCGCAGAGCTGACGCCGGAGGTGGCCCGTGCAGTCGAGCTGCTGCTCGACAGGAAGGCACTCGATATTTCCCTGTTGGACCTGCGCGAGATTTCCAGCGCCACCGATTATTTCCTTGTGGCTACAGGCCGATCGGACACCCACGTCACGGCGATCGCGGACACGCTGATAGATGAGATGAAGGCTGAAGGCAGCCGGCCCATCGGCGTGGAAGGTCTGAGGGGTGGCCGCTGGGTTCTGGTTGATTATGTAGACTTTGTGGTTCACGTATTCCATCCAGCCGCCCGTGAGTTCTATCAGCTCGAGCGGCTCTGGGGCGACGCTCCGCTCTACGTTCTGGGTGGCGGAGACGGCGACTGACAGAGATATAAGACAACCCCCGCGGGGAACGCGCTCGCCGGATGTCCCTCCATCCGCCTATCCGCGAGAAGGCTTCAATTCACGTTGCATGTACAATCGCCAGCCATGACAACGCCTATTCCGCCGTCTGATCCGAGCGCTGGAAGCAGCCCTACCCCTATCCCGTACGACCCCCGGACCGACCGTGCGCCTGGCTCTCTGATAACCATCGGAGCTTCGGATACGGTCGTAGTGTTGTTGGACGCCTCTAACGATCGGACGTGGGCCGCGGATTCGGCCATCGCACTCAGCTCCAGCTGGGCGCAGGAGGGCCGGCGCGTCGTCCTCGCCGATCTCGACCTGGAGAATCCTATCCTCCACGAGCGCCTGGGTGAGCCAAATCTGGAAGGCGTCTCCGACATCTTCCTCTACGGCGCATCACTTTCAAGAAGCGCTCGGCCAGCGGGAACCCGCGGGTTCTACCTGGTAACCGCCGGAACCTACTCTCCTGACTCGGAGGATGTCCTTCGCCACCCTCGCTGGCGTAAGCTGGTTGCCGGCTTCGCCGATGCGAATGCCAGCCTAATTCTCTTTGCACCCGCGCGCTCCCGAGGACTGGACGCACTGCTGGAACGGGCAGCGCGAGTGGTGGTCCTGGGCAATCCGGACACAGCCGAACTTCCCACCGGTACCGCGATAACCACTATTCTCACGCCGCCGGCCACCGCGCCGGGAGTCGACACCCCGCCTATCTTTCCGGAGCCGGCGGACGATCTGGATTTTTCATTCGCTGAGCTGCCGATGGAAGAGGAGCTCCCGGGCGGGCGGGGTCGTCTGGCCCTGATAATCCTCCTGATCGCTGCCGTCGTGCTCGCTGCGGCGGGTTACTTTGCCGCAACCTCGCGGCCGGACCTTATCCCGTGGATCTCGGCGGCCGCGCCGGACTCGGCCGTCGAGCTGCGGTTGCTCGAAGCCGCGGCCGCCGTACGAGCACCGACGCCGAACGGCATACCGCTCCCATACTCGGTCCAGGTCAAGGCCTTCACCACATATCCAGCCGCTATCGATGAGGCCCGCGAAGTCAGTGGCCGCTCGCCCGATGTGCCTGTATTCATCTCACCCGAGCGAATTGGCGGGGTCCTGTATTTCAAGGTACTGGCCGGAGCCAGCCCGGACAGTCTGACCACCACGCGCTTGCGGCAGTCACTGGTCGAGGCGGGTTCAATACTGCAGCAGGACGCGGTAGGCTCATGGAGCCTTATTCAACATACGCCACTGGCGTTCGCCCTCGGCGAGTTCTCCAGCCCTGACGAGGCAGCCGTTCGTATTGATTCTCTCGCCAGGCTGGACATCCCCTCCTACGATATCTCGGTCGAATATTCCGACGGCTCCAGGCGGTGGCGAGTTTACGGCGGCGCGTTCATGGAGCCAACCGATGCCGTAGCAATGCGCGAAGTCCTCAGTGCCGCCGGCCTTCCGACCACCTTGGTATCCCGCACGGGTAGTCCGGGCCCCGTATGAAGCTGAAATCGCTCAACGTACACGGGTTCAAGTCGTTCCCCGACCGCACCACCCTCGAGTTCCGCGACGGGGTGACCGCTATTGTAGGCTCCAATGGCTGCGGTAAGTCGAATATCGCGGACGCCGTGCGCTGGGTTCTCGGCGAGCAGCGCGCGAGCGCTATGCGCGGCTCCAGGATGGATGAGGTCATTTTCCAGGGCACCTCCCGCCGTCGGCCGCTGAATTTTGCCGAAGTCTCCCTGGTATTCGATAACGAGAGCGGCCGCGTTCCGGTGCCCCATTCGGAGGTCGCCGTCAACCGTAAAGTGTTCCGTGAAGGCGGGAGTGAGTACTCGCTGAACCGCGAGAGCTGTCGACTCCGCGAAATTCAGGGGCTGCTTCGTGATACGGGTCTCGGCTCAAATGCTTACGCGATCATCGAAGCCACTATGATCGAGACCCTTCTCAGCGATCGGGCCGAGGAGCGGCGCGCGCTATTCGAGGAGGCGGCGGGCATCGGGAAGTACAAGGACAGCCGCCGCGGTGCGTCGCGGCGACTCGAGGCCGCCGAAAACGACCTGGCCCGGCTCGACGATCTCATTGGTGAGGTCCAATCGAAGGTGCGCTCGCTCGCCAGGCAGCGTGGCAAGGCGCAGCGGCATCGCGAGCTTCAGGAACGCCGCCTCGATCTCGAAGTGGCGATCGCCCGACGGGAGCTGGCCGGAATCGCCGCGGCACTAGCCGAATCCGAGGAGCGTCATCACGAGCTCGGGCAGGTGGCGCTCCAGGCAAGCGCGGAGCGGACAACAGCTGAAGCCCTCGAGCAGGCAAAGCGACTCGACAACTCAGACCTGGCGCGTACCCGCGCCGCCGCCGCGGCCCGGCTGGACGAGCTCCGGGAGAAACTGGATGAGCACGAGCGCATGGTCCTGCTCGCCGACGAGAGGCGCTCCCACGCTGAACTTCGGATCGCGAACATCGCCAGGGAGCGCTCGGAGCTCGAAGAGCGAAGGAAGCGACTTGCCGAAGAGATGGAGACCGCTGCCACTGCCGGACGCGGAGCAGTAGAAGGATTGTTGGAGGTTCGTGGGCGCTGGGAGTCGGTTCGCACCGCCAGCGGTGAAGCACGGGAGGCGGTACTCGTCGAGCGCGCGGCAAATGAGGCTCTGGCAACCCGATCACGCGAATTGGCGCGCGAGATCGCAACCGTGGAGGCGCAGCGCACCGCCACCGAACGCCGTAATCGTGAGGCCGCAGAACGAATCGCCCGAATAGAGCCTAAGAAGCGGGAGATCGAAGACGAACTGACCCGGGTAGGCGATCAGACTGAGCTGTGGACGGGGCAGGCCGAGGATCTTCGTTCGCGGGCAGCAGCAGCTCATGAATCCGCTGACTCGGCCCGCGCGGAGCTAAACGATCTACGCTCCAGAGAGACCGGCGCGCGCGAAGTGCTGAGTGCGGCGGAAGATTCACTTTCGCGACTCAGAGCACAGCTCGAAGCGCGTGAGGCGGTGGAGAGGAGCTACGAAGGCTTCTCTCCCGCAGTCGCGGCGCTCATGGCGGTGCGGGACAGATTCCCGGGCGTCCACGGCCCGCTGGCCGACTTCATGGAAACCGACCAGGATGACAGCGGCACTTCCACGGCGGTAGAGAGCTATCTTGGATCGCTCCTCCAGGCGGTGATAGTTGACGATCTCGCGACTGCCCGCGCACTGCGCACCTGGCTACGCGAAGAATGGGAGGGGCAGGGCTCACTCTTGCTCCTGCCTCTCGATTCGCCGGGTCGCAAGTCGGGTGCTCCCTCGACGCATGCGCTGGTGAATGGTCGCGGTGTGGGTGCGGAGTGGGTCGGCTCACTCCTGGCTGACCTCGAAGTGCTCACGACCGCCGACCCGCTCGACGGCTACTATGGCGGCGCGCGCATCAGCCTGAGCGGCGATCTCGTGGATGATCGCGGTGCCGTTACGCTTCATACCACCGGGGATGCGGCTGGAATCCTCTCGCGTCGGGACAAGCTCGCGAGGTTGAAGACCGAGCTGGAGGCGTCCTCCCGCGAACGTGACGCACTCGCGGGCAAGCGCGATTCCTTGCGAGAGGCAGTCGCCGCCGCTGAGCACCGGATCGTCGAGGCCGATGAGCAGCGCCGCGTCGCTAATGAAGATCTGCGGCGGCTGGAGGCCGATACTGCCGCGCAGATCGACCGCCAGTCGCGACTGGAAGCGGAACTGGACGAAATATCCCGAACCATCAGCCAGCTTACCTCTGCGATAGGCGAAACGTCCGCACAGATTGAAGAACTGGACGGCCACCTAACCGAGTACTCGGCCCGGGTAGAAAGCTGCAGCGCCGAGGCCGATACTGCCAGGAGCCGTCTCGCACAGCGGGAAGCGGCGTGGGAGACGGCGCGCGAGGAGGAGGCGGAGCTGCGCGTGGCGGTTGTCCGCTCGGAGGGCGAACAGCGCGAGGCCGAGCGACGGGCCCGCGAAGCAGAGACGGGCATGGAGGCCGCCGCAAGCCGACTCGTTTCGCTGAGTGCGGAGGAGAAGGAGCTACATGCGACACTCGAGGAGCTATCCGTAGTTAAGGATCGGGCGGGCGGCGAGATCCACGATCTTTTCGGGCGGCGCGATGCGGAGACCGGCAACCTCGCCAGCATCGACACCCGGATGTCCGAAGTGGAGGCGGAAATTGCGCTTGCCAGCACCACCGCCTCGGCCGCCCGGCGGCGAGAGGCCGAATGCTCGGAGGGGCGGCATCGCCTGGAGCTGGAACACGCCGACTTCCGTTCGCGGCTCGAGCGTGTTCAGGAGCGACTCGAGGTGGAATGGGGTCGAACCTGGGATGCGCTCGTAGCCTCGGCCAATCCGCTGGAGGGCGACGATCTCGAAGCCTGGCGCGACGAATTGGAAAGCTCGGCTGCCCGCATCGAAGGTCTCGGGCCCGTCAATATGCTCGCGGTCGAGGAACATGCGGAGGAGGAGCGGCGACTCGACTTCCTTCTCGAGCAGCGCGACGACCTGGTGAAGGCGCGAGACGACCTTACCGCTGCTATTCGACAGATAAACCAGACGGCGCGCGAGATCTTCGAGAGCACATTCGACGCGGTCCGGGATAATTTCAAACGTACCTTCCAGTCACTGTTCGCCGGCGGAGATTGCGATATACGCCTGGAGGATCCCGACGACCCTCTGGAATCTCCAGTCCTGATCCAGGCGTCGCCCAAAGGTAAGAAGACCCAGCGCATCCACCTGCTGTCCGGCGGTGAGCGCACGCTTACCGCCCTCGCGCTTCTCTTTGCGCTTTACCTGGTCAAACCCTCCCCATTCTGTGTGCTCGATGAAGTCGATGCCCCGCTCGACGACTCCAATGTGGGCAGATTCCTTAAGCTGCTGGACGATTTCAAGGGTGAAACTCAGTTCGTGGTGATTACCCATAACCCGCGCACGATGGAATCTGCGGACTGGATATACGGCGTCACCATGGAAGAACCCGGAGTCTCCTCCATTGTGGGCGTTGAGCTGCTCGGCGCCTGGCAGGAGACGGATCAGGTGGCGTAGAGTCACGCGCTGGACGACTGGCTCGGATACCGGTACATTTGGAAAGAAACTGGCGCTTGCTCGCTGGTCCGGTCCCACCTCGCTTGACCTGGAATGCTATGCTTGTCGTAATGAGCCATAATGCCTCGGCCGAAGATATACGGGGCGTCGTCGATATGATCCGCGAGCTCGGCTACGAAGCCGCCCCGATCCCCGGGAAACAGCGGACGGCCGTCGGACTTATCGGCAACGATGGCAAGGTGGACTCGGGACGCATCGAGGCGCTCCCCGGCGTCCTTCAGATAATCCACGTTTCTCAACCCTACAAGCAGGTTTCACGCGAGTGGCGGGAAGAGCCCACCATCATCCGGCTTGCCAATGGCACTACTATCGGGGCGGGTGACGTGGCGGTTATGGCTGGGCCCTGTTCGGTGGAGTCCGAGGAACAGATCATCACCATAGCCCACAAACTCCGTGGTGCCGGCGCCACCATCCTTCGCGGTGGCGCTTTCAAACCGCGATCTTCGCCCTATTCATTTCAAGGTCTCGGCCTCGAGGGCCTCGAGCTTCTTGCGCGCGCCCGCAGTGAGACCGGAATGGCCATTGTGACGGAGGCCATCGACACCGAGGGCGTCGACGTTGTCGCCGAGTACGCTGATATAGTCCAGATCGGCGCCCGTAACATGCAGAATTTCTCACTGCTCAAGCGCGCTGGACGAGCAGGCAAGCCCGTCCTTCTGAAGCGGGGAATGGCCGCGACAGTGAAGGATCTGCTCCTGTCGGCAGAGTACATCCTGGCCGAGGGCAATGGCGATGTAATCCTCTGTGAGCGAGGAGTCCGTAGCTTCGACAACCACACCCGCAACCTGCTCGACCTCACTGCCATACCCGTAGTGAAGTCGCTGAGTCATCTGCCGATCATAGCGGATCCCAGCCATGGCACCGGACTCCGCGCCAAAGTAATCCCCATGGCGCGCGCGGCGGTCGCGGCGGGAGCGGACGGTATTATGGTAGAGGTTCACCCCGAACCTGATCGGGCACTGTCCGATGGCGCCCAATCGCTCTATCCGGACCAGTTCGACGAGCTGATGTCGCAGATCGCGGTTATAGCGCGGGCAATTGGTCGTGACCTGACTCCCACGCTCGTCCGCGGTCCGGCGGAAGAACAACTCGTCTGATCGATGTCGGGCAAGCCGCTCGGTGATCGGGGTGAGGCACTCGCAGCCCGATATCTCGAGCGGGGCGGTTGGACTATTCTCAGCCGAAACTTCAGAATGGGCCGCAAAGAAATCGACCTCGTCGCGCACCGCGGCGAGGTCGTAGCTTTTGTGGAGGTCAAAACCAGGTCCGGCCGCGGCTACGGCCACCCGCTGGAGGCTATAACCTGGAAGAAACGCCGCGAGATCCAGCAGGTGGCCGCCGCCTGGGTGGATCGCCATGGTCGACCGGAGTACACCTACCGCTTCGACGCGGTGGCTGTCCAGGCAATGGCCGGACGAGAGCCCATACTGGACCACGTTGAAGACGCCTGGCGGATGTACTGACCGGTCCGGATTCCCATCCCAAGTGCGATGATCTTATGTGCTCGTCCGGTGTATCTTTGAGCACCCGTCTCCGTTAGATTTCACGACCGATCCCGTCGCCGATAACAAGAGTTCCCATGTCCCGAACAGCCCTTGCACGCGCCTATCGCCCGCGCCGCTTCTCCGAGGTGGCGACCCAGGAGCACGTCTCCGAGACCCTGCGATCTGCCGTTCAGCGCGACCGCGTAGCGCACGCATACCTGTTCTGCGGTCCCCGTGGGGTCGGGAAGACGACTCTGGCACGTGTGTTGGCATCGGCGCTGAATTGCCCCGATCGTACCGCGGAGGGCGAGCCCTGCGGGGAATGCGATTCATGCGCGAGGATCTGGGCCGGCAAAATGTCGCTCGACGTGGTCGAGATCGACGCCGCATCCAACCGCGGCGTGGACGACGCGCGCGACCTGCGCGAGCGCGCGATGTATGCTCCGTCGGAGCACGACCGCTTCAAAATATATATCATCGACGAAGCACACATGCTCACCCGCGAAGCATGGAATGCGCTCCTGAAAATTCTCGAGGAGCCGCCCCCACGGGTGATTTTCGTCTTCGCGACTACCGAGCCGCAGAAGATCCGGCAGGCGGCGCCGCCAATTCTCTCGCGTTGCCAGCGTTTCGACTTCCATCGTATCGGTACCGTCGACATGGTTGAGAGGATGCAGCAGGTCCTGCTTGCGGAGGGGATAACGGCTACCCCGGAGATGCTCCTACCAATCGCTCAGAAGGCGGACGGCGGGATGCGCGATGCTCTATCGCTGCTCGATCAGGTCCTTTCCTTTGTGGAAGGTTCACCGACTCCCGAGGACGTGCGCCGAGTGCTGGGCCTCGTCGGCGAAGAGCTCTACCTGCAACTGATGGATATTGTCGCGCGCCGCGATCATGCCGCGATCTTCGACTACGTTGGTGTGCTCCTCGACGACGGCTATGATCTGGCGGAGTTCTATCGCGGCCTCGCCAACTTCCTCCGCGCACTGCTCATAATAAAACTGAATGGCATCGACGCCGCGGAGGTGCGCCACGATCTCCATTCAGAATACACCGCCTGCACCGAGAGATTCGCCGCGGGTGATCTGCTTCGCATGCTATCGCAGGTTGCCGAGCTCGACGCCGATGGTCGCTTCCGAAAGAGTGGGCAGCAGAGGATACTTATAGAGCTCCTGCTGCTGCGCTTTTCCTACCTCGAAAGTACCGTCGCCATCGAGGAGGTCCTCGCGGCAATGGGAATGCCCGGCAAACTCGAGCCGCCGGCACCGAAGCCGCAGGCGGCCGCGGTTCGGGAGCAGCAACACGCTGAAAAGCCGGCGCCGCCACCGCCACCGCCACCGCCACCGGCGCCTGCGCGCGTCGACGATGCAGGCGTGCGCCGCGCGTGGCGAGCTATACTCGACGAGGGGACGGGCGTGCCGAATGGCATGACTGTTTTCCTTCGCTCCGCCAAGCTGGAATTGAAGGGCGACAACGCCGTTGCAGTCGCCCTCCCGGCTGGTTCGCCGGCGCTCGAGCGTATATCAACACCCGCTGCGAAGCGGTCGCTGGTCGATGCTCTTTCGAAACATCTAGGTCAGCCGATCTCGCTCGAGCTTGTCTCCGTAGCTGGTCCCGCTGACCAAGCTGGCACCCCGCGAATAACCGCAGAAACGGCTCGCAAGGACCGGCTGGAGCGGCTCACAGCGGAGGAACCCCTGCTGGCAGCGGCGGTAGAAGCATGGGACCTCGAGCTACTCGACTGAAGCAAGTGAGTTTCGCCCGTGATCAATGGCTTGCTCGCGGACTCTGGCGCGGGTACATTCACACGCACTGATGCCTCAAAACTACTTTTCATGACGAATAATAATTTTCAGCAGATCCTGCAGATGGGCCAGCAGGTGCAGGCGAAGCTTTCGGAGCTGCAGGCTGAGCTCGGCGAGCGCACCATCTCCTGTTCCAGCGGTGGGGGCATGGTAACCGTGGCTGCCGATGGGCGAGGTAAGATACGATCCATAAAGATCGATCCCACCGTGGTCGACCCTGAAGACGTGGAGCTTTTGGAAGACCTGGTGATTGCCGCGGTCACGGAGGCACAGAATCGGGCGGGCTCGCTTTACGAGGAGGAGATGTCGAGACTTTCTGGAGGACTTCCGTTTCCGCTCCCCGAGCTGTAGCACCGCGGGTAGATACTTGTCCGTCATCGACAGGCTCGCTGACGAGCTCTCGCGCCTTCCGGGGATAGGGCGGAAGACCGCACTTCGCCTTACGTACCATCTTCTGAAAGCGCCACCTGAGGAGATCGGGCGTCTGACGGGTGCGATCGTTGCCGTATCGGAACAGATCCAGGCTTGCTCACGGTGCGGAAATCTGACCGAGGACAGTCTCTGCGCCATCTGCACGAGCACCAGGCGCGAACCCGCGACGATATGTGTGGTGGAGGAGGCGGCGGACATTAGCGCGATCGAGCGCACCGGCGCTTACCGGGGCCGCTATCATGTTCTTGGCGGCCGCCTGTCTCCCCTGGACGGGATCGGCCCGTCGGAGCTGAACATCCCGGCCCTGTTGCGGCGACTCGAGGGGGACACGCCCGTGCGGGAGGTTGTGCTGGCGACCAACCCGAGCGTCGAGGGCGAGGCGACGGCCCTGTATCTCCACAAGCTCATCGGGCCGCTGGGCATTCGGGTGACGCGCCTCGCGCGTGGGCTCCCGGTTGGTGGCGACCTGGAGTACGCCGACGGAGTAACCATTGCAGAAGCGCTCCACGGCCGCCGTGAAATGTAGATTCTCCTCTCCATCGCTCTGAGTTATGGACAGCAATCGAATTCTCCGAACGACTGGCTTCACAATGCTTGCGGTGGCCGCGGCTGCCGCCCTGAGCACACTTCTGGTGCGGGATCAGATCACGCGTCACCGTCGCGACCTGTTCAGCAGCCACCCGCTCAAGCGGCTTGCTGCGCTGGGTTACCTCGCCAGCAGATCCGCTTCGGTAGATTCCATCCTGCTCCTGCGCGATTTCATCGCCTGGGAGCCGCAGGTTCTGCTGCGACGCCGCGCCTCGGCATTGCTGGCGCGCATGGAGGCCGATCCCGCTCTCGCACTCAACTCGGAAGCCGTTTGATGGCAGGTCCAGCCAGCTGGTCATTTCAGGAAAGCGATTCGGAGCGTATCGACGAGTTGTTGCACACATTCCTCCACGATTCGAGTGCTCGCTGCGCCCTGCTCGTCGATCGCGCGGGGCAGCTGATCGTCTCGGCCGGCGAAAAGCCACACTTCGACTCGACTGCTTTCGCTTCGCTCGCCGCTGCCGATTTTTCGGCCAATGACCAGTTGGCCTCGATGATCGGTGAGCCCGAGTTTTCGTCGCTCTTCCATCAGGGCGAGAAGGAGTCGATGTACCTGGCGGATGTGGCCAAACGTATGATCCTGGTCGTGCTGTTCGATGACCGCGCTACGCTCGGGATGATCCGGGTGAAAGTAAAATCTGTTGTCCGCGAGCTGACGGTGATCGTGGAGGAGATATTCGAGAAGTCTCGCGCTGAGCTGGCTTCACCGCCGCTCGAGACGAAGTGGGCCGACGAAGTCGAGGACGAGATCGACCGCCTTTTCGGCAGCTGGTAAGGAGAGACCGGCATGTCGATGATCAACTACGCTTCACGCGAGATCAACTGTAAGATCGTGTATTACGGTCCTGGTCTGGGCGGTAAGACCACTAATCTCGAGTATGTATACGAGAAGGTGGCGCCGAACACGCGGGGCAAGCTCATATCGCTCGCAACGGAAACCGAGAGGACGCTCTTCTTCGATTTCCTTCCGGTCGACCTGGGGTCGATCCGTGGATTCAAGACGCGATTCCATCTCTACACGGTACCGGGTCAGGTATATTATAACGCCTCCCGAAAGCTGATTCTGAAGGGAGTGGACGGAGTGGTGTTCGTTGCCGACAGTCAGGTGGAGCGCCTCGATGCCAACGTGGAATCGATGCATAATCTTTACGAGAACCTCGCGCAGTACGACCTGGACCTCCGTGAGATACCATTTGTGATCCAGTACAATAAGCGTGATCTTCCAAACATCTCCTCGATAGAGGAACTCGAGGCGAGCCTCAATCCCACCGGTGTTCCTTATTTTGAGGCGGTAGGCACGCGTGGCGCTGGTGTTTTCGATACGCTCAAGGCTGTCAGCAAGCGCGTCATCAAATCCCTCAGCTGAGCCGGAGCGAACCTTGGTCGAGAGATCTGCCAGATTCAATCTTCCCAACCTGATCTCTCTGGGGAGAATCGTACTTGCGCTACTTATCATACCGCTGATCTTCGCCGATAGCTTCGGCCTGCGGATGGTGGCGTTCGTGGTATTTCTGGTCGCTGCGTTCTCGGACCTCTGGGATGGTCACCTCGCCCGGTCTCGCGGGCTCATCACCGACCTCGGCAAACTGCTCGATCCGCTCGCCGACAAACTCCTCCTCGCTGCCACCTTCCTTCCGTTCTACCTGCTTTCCCATGGTGTGGGTGCCGGTGGGAGCTTTCCATGGTTTGGAGGGGTCCTCCCGCTCTGGATAGTCCTGGTGGTGTTTGGTCGCGAGATATTCATTACCCTCCTGAGGAGCTACGCTGCCAGGCGTGGCGTGGTGATAGCCGCTGGGCCGGCCGGCAAGTACAAGACTGTGCTCCAGAACTTCGCGATCGGATCGGCGATTCTATGGTATGCTCTCCATTCGGCGGCCGAGGCCCGGGGGTGGAGCGGTTTCTGGTACAGCTGGGAATCCTTCCACTTCAATTTTTCGGTATTCACGCTTGCCATAGCCGTCATTCTCACGGTTTACTCCATGGTGGTATACCTGTGGAACTACCGATCTCCTAACTGAACTTCCGGCGGGTAAGATAATTCCAACTTCGGCATCTACACCCTTTGCCCGGAGCCAGGGCTATATCGAGGGCGTGGGAAGGCTCCGACTTCGATACCAGGCGTGGGAGAGCGACACCGCGCGTTCCGCGGTCCTCATCTCGCATGGGCTGGGCGAGCATTCCGCCAGGTATTCTGCATTCGCGGAACTCTTAGCCAGTTGCCATGTGAACGTCTACGCTCTGGACCACCGCGGCCACGGGCGCTCCGATGGCAGGCGTGGTCACGTCGATAGCTTTCAGCAATATCTGGAAGACTTCGAGCGGTTCCGTCGTACGATCCTCTCCAGCCTCCCGAGCGGCATTCCGCTTTTTCTGCTCGGCCACTCGCTGGGTGGATTGATCGCTATCCGGTACCTCCAGGAGTTTTCTACGCACTACTTTGCCGGCGCGATACTCTCGGCGCCTGCCCTGGGAATCTCTGCCGACGTGCCTCCCTGGAAGAATGCGCTCGCCGGCTTTCTCTCGTACGTGCTTCCGGCCTTTCCGCTCAGTAACGAACTCGATCCGGCGGATCTGTCGCATGATCCGGCCGTGGTAGCGGCTTACCTGGCCGATCCTCTGGTTCACGACCGAATAACGCCGCGATTGTTCGTGGAGATGAACAAGGCGATTCAGGACGCATTCGACCAGAGGGCGAAGCTCGACATTCCCCTCCTGTTGCTCCTGCCTGCCGAGGATCGGATCGCCGATAGCGAGGCTACCCTCAGGTTTGCTGGCGGCATCCCTGAACGCGTCTCCACGCATGTTTATCCGGATACCGGCCACGAGGTTCTCAATGGTGGCAGCCGTGCGGCAGCTATCGACGCGATTCTGGCCTGGATGGCCGCTCGGATGGCGTAAATAACTGTCATTTTGACTGATGTAGATGGCACCTCGCTTGCAAATAGCAGGCGGCTTGGGGTCCAACCCGATGTTTTATCCTATCCACGAGCGGTTTCATGACTACTGATCGACCAGAAGATGCTACGGATCTGCCGGCAGACGATACTGCGGAGGCAGAGTTCGATATCGGTGCGGCGCCAGCGAAGCCCGAGGTTTCACCGGATTCGACTGGCCAGATAGGCGACACTCCGGAGGTCCTCCGCGAACGTTATCTGCGGCTGGCAGCTGAATATGAGAACTTCCGCAAACGTACGGAGCGGGAGCGGTTGGAAAGTTGGAATCGTGCTCAGGCGCAGCTGGTTGAGAACTTCCTGGAGCCGCTCGACGACCTGCAGCGGGTGGCACACTTCACAGGCGACAAGGCGTCTGTGGAATCGCTCCATGAGGGCGTCGAGCTCGTTCATCGGAAGCTTTCCCGGATCCTGGAAGCGGCGGGATTGGAGGAAATCCCCGCTGAAGGAAGGCCGTTCGATCCTGCGGTCCATGAGGCGCTTATGACCGTACCGACGACGGAGGAGGCCGAAGACCACATGATTGGCGGCGTACTTCAGCGCGGCTATCTATTCAAAGGAATACTTCTGAGACCTGCGCGCGTGCAGGTCAGGAGTTACGAGGGTTGAACCCGACCGCCACCTCGAACGTAGCGGGCCGGGGCACTCTATATCGGATGAAATATGGCAACAGCGACTAAAGACTTTTATAAGATTCTCGACGTTGCGGAGAACGCCAGTCCCGCTGAGATCAAGAAAGCTTACCGTCGCCTGGCCAAGCAGTATCATCCGGACGCGAACCCGGGAGACGCATCGGCCGCGGAGCGATTCAAAGGCATCTCCGAGGCCTACGCGATGCTTTCGGATGAGAAGAAGCGGAAGCAGTA
Organism: Longimicrobiaceae bacterium; assembly: GCA_035690925.1. GTDB lineage: Bacteria > Gemmatimonadota > Gemmatimonadetes > Longimicrobiales > Longimicrobiaceae > DASSKB01. Next base: position 16,937 of record DASSKB010000096.1, read on the forward strand.
CGATCAGATGCGGAAGTACGGCGCATTCTCAGGGAGCACCCCGAGTGGTTTCGGGCGCGGGTCTGCCGGGACCTCTGCGCCGGGCACGGCTGGTGGGTCGTTTTCGTTCGAGGACCTGGGCGGTGCCGGTGGACTGGGCGACATCTTCAGTTCCATCTTCGATATGGGCAGGCGTAAGTCCCGCCCGCAGGGCCCACAGCGGGGACAGAGTGTCGAATACGCCATCGAGATCCCGTTCGAGGTGGCCGCGAGAGGCGGTAAAATCCCGATCACCGTTCCGGTAAAGGAGGATTGTCCAACCTGCCACGGATCGGGCGCTGCACCCGGAACGACGCCGGTGATATGTCCGGAGTGTAAAGGGAGTGGGACAGTTACCTTCGGTCAGGGGGGATTCGCTGTCAGTAGGCCATGCCCGGCGTGCTATGGTCGCGGGACCATCCCCACCGACCCGTGTCCCACGTGTAACGGACAGGGCCAGAAGGTGCAGCAGCGCCAGATCCAGATCACCGTGCCGGCCGGTGTGGACACGGATTCAAAACTGCGACTTTCCGGACAGGGAGAACCGGGGATCGGGGGCGGACAGCGGGGGGATCTTATCCTGATATTCCGGGTCATTCCTGATCGGTTCTTCTCCCGTGACGGTCTGGACATCAACTGCACGGTTCCGGTCAACATCGCCCAGGCGACGCTCGGTTCCAGGATTCGGGTTAGGACGGTCGACGGAAAGCATGTGGTGCTGAAGATCCCGGCAGGAACCCAATCCGGTACCCGGTTCCGCATCAAAGGGCAGGGTGTAGAGAAGGCCGGCAGGAAAGGAGATCAGTTCGTCCGCGTCACCGTCGAGGTTCCCGAAGAGCTGGGTGGTAAGGAGGAAGAGCTCATGCGGGAATTCGCCAGGGTGGCGGAAATGAAATACTAACCCGAAGCCGAATCTTGCGAGAGGCATCAAACTAATGGCCCGTACTCTTAACGACCCGGACCTGCGCACCTGGGAGGTTTATTCGTCCAGCGGCAAGTCCGGGTTCTCAGAGGAAGCGAAGATCATCTTCAATTGCCTTTCGGTACCCGATCTCCGTGCCCGCTATGTAGTCTACGCCGGTGACGGCGCAGATGCCGCGGAGGCGATCCAGGATATGCCCGAAGACCACCTGCTTAAGCTCTTCCAGGAATCGGTCGAAGTGGACTGAAGCGGAAGGTCAGGCCGCAATTCGGCCACCACCCAAGACCACATCTCCGCGGAACAGGACCGCTGACTGACCGGGTGCCACGGCCCGCTGGGGCTCCCGTAGTTCGAGCTTGATCGAACCGTTGTCATTAGCGGCGATCTCGGCCTCGGCCGCCGATGCCCTGTGCCGAATCTGTACCTGAACCTCGCTGCCAATGGCAGGCTGCGGACCGAGCCAGTTCAGCTCGTCGACGAGGATCTCGCTCCGGTGCAGGTCCTCCCACGTGCCCACCACCACCTCCTGCATCGCCGGACGGGTGCCGAGAACGTATAATCTCTGGCCGTGCCCGCCACCGATACCCTTCCGTTGACCTACGGTGTACCTGGCGTACCCCTCATGTTCGCCGACTGCCTCGCCGCTCGCTGAAACCAGTTTGCCCGGTGAGAGTGCCGCATGCTCTGGTCCCAGTCTGCTTTCCAGTACATCGACATAATTGCCTGTCGGCACGAAGCAGATTTCCTGGCTTTCCGGCTTCTCGGCCGTGGACAGGCCCAGTGCTCGTGCGCGCTCCCGGACTTCTGGCTTCGTCAGTGCACCGAGCGGGAACATCAGCTGCGGCAGAAGCTCAGGTGGAAGCCCCCAGAGGAAATACGCCTGATCCTTATTCTGGTCTACACCCCGCAACAGAATAGGCGCACCCGTCTCATCCGTCGCCATCCTGGCGTAGTGGCCCGTAGCTATGGCGTCGCAGCCCAGCAGCGCCCCGCGCTTCAGGAGGTCCCTGAACTTGGTGTTTCCGTTGCAGCGAACACATGGGTTCGGCGTGCGGCCGGCCGCGTATTCACCAACGAAATCGTCGATGACGTCGCGCGTAAAGTCCCGCTCCACGTCGTAAACATAGTGGGGAATGCCCAGGCGGTCCGCCACGCGCCGCGCATCCATTATCCCCTCCAGCCCACAGCAGGTCTGGGAAGGACCTTCGACCTCCGAATAACAGAAGGTCTTCATCGTAGCCCCGATTACCTGGTGGCCCTGCTCAACCAGCAATGCCGCGGCCACCGAAGAATCCACACCGCCCGACATGGCGACTAATACTGTTCGCTTGCTCATCTAGTACTATTGGGTCAACGATACCGATAAATTGCTGATAGATGATAGCTGATAGCTGATAGCTGATAGCTTTTCCTATCGCGCCGACATCTCCCGCAACCGCTCGACAATCTGTGGGAAGACGGAAATAACGTGCGATATTTCGTCGTCGGTCGTCTCGTGACCTAGCGAGAAGCGGAGCGAGGGGCCAGCCATATCCGGCGATATTCCCATGCTCGTGAGCACGTGAGACGGTTCAACAGCGCCGCTGGAGCATGCCGATCCCGACGAGACGGCTATTCCCTGAAGGTCCAGCGTAAGCAGGAGTGCTTCGCTGTCTGCGCCCGGCACAGTGACGTTCAGGATCGTGGGCAGTCGCTCCGCGCTCTCGGCATTTACCACGAGATCGGGGACGCGCTCGCGCAGGGCGGCTTCGAGGCGGTCGCGGAGCGCGCCAAGTCGCACCACAGTTTGTTCGCGCTCCCGCTCGGCGAGCTCTATGGCCGTTGCGAAGCCCACCGCGCCCGCGACATCTTCCGTTCCCGCACGGAGCCCGCGTTCGTGGCCTCCTCCGAATATCATCGGGGAAATCTCCGTGCCCCGCCGAATGAAGAGGGCCCCTACGCCTTTGGGTCCGCCAATCTTGTGTGCGCTGATCGAGAGGAGCGAGACCGGGAGCTCATCCAGCCGGATCCGGATCTTCCCGAGCGCCTGAACCGCGTCGGTATGGAACGCCACGCCGGCGTCCGCGCATTGTGTGGCGATTTCCAGCACCGGCTGAATAGCGCCGACTTCGTTGTTGGCCCACATCACGGATACAACCGAGGGCTCGCGCCGCAGAATATCGGGCAGGGTGCTATGATCGACGGTACCGCTCCGATCGACCGGGAGAACGTGTAGCTCGGTTCCCCCCGCCTCCGCCGCCCTCGCCGTAGCGAGGATTGCCTTATGCTCGATCGCGGAGCATACCACGGGCGCGTCCGGTGAGGTCCGGGCCCGTCCCAGCAGTGCCAGATTATCGGCTTCTGTTCCGCCGCGCGTGAAGATTATTTCTATGGGAGAGACACCGAGTACAGCGGCCAGTCGCGCGCGCGCATGTTCCAGTATCGCTCGGGCCTCACGGCCCCAGCGATGGGTGCTCGACGGATTACCGAAGCGCTCTTCCAGCATGGGAAGCATCGCGTCACGGACCTCACTGCGAACCGGTGTGGTCGCGGCGTAATCCATATAGATCGGCTTCATGGCTACTCTCTCCCTTTCGCGGTATTTTGTACAAGGATAGTATAAACGTCCACGGTGGGGAAGTTTCGTCTGTTGAGGTCCATCGGGCGCGGTGGTACATTGGGACGGGGATGGGCCCTACATTTCCTTTGCCGACTGCGTTTCATGTCTACTGAACTCACCGATCCACGATCAGATACTTTCCGATCGACCGTCCACGGGATGGTCTTTGGAAGGCGTTCGGCATATATCGAAGAAATCGCACCGGGTGATCGGCTTCTCCTCATCCCCGATCCGCCGGGTGACGATCATCCCGAAGTCTGGGTGCACCTGCCTGGTGGTGAGCCGATAGGACATCTGCCGCCCGAGATCAATCGCTGGCTCGCGCCCTGGATGCTGCGCGGTGGCCCCGCGTCGGCGACTACCGTCAGGGTAGGAGGGTCGGATGTACCGAGCTGGAAACGGCTACTCATCGAGATCGACTGCTGTCGGCCGCAGTTTACCTCTACAGGCTCCTGACACCGAGCGATACTATATCGTCTATCTGGACGGTCTCGTGCGTGTAGAACGGCTCCCCGAATTCCGTACGGATAAGCGACCCTGCATGGGCCGCGTGCATCCTCACCTGCTCGTATAGCGGTCGATCGCCACCGGGAAACACCTCACCCGCCCAGGTCTTCCCTTCGAATTGCGAGTGGTAGCACGCAACCGCCGCCATCTTCCGTTCCATCTGCTCTGTGATATCGACCACGAACGTCGGCTTTACCGCGTCCTCCCTGTAGGCCAGCGAGTAGAGGATCTTTGTCGGTCGGTGAGGCTCACCCTCTATCGGCAGTTTCTTCAGACCGGCTAGGAAGCAGGCGTCACCAGCGAGCTCCGCGGCAACCCTGTGATCGGGATGGCGGCCTTTGATATACGGGAGAATGACGACCGTCGGCCGGAAGGCGCGGAGATACGCAGCTACGTGGTGCCGTGCCTCGATCGAGTTCTCGAGCCCGGCGTCGGGGAATCCGGCGTTTCGGCGGGCGGCGACTCCCAACGCGGCGGCGGCGTCGTCGGCCTCTGCGCCCCGCAGGTCGGCGCTGCCCGCAGTTCCCATCTCCCCGCGCGTAAGGTCGAGGATGCCGGTTCTATATCCCTGATCGGCAGCGCGGGCAAGCGTGCCGCCACAGAGGAGCTCCACGTCATCCCGATGGGCGGCGACAGCCAGGACATCCACGGCAGGTGCTAGTGGGGTCGTCATCTTACTCGTAGCGCAGAGCGTCGACCGGGTCCAGCCGCGCAGCCTTATTGGCGGGATAGAGGCCGAATCCTATGCCTGTGATGGCCGAGACAGCTAGCGCCGCGACTATGGACCAGAGCGGAACAGCCGCCGGTATGGGGGTCAGCACAGACAGTAGAAACGCACCTCCACCACCCAGTGCCATACCTATTACACCACCGATTACGGTCACAGTCATCGACTCCACCAGGAATTGCCAGAGGATCTCTCTGCGAGTGGCACCGAGCGCCTTTCTCACGCCTATCTCCCTGGTGCGTTCGGTCACCGATATCATCATGATAGCAACCACTCCTACGCCACCGACCATAAGGCCGATGGAGGAGAGGACGAGCATTATGAGGAAGAACGCGCCGGTTATGCGGTTGAACAGCTCCAGAAATGCCTCCTGGCGCATCAGCGCGAAGTTGTTTTCCTCACCCGGTCGGAGCCCGCGGGTCGTCCGCATCAGTGAAGTAACGTCGTCCATAGCCCGTGTCTGGGTCGCGGCTGCCGTCGGCACTATCAGCAGCGAGAGCCATTCCTCGTCTGCGTCGAGTCGCTTAATAGCGGTGCTCGGCGGTACAACGGCCCAGCGGTCGGCGGCGCCGGAAAACAGATTTGGCTCCTGTTTGTATACTCCGATCACGTGGAACCGGTCGCCACCAACGCGTATCGCCTTACCGATCGGCGCGACCTGGCCAAAGAGCGATTCGGCGAGACCCTCAGAAAGCACAATTACGGCACTCGAGCGCTTCTCTGCGGTTGGCAAAAAGTTGCGACCAGCGACGAAGTCACCCTTCGAGTAATTGGGCCACTCGTATCCCTGTCCCCGGATGGAAACATCATCGATGGTCCGCGTTCCGTACTTGATATCGGCACTCGCGCTCACCGAAGGCGTCACTGACTGGATGGAGGGCAGCTCGGCGATGAGGGCGGCTTCATCCATGGTGATGGACGGCTTGCCCTCCCAGGGCGGTCCCCCTGTCCCGTCGGTCACAATTCGGACCTGGGTCTGGTCGAACCTGTCCATGATGAAGTTCTTAGGACCGAGCGCCTCGAGCTGACCGGTGATGGACGACCGGATCCCCCCGATCATCGCGGCCATCGCCATGACTGTCGCCACGCCGATGACCACACCCAGAATGGTTAGCGCGGCGCGGACCCGATTCGAACGGAGAGCGTCCAGCGCTATCGACACACCCTCTCGTGCGGCTGTTAAGTTCATCGGTCTATTCCTGCCGTAGCGCGACTATAGGATCGAGCCGCGCGGCGCGGGACGATGGATATACACCTGCGGCAAGGCCGACCCCGACCCCGAGAAACATTCCGAGTGCGATGGACCAGGGCGCCACGGCGGCCGGCAGAGGTGAGAGGGCGGCGACAAGTGCTGCCAGTGCCATACCGAGACCGATTCCGATCAGGCCGCCAAGCCCGGAAAGTGTAGCGGACTCGAACAGGAACTGCAGCAGAATATCGCGGCGCTTGGCACCGAGCGCTTTGCGCAGACCGATCTCGCGCGTTCGCTCCGAAACGCTCACCAGCATGATGTTCATGATTACCACGGCGCCTACGACCAGCGAGATACCCACCAGCCCGGGCAACGCGATGAGCATTACTTTGGCGATCTGATCCCAGAACGCCAGTGATTCTTCTGCGGTCTCAATAGCGAAGTCGTTGGGTTCGCCCGGTCGAAGTCTATGGCGTATCCGGAGCCACCCTTCCATTTCGGCCATAGCGGGGGCTATGAATCGGGCATCCGGCACCTTGAAGGCGATCTCATCGACCACATCAACCGGATTCACGAATCCGTTCACGCGGGATTTGTTGGGCGCGATTACCACGTTGTCGAGGGAGAATCCGAACAGCGATCCCTGCTCCTCGAGCACCCCTATTATCCTGAACGGGAAATTGGCGACGCCTATCGTGCGACCGATTGGATTTCTGTTTTCAAAAAGGCTTTCCGCTACATCTTTACCGATCACCACAACCGGTACGCCCCGGTCGGCTTCCTGCTCGGAGAAAACCCGGCCGGCCTCCACCACCATGTCGCGAGTACTGAAGTAGGACGCAGAGGCCCCAATGATGCTTACGCCCTCGAGCGTTTTGCCGCCAGGACCGTCGACCTCACCCCCGTTCTGGGAATTAATTGCGACCGTGCCGGGAGTGTCCATCACCGTGGCGAGCCACTCGGCATCCTCGAACGTCAGCCGGGGACGCCTCATCCATTCGCGCCAGGTCTCTTCATCGGCATCGCTGATGAAAGGGATCCGCCGCAGTGTAACGGTATTGTAGCCGAATATCTGGGAGGCAAAATCCTCTTCCATATAGGTGTTCATACCCTGGATAAGGGTGATGACGGCTATAAGGAATGTTACACCCACAACCGTACCGAGGATGGTGAAGAACGCGCGCAGTTTGTGCGCGCGGATCATCACCAGCGCGGTCAGGATAGCTTCGCCGAATTTCATCGAATCAGATCTCTGCTGTCGCGCCAGCCGCGGTATGAACAGCCGTCGGCTCCTGCGCAATATCGCTCTCGATGAGTCCGTCACGGAGTGTCACCACGCGCTCGGCATGCGCGGCTATGTCTGGCTCGTGTGTAACCATGATTATCGTCTGCCCCTGCTCGTGCAGCCGTGCGAACAGACTCATGATCTCTTCGGACGTGCGCGAATCCAGGTTTCCCGTCGGCTCGTCGGCGAGGATTATGGAGGGCTCGGTCACCAGGGCGCGGGCAATCGCCACACGCTGGCGCTGGCCGCCCGATAGTTCGTTTGGTCGATGCCCCATCCTGTCGGTCAGCTCGACCGCTGTGAGGGCAGCGGCCGCGCGCTTGCGCCGCTCCGCCTTGCCGATTCCCGCGTAGACGAGCGGTAGCTCGACGTTCTCCAGGGCTGTGGAACGCGGCAGGAGGTTGAATGTCTGGAATACGAAGCCGATCTCGCGATTGCGAATGCGCGCGAGCTCGTCGTCTGTGAGGCCCGCAACGGCCTGGCCGTTCAGTATGTACTCACCGGCCGTCGGAGTATCCAGGCACCCGATAAGGTTCATGAGCGTCGACTTGCCGGATCCTGATGGCCCCATGATGGCCACGTACTCGTTAGCGTCTATCAACAGGTCGACACCTCTCAGCGCCCGCACCGTTTCCGCACCGAGCACGTAATGTTTCTGCAAATCGCTGGTGGCGATTACCGCGCCGCCAGCGCTTCGATTGGCGTAGTTGTTCATCCGTTCTCCTCCTCCGTAGCGGCCGGCGCCTGCGACGTTTGGGCGGTGGCCTCTGTCCGAACGACCGCTCCAGCCTCCAGGTCCCGGATTACCTGGTACGGGCCGGCGACGACGACTTCGCCACCGTCCAGGCCGCTCAGGACTTCGAAGTACTGATCACCGACTATACCGAGTTGGACCGGAACGAACTCGACCTTGCCAGCGTTTACTACGAAGACGCCTTCAACCTCTTCAGCGGGCTCAGCCGGGCTGAGGACCGGCGCAGCGTCGTCGGTGTTCTCGTCAGGTGCGCTATCGAACTTCATACCGTCAGGGCCGCGGACGGTCACCGAAATTATGGGCACCGCGAGCACGTTGGAACGGGTGGCGGTGATCACGTCCGCAGTAGCGGAGAGATCGGGCCTGAGGCCCTCCGGCGGGTTGTCGAGTGCTATGACGACCTCGAAATCCACTGCCTGCGCGGTTCCGCCTGGAGCACCCGATGCGCCGGCCGCCTGGATGGCACTATGAGCGATTCTGGCAACCGTCCCCTTGAATACGGTGTCGGGAAACGCATCGATCGATACGAGCGCACTATCGCCAAGGGATATGTGCGGCACGTCCGTCTCGTCGACCTTGACGCTCGCCTCCATCTCACTCAAATCTGCGATGGTGAGGAGGAGCGAACCGGGGTTGTTCATGGTCCCGACCACGGCGGTCTCGCCCTGTTCGATGTTGAGGCGGGTGACCCTACCGGTCATCGGAGCGCGGATTGTAGCCTTGCGGAGCGTTTCACGGGTTTCAGAGAGCGTCGCCTCCGCCTGGGCGACGCCAAAGGTGGCGGCCTCGAGCTGCGCTGCGGCTACCTTCTCGGCGGTCCGTGCCTGTTCCAGCTCCGCGCTCGAGATGAGGTTGTCGCCCTGAATGAGCTGCTCCGCCCGTTGGGCGGCACTCTGCGCCTGAAGCCAGTTGGCACGCGCCTGGGCCGCCTGGGCCCGCGCCTGAGCAACGGATGCTTCCGCCCGCCTGACGACGGCCTGGAAGCTCGTCGGATCAATACGCAGGAGCAGGTCGCCCTCTTCTACCCACTGGCCCTCTGTGACGGCGAGCTCCAGAACCCGACCCGGGATATCTGCCGAGATATCCACCTTTCGTCTCGGCTGGATCACACCGCTCGCGGTGACTATCGAAGCCAGGTCGCGCCTGCCGACCGCCTCAGTTCGTACTTCGACGCCCGAGTCCCCGCTCGTCGCCACCGCCAGGCCGGCTATGGCCACGACCAGTAGCGCGAGGCCTGCGCCGATTATGCTTTTCCGTTTCTTGGTCATCTTCGTTGTATCTCCTGGGCGATTACCGTCGACTCAGCGAAGCTGCTGGCCGACGAGCGCTTCGAGCGCTGCGAGCGATTTATGGAAGTCGTACAGCGCATCTATCTTGTCGCGCTCAGCCTGCGAGAGGTTGGTCTGCGCATCGGTGACTTCGACGGAACTGGCGGCGCCGAACCGAAAGCGCTCCTGCGCCAGGCGGAGCTCCTCCTCCGCACGCTGGCGCACCTGCTCCTGAAGCAGGACGGTCTGATAGGCCGTCTCGAGGCTCAGAACCTCTGCGCTGACTGCCTGGTTAAGCCGTAGCTCCTCGGCGCGCACCTGGTAGCGCGCGTCGGCCGCGTTGGCCTCAGCCTGCTCGACCTGGAGTTTGCGAGAGAATCCCGTGAAGATCGGTAGCGAAATGCTCATGGAGGCGGACAGTGGCTGCGGCGTATAGTCGAAAGGGAAACCGCTGTTGGCCTCTTCGAGCTGCCGCCGCAGATCGGCCTCGAGACCCGGTGTCGCCGGATCCAGGCAGGGTATAGGTGCCAGACCCGCCCCGGTCCTTATGGTATTCTGATCCAGGCAGCTTCCGAATGACCCGCTTATCTGCGCAAGGCGTTGATTGAGCAGCGGATCGATGCTTCCCGCCTGGTATACTGAGCCCTGCAGCCCCACGCTGAAGTTGAGCGACGGCAGGTAGCTCGATTTGGCCGACGTCACATTCGTGGAGGCCGCGTTGGAGGTCGCCCGTGCCGCGAGTAGCGTCGGATTCGCCTCTATGGCCATTTCCACAAGTTCCTGCGTCTGCCAGCTGGGGTCGAAGATGGCGAAGTCGGAAGTGAGACTTACGTCCGGATCGAGAGGCTTCCCCATCAACTGACCCAGCAGCAACTTGGAGGTCGCCAGGGTGTTGCGGGCCTGCAGGAGGAGGACTTCAGCCTGGCCCTCCTGGACTTCGGCCCTGCGAACGTCCAGTGGGGTGCCCGCGCCGACTTCGAAGCGCGCCTCTGCCAAGCGGACGTGTTCACCGGTCCTTGCCACCTCGCGGATAGCCTGCTCGACCTGCGCTCTCGCCTGGAGCGTGCTCAGGTATTGCTGCGTCACCTGCGCCACCAGCTGCGATTCGGTGCCGACCACGCGCCGCTCCGTAGCTTTCGCGCGTGCCCGCTCCACCGAGGGTTGCAGCAGAGTTGCGCCGCTCAATCTGTAGTTCAGGCCGAGACTGTATGAGGAGGAGTAGTTCTCGGGCTGCCGCTCGAATTCTACCGAGCCGAAACGCGGTGCGCCGGACGCCGTATAGCCGAAGCCGGCACCGGCACTCGCTGAGGGCAGGAGCGCTCCGTACGCAGAGCGGACCGACCACTTGGCGACCCCGAGATCGTTGCGCTGCTGGAGGTACGCCGGATTATTATCGCGGGCGAGCTGTAAAGCCTCTTCCAGGGACAGCGTTGCCGTGGATGTCGTGTCCTGGGCCAGTGCGGGCATGGCGCACAGGGACAAAGCGGAGGCGATCGCCAGAGTCGGCCATATTGCAAAGCGATTGAGTGCTGCGGTCACGGTACTCTCCTCTGTGTGGAAGACTCTGCGGGGCTGAGCGGCAGGGTCACTTGAAAGGTCATGTGGGTCTTTACGCGGCGGTGAGTCTGAAAGTTTCAGATCGCTTTCAGCCCGTCACCGAAGAGGTCGCGAGTGCGAATACCAGATACAGTCCGAAGATTACACTCGCGGCTACCGGCCAGCTCCGCCTGTCGTCCAACTTGCTCACTGCCAGGCCGAGCACCAGAATCATCCAGAGGAGGAAAAAGTTGAGATTCTGAAGAATGGCCGCAACAGTGCTACCGGGGCCGAGCAGGGGTTCCAGAAGCAGAAGCGCGATCGATGAGCCCGGCAATCCGGCGAGCTGCATAACGATTCCGATCAGCGTCCCGAGCGACACGATGAGCAGCGAATGCGTTGTCGCTGCTAAAAATTGCCGGTAAGTCGCGGGTCCGCCGCCGAGCAGACTGAATACCAGCGTGAGGATCCCCGCGACGGCGAAAGCGGCGGTCGGGTTGGCGACTGCTACTCCCAGAACTGCCATCAGACGGCCGTAAGTGGCGATGTCAGCGGGCTCGGAAGTTATGGTTACAGGATCACCCCTGCGGTCCACGGCGGATTCCGCCTGAGCCAGAAAGACCTCCTGGGGCATTGTGGCCATAGCGAGCATAACCACGATTGTGGAGATGACTAGCGGCCCGACCCATGGTGCGCGCTGGCGAAAACTCTCGAAAAGTGTTCCTGGAGATGCAAAAACGGCGAGAACCCTGCTGGCAAGCGGGTCTGGTTTGGCTCCGGACATCGACTTTCAGTTCTATCAGGCTGCGGAGGCGCCCCCGGCCAGGTCGGGCTGAGGGCGCCGAAGTATTAGCGGGGAATCTCCGTGCGAACCGCACGGTAACCGCTATCGGGGATTTCAACCTTGATGACGCGATTGAGCGCATCGACCCAAACGTGCCGTTCGGCCCCGCCGTCCGGAACCACGAGTAGGTGGAAGAGGGTAGCGGATACGCCGCCGATATTTACCTGCTCCTCGCCGAGATCCGAAACCGTCGCCATAACCTGCCGGTTCTCGCGCGGAATAAGTATCGGCACACGTCCGTTGCGTGAGCGGCGGGCGAGGAAGTAATAGTGATGCGCAATACCCTCATCGAGAATGGTGGCTCCAGAGCTGGCGACATACTCCCTGAGCTGCTCACCGCTCGGCGACGCGATCCTTGCGCTGAACCGTCCATCGCCGACCGTTCCGACGATAGTGCGCGGCGAATCGCCCTCTATAGTTATCTCGTACGCCACGGGATCTGCCTGGAAGCCGGTAGCGCGAAGGCGCGGTAGCAGAACGAGGGTGCCGGTGGGAAGCGCGAGCTCCACGCGTCCAGTAGCTATCGCCTCCGCGTTGCTCCCGACCCCGGTCTGACGAATGGTAAACTGCTCGGTCCCTACACGGCGCCCGTCCACGAAGACTTCGAAGGTGCCTTCGTCACCCGCGCCGGTCTGAGCCAGCAGCGGGGTCGCGGACGCGATTGCCAGCACTGTGACGCCGACCAACCGTACCAGTGGCGAGCTTATGTTCATGGGTCTCTTTCGTCAGAAACTTGGCAGGTGATTGGAGGTGGCCCAAAAAACCGGCCACTGCTTCACATTACATCGCCTACACGTGGTACACGACGACGGGGGTATGGTTTCCCATTCGTTGCCGGGCCTACTCGTCACTGGCACTTGCCACGAGGAAAACTTTGGCGCGGATCTTCTCCACGATATACTCATAGATGCGACGGCCCTTTTCCGCGCTCGCCAGGGTCGAACTGCCCACGGATCCTGGCGAAGCGGCCGGGACGCGCAACAGGCCACCAGTGTGGCTCGTCACGTCGGCGGCGGGAGCAGGATGGAAATCTCTGGCTTTGTCCATCTGCACGCGGTCGGGGTGGAGGTGAAGCATAAGAGAGGTTTCGACTTCGCCGCCGTGCGCCGCGTCGTTCGGCCCGTCCAGGAAGGTTGTGAGGTCGATGCTCAGCACCTCTATCACCCGTACGCGTGCCTGCGTCCCGATTATCGTGGCGAGCGCTTCGACGTGTGGGTCGTAGTTGTAAGCGGTGATCAGGATGAACTCCTCGAATCCGTGGTCCTCCCATGACGCGAGCAGGTCGTTTAGCATCCTGTGAAGCGTCTTTTCGCGGAGAGTGGCGGCTCCGGCGTATGAGCGCTCCGATGGGAGATTGACCCCGTACTCGAGGGCAGGCGCCCTGAGAACGCCGAAGTCGCGCGACAGCTCGTCGCAAAAAGCCTCGGCTATGAGAGTGCTCGTCCCGATCGGCAGGTGCGGACCGTGTTGATCGCACGTGCCGACCGGCACCAGGAGGCGCCGATCATGGGTCAGATGATCCTTAACCTCAACCCAGGTCAGGCTCGTGAGACAGAGCGAGCGTGAAAGTTCGGACATAATATCAGTCGGTCGTTCGGGCGATGGCGCTGTAATATCGCAATCTGCCGGCCGAACCCGCTTGCCGCTACTCCTGCGCATTTCCTGGATTGGCGGATGGCTGGCGCTCCTGGCGCTCGCCTGGTGGATGCAGCACCTGACACCTGCACCGCTAGCGGTTGCCGCCGGCGGGGCGCTCGTCTGGACGGCAGGGGCAGTTAGAGAGCATGCCCGGCGCATGCTGTTCGCCGCCCTGCTTCTCTGGGGCGGTATCGCTGCGTCAGTGGTGGTTCAGTATCAGCTGCTCCGGATCGCGCGAGAGTGGCCGGAGATTCAACGCGCCGTCGAGGAGCGTGCATCGGATCGGCTGCGCACTGCCCTCGACGACCTCGTGGATGATGGTGAACGTGCCGTCGTAGGAGCATCCGAAGCCTATTTGATCCGTGACTCTACCCAGGCGGATCCGCGGCTGTTCTCGCAACTATCGGCGCTCCGCGGCGCAACAGACGTTTCGGCGCTGGCAGTATACGACCGCACCGGTCGGCCGGTCGCCTGGGCCGGCGAGCTGCGCGGGGAGATGCCGCTCGAAGTACTGGGCGGCGCGCGCAGTTACATATTTCACGAGGGCCCACTCTTCAGCTACATCTACTTCGTACGTGCTATTGAAGGTGGTGGACACGCTGTGGCGGCAGTGCTGCTGGAGGGCGATCTCGCGCTCGGCGAGGGGGTGGTGCCATTCGCCGAGTGGTTCAGCGAGCGCCACGGGATCCTCCCGCGATTCAGCCTTCCAGACCGCGCGCAGGGCGAGGCGATCTGGGATTGGTCCACCGACATTCCAATTCTCAGCGTAAGCTTCCAGGCACTTACGCAGCAGCGGTGGTGGGACCGGGTAGTCCACCGTGGTTACATGACTGTGGGGCTCCTCTGGGCTCTGGCATTCGTGCTGCTCAGTGCCGCCTGGTACCGCGGGCGAGTCGGACCACCGGCTCTGCCAGTGGCCATCGGAACGCTCGGCTTCCTCCTCATTCCGCTCGGCCAGATAGTCGGCAATCAGGCCCTATTCTCGCCACTCCAGTTCGTTCTACCCATGCCGGGCGACATTTCGCTCGGTTTGTTCCTCGTCCTGCTGGTCGGCATCGCCATCTGGGTACTCATACGGGTCGACAAACCTCTTAGGTGGCGCCGAGTCCCGCTCTGGGTACCGGTAAGCGTAACCGCAATACTTTTTCCGGCGGCCGTTCTCCTGATGTCGCGATCGGCGGCGGCGGGGCTGCTCGCCGGTCGAGTCGGCGGCGGGGTGCCGCTCCAGTTCGCTACGACTCTGCTGCTGGCTGTCCCGATATACCTCCTTTTCCAACTCGCGGCTGGCAGGCGGACCAGGCGTAATCAGCTGGCATACGTGATATCTGGTGTGCTCGTATCCGCGGTTCTGGGGGCGATGCTCCTGTGGTGGTGGAACCCGGCTCGGATGGTGCCGGTGTGGGCCGCGAGCCTCTGGGCCGTCCCGTTCGCGCTCATGGCGACAGGGATAATGAGATCGCGACCCAGGCGTAGCGCTCTCCCGATCTGGCTCCTCGCGGCCTGGCTGGCGGGTTCCGCGACTCTTCCCAGCTTATGGCTGCTTCACCTAGACGCGCGGCTCGAGAATGCGGAACGCGAGCTCGCGAGGCTCGGCACGGAAGCCGATCCGTTCCTGGATTTTCTGCTACGACAGTTCGCTGAGCGCGCCGAGGAGTTCGCATTTCAGGGCGAGGAAGGCGTCAACCTGCTTTATCACAGCTGGGTAGCGAGCGGTCTCGCGCAGGAGGGATATCAGGCCTACCTCACGACCTGGAGCGACGGAGTTCCCCGCGCTGAGATAAGGCTAACCGACTTCGTAGGTCAGCCGGCCAGCCTGTCGGAGCTGGTGATGGAGCACGCTGATGCGACCGCGCCAGTGGTACAGAGGTTCACGTCGTTGGAATCGCTTCATTACCTCCTGGTAGTACCGCTTCCTGGTGAGCGAACAATAGCGGTCGCAGTTCCGCCCAGAAGGCAGCTGGGCCGTTCGACGACGTTAGCCCGCTTCCTACAGCCTGCCACGCGAGCAGAGGAGAGCAGTCCGGTGGACGCACTCTTTCTCGTACCGGCACCCACCAGCGCCGCGCCGCTACTTACACCGGATTCGGCTGTGAGCTGGGTTTCGACCGCCGCCGGTTGGCGGAGTGAAGCGCGAGTCCGGTTTCCCAGCGGGTGGATGCATGCCCATCTCCTGGTCCGCCGATCGTCTACCCCTATCCTTTTCATCCAGGCGATACTTATCCTCGCCGGCTTTATGGTCGCCGTGACCATTCTCTGGGCAGCCGCGCGGGCCCTCGCGGGACAGCTTCGGGCATCGGCTAAACAGATCCGCCGGATCCGATCGTTTCGCGGCCGGCTTACCCTGGCACTCTTCGCATTCTTCCTGGTTCCGACGGCCATCTTCGGAGCTGTAACGTACGGAGCGGTATCAAAGGAGGTCGTACGGTCGGCCGCGGTGCTCGCCAGGCGAACGTTGGAAGACGCGGCGCGGACAGGCCGCGACTCCGATCAGATCGGCGCGTTCAGCGATGATGACCTTCTCCTCTACCGCCGCGGAACGCTCGTTGGCGCTACCGCGCGCGAGGTACTCGATCTCGGCCTCTTCCACACCTGGCTTCCGCCTGAAGTCTATCTCCAGTTTTCGACCGCCGAGGATCTTCAGGCACTGGAAGAACGGCAGCTCGGGCGGAACGAATATCTCGTGGCGTACCGTCGCATCGATCCGGTAACGGTGATCGGCGCTCCCATCCCTCTCGCCTCCGATGAGATCACCCGCAGGCAGCGGGAGTTCGCGCACATTACCGCTCTTATGATCCTGCTCGGAATGGGACTATCGCTGGGCCTGTCGCTCTTCGTGGGCCGCGCGCTCGCGCGTCCGCTCGACGAGATGAGCCGCGCCGCGGCGATGGTGGGCGGCGGGAACCTGCGGCTCCGGCTGCCGGAGGACCGGATGGACGAGTTCGGTAGCGTATATCGCTCGTTCAATACCATGGTGAGCCGGCTACGCCGCGCGCGCGCAGCGGAAGTGCGGTCCGCCAGGGTTCTCGCTTGGGGCGAGATGGCGCGGCAGGTGGCACACGAGATAAAGAACCCGCTCACTCCTATCAAGTTATCGGTTCAGCACCTGCGTCGGGCGTACGCGGATCGTCAACCGGATTTCGAGGCGATCCTACACCGCAATGTCGATGCGATCCTGAAAGAGATAGACGCACTGGGCGAGATCTCCAGAGCGTTTTCGCGATTCGGCAGCCCCGCCGATGCCTCGGAGCCACTGGTCCCGGTAGACGTCGTGCACGTGGTCGAGGATACGCTCGCGCTTTACCGATCCGGCCGAGCAGAGGTGCGGTTTGAGCTGGAGACGAGTCTGCCGGTTCCCAACGCACTGGCCCGCGCGGGTGAGTTGAAGGAAGTTCTCATCAACCTCTTCGAGAACGCCCGGGATGCGCTGATTGGCAAGGGCGGTGCCGTAAGGGTGTTCGTCGAGCCGTTACCTGACGGCACCGGCGTTTTGATACGTGTCATCGATACCGGTGAAGGGATCGCCGCGGATCTGCTCTCCCGCGTTTTCGAGCCACACTTCTCAACCAGAACCAGCGGAACAGGGCTAGGCTTGGCAATTGTCAGGCGACTTGTCGAGTCGTGGGGAGGTGAGGTGACCGCGATTTCGGAGGAGGGGAAGGGAACTGAGATGCGGATTCTCCTGCAGAGCGCGTGAATCGATCCGTCCTGCCCGATCGGCGTCCCCCATGGATGCAACTGGACGGAAAGTGACTCTGAGGGAAACAGCCAGAAGGCGAACCCACGGTTGATCTGGTCGGCCCCATTTTTGACTTAATGAGTGGCTGCTCGGATCGACCCACCCCCGCCCGCCTTCCAATGCTCGCACGTGTCCTATCCGGTGCCGTTCTGGGCATCGACGCTTACCTGGTTACTGTTGAAACCGACGTTGCCAGCGGCCTCCCCTCTTTCTCCACCGTTGGCCTGCCACAGGGCGCCGTCAAGGAGGGGCGGGAGCGGGTCGTCGCGGCGATTCAGAACAGTGGACACGCAGTTCCCACCAAGCGCATTACAGTCAATCTCGCACCCGCAGATGTCCGTAAAGAGGGGAGCGCGTTCGATCTACCCATTGCCATCGGCATTCTGGCGTGCACCGGTCAGGTGCTGGGCTCGCGCCTGGCCAGCTTCGCGCTACTCGGCGAGCTGAGCCTGGACGGCGCACTCCGGCCAGTGAGGGGCGCGCTGTCAATCGCACTCGCCGTGCGCTCCGCAGGACTAACCGGACTCATCCTCCCACGGCAGAATGTAGCTGAGGCCGCGGTCGTGGACGGCATCGAGGTCAGACCAGCCGATACGCTCGAACAGGTGATTCGCTTCCTCGACGGTGCCGGAAGCCTCGAGGTCGCAACTGTGGATAAGGTGGCGCTCTTCTCCAAAGGTCCCTTCGCCGGAGCCGACTTCGCCGAAGTCAAAGGGCAGGCGCACGTCAAACGGGCGCTCGAAGTCGCCGCGGCCGGCGCGCACAACATCCTGATGGTGGGTCCTCCAGGATCCGGAAAAACCATGCTCGCTCGTCGGATACCGAGCATTCTCCCGCCTCTCAGTATGTCCGAAGCACTCGAAACCACCCGGATCCATTCGGTGGCCGGATTGCTCGGTCCGGACAACTCGTTGATAGTAACCAGGCCGTTTCGCGCACCGCACCACACGATATCGGACGCTGGCCTGATCGGCGGCGGTTCTTCGCCCCGGCCGGGCGAGGTGTCGCTTGCCCACAACGGCGTCCTGTTCACCGACGAGCTACCGGAATTCCGACGCAATGTTCTCGAGGTGCTCCGACAGCCCCTCGAGGATGGCGAGGTCACTATTTCGCGGGCGGTCCTGAGCCTTTCCTACCCCTCCCGCTTCATGCTCGCGGCCGCCATGAATCCCTGTCCGTGCGGATTTTACGGCGATGACACCCGGACCTGCTCGTGCGCTCCCGAAGTCGTTCAACGGTATCTCGCCCGTGTTTCCGGTCCGCTCCTGGACCGTATCGATCTCCATGTGGAGGTTCCCGCCGTCCGTTACCGCGAGCTTAGCGATGGTCGACTCGGGGAATGCTCGTCCACGATTCGCGAGCGGGTCAGCGCCGCACGGATGGTGCAGCGCGGCAGGTTCGCCGATCGCGGCGACCTTCACGCGAACGCCCATATGAAACCGCGCGACCTGCGAGAATTCTGCGAAATTGGAGAGGGGAGCGATGCTCTGCTAAGAACGGCAATCACTCGCCTTGGCTTCTCCGCACGCGCGTATCATCGGGTTCTCAAGATCGCCCGAACCATAGCAGATCTGGACGGAAGCGAAGCAATAGAAACGCCTCACATAGCCGAGGCCATCCAGTACAGGTCATTGGATAGACTGGCCCTGGTGTGAATTCTGCCTCCATACGCTACATTCAACCGTATTCGAACGCGCAGATCGGGTAGCTGTCGGGCTCCGCTGCGCTCGGGTGTAGCCTCAGGAAACGGAATTCGGGGGAGTTTTGGCGGGAAGAGGACGACGGGCGACGGATCGAGAGCCAAATCGAGGTTGGCTGCCAGCCATTGCGATCGGCGCGGGTGTTGCCATACTGGATTGGGCCGTAAAAGCATGGGTGATAGCAACAGTACCGGTTGGCGGCTTCGTCGAGATATGGGCGGGGCGCGTGGCGCTTTGGCATGTCCAGAACGATGCGATGATTCTGGGCCTGTATGGCGATATGCCACTGGTCGCAAGGAAGGTTATAGCTATTCTCGCTGCTATCCTGGGGATTCTGCTGCTCTATGAAGTCATCGGGCGCGGGCACAGGCTGCCGCGCACGCAGCGGCCGTGGGCGTGGCTGTTCGTTGGCCTTGTCCTGGGCGGAATGGCGGGTAATCTCGGCGAGCGGGCCATTCATTGGGCGGTTACCGACTATCTCTCTTTCGCGGGGGGTGAGATCTGGCTGCCCCCGGGCAACGTCGCCGATATCGCACTCTTTTGCGCCGTACCACTTGCGGTGGTGGTCGCGATCTTCGAGCTCCGCGCGCGCGCTCGACGCGGCTCGACTCCGGAATCGTCGTCGACCGCTCCGGCTGGCGGGTTTCGAGGGCGATCGGCTATCTTGGAGACTTCCGACGATCTTCCATAAGTTGGGTTTGAGATGAATATAAAAAGACAGCGTTTGGCTGACACTCTCCGCGATTGCGGATCTGTGGTTGTGGGGTATAGCGGTGGCGTCGACTCCGTGTTTCTGGCCAGAATAGCTGTGGACGTGCTCGGCCCGGACCGCGTTCTCGCCGTAACCGGCAAGAGCGACAGCCTGGCCTCGTGGATGGAGGACACTGCCAGGGAGGTCGCGGAACGATTTGGCATTCCCTGGCTGGAGGTGAACACCAGGGAAATGCTCGACCCGAGGTACGCAGCGAATCCGTCGAATCGCTGCTATTTCTGCAAATCCGAGCTCTGGGACCGCTTGCACGAGGTCGCGGAAGCGCATGGGCTGACAACGGTCGTCGATGGCGCCAACGCGGACGATGTCGGTGACCATCGACCGGGTTCGGCGGCGGGGGCCGAACGGGCGATTCGGTCGCCACTGCTGGAGGCGGGCCTCACTAAATCCGACATCCGCGAGTGGTCGCAAGAGCTGGGACTACCCACCTGGGACCAACCGGCGGCTCCGTGTCTTGCATCCAGAATTCCTTACGGCCTGGCGGTTACTCCCGAGCGACTGCGCGAGATCGAAACGGCGGAGCTCGGGCTGAGGAGTCTCGGCTTTCGAGAGTTCCGCGTTCGGCATCACGATGAGACCGCTCGACTGGAAATCCATCCCCGTGAACTAACGGCTATAGACGGCCATCGCGAGAGCATCCTCCAGTGTGTACGGAAGGCCGGGTTTTCCCGCGTAGTGCTCGACCTTCAGGGGTACCGACGCGGCGCGCTCAACGAAGCGCTCAACCCGGCCTCCCTGGTCCGCCTCGAAAGTGCGGGGTAACAGTGGCGAATGGCAGCGCGCAGAAGATGGTGCAGGCGACAGCGGTACTGGAGGAGCTCGGCTTCAACGATGCGCGGGTGACCACAGCCGGACCGAACGGCGAGATCGCGGCTATCACTGTCGCCCCTGCTGATTGGGAACGCGCCGCGGGTGAGGCGGCGGCCGAGATCGCCGACCGGCTCAAGAAGCTGGGTTTCCGCTACGTAGCCCTCGACCTGGAAACGAGTAGCTCGTAATGGGTCGGCCGATTTACCTCGATTATGCGGCGACCTCGGCTATTCGACCCGATGTCGTAGTCGAGGCGGTGAATGACTACCTTCGGGGCGTGGGCGCCACCCCGGGCAGGTCCGGCCATAGATGGGCCGTAGAAGCCGCGCGGGTAGCATTCCAGTGCCGCCGTGCGCTAGCCGGCCTGTTCGGTATTCCAGGCGATCCGGGCAGGATCGCGTTTCAGCAGAACGCCACGCACGCGCTCAACACAGCGCTTTGGGGAACTCTGACGTCCGGCGACACCGTGGTGCGAACGCGCTATGATCACAACGCCGTGCGACGGCCCATTGCGGCCCTCAGAAGAACCGGTGTACGCGAGGTCGTACTGGGCGGGCAGCCTGACGGCGCCGTGGACCTCGATGAGCTCGCCGAGGCATTCGGGTCTGGCGGCAATGAGGTTCGCCTCCTGGTCGTCACCCATGCCTCCAATGTTCTGGGCAGCGTACTGCCGCTAGCGGAGATGTCGGAGATCGCTCACGACCACGGAGCGCTGGTACTGGTGGACGCCGCGCAGACCGCAGGCATCCTGCCGATAGATGCCGTCGGACAGGGAATCGACATGCTGGCATTTACGGGTCATAAAGGTCTTCTCGGCCCCCAGGGTATAGGCGGTTTGTGGATTCGGGAGGGACTCGAAGTCTCGCCGCTCCTCCGGGGCGGAACGGGTGGGCACTCCGAGCTTGAAGAAATGCCAGACATTATGCCGGACCGCCTGGAAGCCGGAACGCAGAACGGCGCCGGCATGGCCGGACTCCTTGCTGGCGTCGAATGGCTCCTCGCGGAGGGTGTCGAGTCCCTCCACAGCCGGGAGATGCGGCTCAAGACGATGCTGCTAGAGCGACTTTCGGAAATTGCCGGAATCCATATTCACTCGCCCCCGGCACCTGATGGCGTCGGAATCGTGACTATCACCTGCGCGGGCCTGAACGCGGCTGAGCTCGCGCATTCGCTGGATCTGGATTACGGAATCTTGACTCGCGCGGGGCTCCACTGCGCCCCTGAAGCACATGCGTTGCTCGGCACACTGGAAACGGGTGCGCTCCGACTTTCCGTAGGATGGGCTACGAACGAGGACGATATAGAGCGCGCTACGGCCGGTGTGGCCGCGGTGTGCAAAACTCGAGCGGAGGAACGATGAACAAGAGGGGAAGTGCTGGTCGGTGGCTTGTAGGACTTTTATTCGTGGTGCTGCTGATAGGCGGACTGGCGTGGTGGCAGCGAGATTCGATAGTGGGGCTTCTGAATTCGCCGACCGAGGCCACCGAAGTCTCGCTCGCCGCTGCTGAAGCGGCGGAAGCCAAGTTGGCCAGTTTGCGGACTGAGGGTGAGCCCGTGCGCCTGAACGCGGTGGAGCTTGCGAGCCTTTTTCGCTACCGGGCGGGCAACTGGGCTACCAGCACACTCCGCGATCCGGTCGTCGTCATCAGCGCGGACACGCTGGAGCTGAGCGGCATGATCGCGACCGATATGCTGCCGTCGCACCCGGCTCTGGAAAACGCACGCCTGCTGCTCCCGGATACCGCGCGGGTCGATCTGAAAGGTCGAATTCTCCCGCTGGAGGGAGGAGGCTCGGCATTCCAGGTCATAGATGTAGATTTCGCGGGCGTCCCGGTTCCGCGGCAGTATTACGGACCTATGCTGGAGCGGCTCGGGCGCCGGGACGCACCTGGTCTTCCCGCTGACGCCCTCGCGCTCCGACTTCCGCCGGGCGCGGGTTCGGTACGATTGGAGGACGGATTTCTCGTCCTGAGCCCATAACCACGGCAATCATGGCTCGTATTCTTATCGTCGACGACGAAGAGGGAATCAGGCACGTCCTGACCCAGCTCCTGGAGTACGAGGGCCACGAAGTCCACTCCGCTGGAAGCGCCGGCGAATGCCTTTCACTTTATCCTGAGCTGCGCCCCGACCTGACGTTCATGGACGTCAAAATGGCGCGCATGGACGGGCTCGAGGCACTCTCCAGGCTGCGTGAAATCGACCCGGTAGCGCTGGTGGTCATGATCAGTGGCCACGGCACAATCGATACGGCGGTTGAGGCGACAAGGCGTGGGGCATACGAGTTTCTCGAGAAGCCGCTCGATACCGACAGGATTCTCCTCGTCGTGCGCAATGCCCTTCAGCAACGGGGTCTGCTCGAGGAGAACGCGCGTCTGCGCGGGGAGGTCGAGAGCCGATATGAGATCGTCGGTAAGAGCTTCGTCCTCCGGCAGGTGCTGGAACGGGTCGAGCGCGTCGCGCCGACCGACGCCCGCGTGCTGATAACCGGTGAAAATGGAACCGGAAAGGAGCTGGTCGCCCGCGCCATTCACCGGCTTTCCCCCAGAGCCGACGAGCCTTTCGTGGAGGTGAACTGCGCAGCGATCCCCACCGAGCTGATCGAGTCCGAGTTGTTCGGGCACATGAAAGGCTCGTTCACAGGAGCCCACGAGGATCGCACTGGGAAATTCGAGCTCGCGGATGGCGGCACGCTCTTCCTGGACGAGGTGGCGGACATGAGCCTCGCCGCCCAGGCGAAGGTCCTGCGGGCATTACAGGAGGGCGTAATTACTCCCGTCGGATCCGGTCGGCCGGTTCAGGTGGATGTAAGGGTACTCGCGGCTACCAACAAGGACCTGACCGAAGAGATCCGGGCCGGTCGATTCAGGGAAGATCTGCTGCACCGCATCAACGTAATACCGATCCGCGTGCCGCCTCTGCGGGAGCGCAGAGAGGATATTCCCATGCTCGTTCAGCATTTCGCGCTTACCGCGGTCCGCGAATCGGCGCTCAAGCCCAAAGAGTTCACCGCGCAGGCGCTCGAGCGTCTGCAGAAGCACGACTGGACCGGCAATGTGCGCGAGCTCCGCAACACGGTCGAGCGCCTGCTGATCCTCGCGAGTGGCCCAACTGTCGGGGAGCAGGATATCGAACTTCTCGTCCCTGACCAGGGGAGCGCCGGCAGCCTGTCCGGTAACCTGCTGGCGGCACCCACGTTCGCCGGATTCAAGGACGCCGCCGAGCGTGCTTACATCCTCCAGAAGTTGCGGGAGAACGAGTGGAATGTCTCCGAAACGGCCCGTACAATCGATATGCCGCGATCGAACCTCTACAAGAAGATCGAGAAATTCGAGCTCGTCCGTGAGGAGTGATTGGAATTTTGAATTTTGAATTTTGAATTGTTTGGGCTAAGTTCTCCGCAGTTTGCTTCGGGTAGTTTGATGTCTCCAGTCCCTCGACCAGATCGATAAAATCCATGTCTCAGCAGCACAAAAACTTCATTGGCGGTGAGTGGGTAGAGCCTTCGACGGGCAAGTACTTCGAGAACCGTAACCCGGCCAGGCAATCGGACCTGATCGGTATGTGGCCACGCTCGGGCAAGCAGGACGTCGAGCGCGCGGTGGAGGCGGCGAAGAAGGGTTTCGAGATCTGGCGGATGACGCCCGCCCCCGAACGTGGGGCTGTGCTCAAGACCGTGGGAGACCTGCTAACTGCCCGCAAGGACGAGATCGCGCGCGCAGCCACGCGTGAGATGGGGAAAGTTTTGCTGGAGACGCGCGGCGATGTGCAGGAAGGCATCGACACAGCCTACTACGCCGCGACAGAGGGGCGCCGGCTTTTTGGACACACCGTCCCATCGGAGCTGCGCGAAAAATGGGCGATGACCTACCGCCGACCAATCGGTATAGCCGGTCTCATCACCCCGTTCAACTTTCCGCTGGCCATCCCGACCTGGAAGCTGTTCCCCGCAATCGTGTGCGGGAACAGCGTGATCATCAAGCCGGCGGAGGACGTGCCCCATACCGTTTCGCTCTTCGTCGAAGTGCTGGAGGAGGCGGGCATTCCGGCGGGCGTCGTCAACCTTGTTCACGGTTTTGGCGACGAGGTCGGTGCCGAGATGGTCTCGCACCCGGAGATCCCGGTCATCTCCTTCACCGGATCGACCGAGACCGGCTCGAAGATCGGGCGGACGTGCGGCGAGATGCATAAGCGGCTTTCGCTCGAAATGGGCGGGAAGAACGCGCAGATCGTCATGCCCGACGCACCTATGGACCTGGCACTCGACGGCGTCCTCTGGGGTGCGTTCGGAACAACGGGCCAGCGTTGCACCGCGACCTCGCGACTCCTGCTGCACGAGGACATCCATGATGAGTTCCTCGAAAGGCTCATCGAGCGCGCAAAGGAACTCCGGCTCGGCTACGGCCTCGAAGCCGGTGTGGAGGTGGGGCCGCTCATAAATGAGGCGGCGCTACAGAAGGTGAAGAAATATGTAGAGATCGGGAAGAAGGAGGCCGATCTCGTCCTGGGCGGCGAGGATGCGAAGGGGAACGGCCTCGATGAGGGCTACTTCTTTCAGCCGACGATCTTCGCTGGCGTAAAAGCCGGATCGCGCCTGGCGACGGAAGAGATCTTCGGTCCCGTTCTCTCCGTAATCCGATTCAGTGATCTGGACGAAGCTATCCGCGTCAACAACGAAGTAAAGTACGGGCTCTCGAGCTCACTGTACACACGGGACAATGGGGCAAGCTTCCGCGCGCTGATGGAGCTCGATAACGGCATAACCTATATCAATGCGCCCACTATCGGGGCCGAGGCTCACCTTCCGTTCGGTGGCGTTAAACAGACGGGGAACGGGCATCGCGAGGGCGGATGGGAAGTGTACGAGTTCTACTCCGAGACCAAGGTCTGCTATATCGACTACTCCGGGAAGCTCCAGCGTGCGCAGATCGACAACTACGCCGGATCGCCGGACTAGGCGCGGAACGCAACATCCAGCGGCCGGGTACGAGATCTGCAAAGCGTAAAATTTGCGCAAGCTACTGTCTTTACAACGACTTCGCTCCCGAACCCGTAGTCATATGGCTCCCGATCGCGGCCCGTCCGATAAGCACGAGATTTCGAATCAGAGCCGCGGATCGATGTCAACCGGTCGCTGGATGTGGGAGGGAATAAAGGCGATCAGCACCGCTGTCGTCCTTTTCCTTCTCATCCGGACACTGCTCGTCGAAGCATTCAAGATCCCGACCGGCTCCATGGAAAGCACCCTGCTGGTGGGTGATTTCCTCCTGGTCAACAAGGCGGTTTACGGCGCTGAACTTCCCGTAACTCACACCCGACTTCCAGCGTTCGCCGAGCCGGAGCGCAACGACGTAATTGTCTTCCTCCCGCCGCACGAGCCCGACAAGAACTACGTCAAGCGAGTCGTCGGAGTACCAGGCGATACTCTTGCGATGCGCGACAAGGTGCTCTACCTGAACGGTGAGCCCCAGGAAGAGCCCTTCGTCCATCATATCGACCCGTTCTCCGACCCATCATCACCCAGCATGATGTGGCAACGCGAGTACCTCGTGGATGGCAAGCGCGACTGGCGCAACTACAGCCCAACGCGCGACAACTGGGGTCCGCTCGTAGTTCCGCCCGGGAAGTATTTTGCGCTAGGCGACAATCGGGACAACTCCGAAGATTCCAGATACTGGGGATTCGTCGATGCAGGGTCGATCAAGGGCCGCCCGATGTTCGTGTATTATTCTTTCGAGCGCGATCCGCTCGAGCCTTTCTCCTGGCTCACCGACATACGGTGGCAGAGAATCGGCGATGTGATTCGCTGATGCGGATATCACGAGGGCCGGGGGCTTGACACCGCGCGCGACCGCGCGCATTATCCTATCGTGCTAGCCTGCGTAGTTCCGTAATATCCATTCAGGGCCCTCCCTGGGCCGCCCGACCATCTAGTTTTCGGACCCCCTGGTTTTTGCGGGTCCTGCCGCTTAGAAGTCCCTCGCACCACTGACCTTCCGTTCGCTCGCCGGAGCGCCCCATGAGCGTAAGCGCCGTCCGCAGTAATGCGATAGAATCCGAGTCTCTGGACCAGTATCTCCGCGAAATCAGCATTTATCCGCTGATCAACAGGGATGAGGAAGCCTCACTCGCACGGCGCATCCGCGACGGTGATAGCCACGCGCTGGACGTTCTCGTCCGCTCGAACCTCAGATTCGTCGTCTCCGTGGCAAAGCGCTATCAGAATCAGGGAGTCTCGCTCTCCGATCTCATAAATGAGGGCAACATCGGCCTCATGCGCGCCGCTCACAAATTCGACGAATCCAAGGGGATCAAGTTCATCTCCTACGCTGTCTGGTGGGTCAGACAGGCCATCCTCCAGGCGCTCGCGGAGCAGTCCCGGATAGTAAGAGTCCCGCTCAGCCGCGCCGGCACACTCCACAGGATCGGCCGTCGCAGCTCGCTCCTCACCCAGGAGCTTGGACGCGAGCCCACTGCCGATGAGCTGGCGCGCGAGCTCGAGATCTCTACCGAAGAGATCAAGCATACGCTTGCCATGGCGCAGGGGCACCTCTCACTCGACGCGCCGCTCGTGCCCGGCGAGGACGGTCAGCTCCTCGACTACGTTTGCGATAAGGTTTCGCCCGGTCCGGACGAGGAGATGTACGCACGCGCACTGGGGCGATCGATCGAAGAGGCTCTGGAATCGCTCAGTGAGCGTGAATCACGCGTCCTGAGACTCTATTTCGGACTCGATGGAGCCGAGTCTCTCACGCTCGAGCAGATCGGCGAATTGTTCGGCATCACCCGCGAACGTGTCAGGCAGATCAAGGAGCGCGCACTGGAACGGCTGCGGCACCAATCCCGGGCGCGCTTCCTGGAGACCTTCCTCCCGTAGACAGGTCGCGGATGCTGCGAATGCGGTGGTCCCCGCCACTTGACATCTCCCCTTCCTTTTTCTATCATTGCTGTCTGTCCCATTTACGGTGATCCGCCCGGCTTGCCGCGGTGGGCCGCGCTTTTTTTAGTAAGAGAGTCCGATGAAGACTTATTCTGTAAAGGCCGGAGAGATCGAGCGGCGTTGGTTCGTCGTGGACGCCGAAGGCAAGATCCTTGGCCGACTGGCCACGGAGATAGCCCGTATTCTCCGGGGCAAGCACAAGCCGATGTACACGCCTCACCTGGATACGGGTGATTTCGTGGTGGTCATCAACGCCGACAAGATCGAGCTGACCGGCAACAAAGCCGATCAGAAGGAATACTTCAGGCATTCGGGCTATATGGGCGGGGAGAAGTTCATACCCTTCCGCAGGATGCTGGAGAAGCACCCGCAGCGGGTCATTGAGCTCGCGGTAAAGGGAATGCTGCCCAAGACCGCCCTGGGTCGCAACATGCGCGACAAATTGAAGGTCTACGCGGGTGCGGAGCATCCGCATCAGGCGCAGAAGCCCGAACCTCTTACCTTTTGATGTCTGGTATGGCGAACGAGACTTCCGACGAGGCGCGCAGCAATGTGGCGCCGCCGACCGACCTGACTTCCGACTCCGAGACCGCAACGGCCGTGGAGCCGCAGGCGGAGCAGGCCACTCCCGAGCCCATCGAGGCCGCTGCGGCCGAGCCGGAGGCTCCTATCCCGAGCGCGCGGCCGGCAGCGCCTGCACGCAAAGGGCGCGGTGGCACGGACCTTCTTCACGCGATCGGCCGCCGCAAAACGTCGGTTGCGCGAGTCTATCTGCGTCCGGGCAACGGCGAATGGAGCGTAAACGGCCGGACGCTGGAGGACTACTTTCCTCGCGCGGTACTCCGCCAGTCGGTAGCTCGTCCATTCGGGACGACTGAGACCGACGGCCGGTACGACGTGCAGGTCAATGTAAGAGGCGGTGGTCTGCGTGGTCAGGCTGAAGCGGTACGACTAGGTATCGCCCGTGCGCTTCTCAAGGTCGACGAGGGCTTCCGCGTACGGCTTCGTGCCGACGAGCTTCTGACGCGTGACCCCCGTGAGGTCGAGCGTAAGAAGCCGGGCCGTCCGAAGGCTCGCAAGCGCTTCCAGTTCTCGAAGCGTTAAGTTGTACGGCAGGACAGACCGCATGGCCTGTCCTGTCAATTCACACATCGTCCGACGCGGGGTCGGGTGCCGTCGCGAGACGGTCGGCCTTCGCGAATGAAGACGGTGGACGACTAACCCAAAGGTGTTCGCTCGACGGTAGCCGTCGACGACCACCGATATAACATGGAGTAGAGTTTTTCATGGCGCAGCCGCAGATCCAGGACCTGTTGGAAGCTGGTGTCCATTTCGGGCACCAGACGAGCCGTTGGAATCCGAAGATGCGCAAATTCATCTTCGCGGAGCGCAACGGAATCTACATCATCGACCTTCGCAAAACGCTCAGACAGCTGGAGCTGGCGCAGGAGATGATTCGGGGGGTGATATCGCGCGGTGAGCGCGTGCTCTTCGTCTGCACGAAAAAGCAGCTCCGCTCGGTCATCCAGAGCGAAGCCGAGCGCTGTAACTCGTTCCATGTCACGGAGCGCTGGCTCGGCGGTATGCTGACGAACTTCTCTACTATCAAGAAGCAGATTCGCCGGCTCAAGGAGCTCGAGCGGGGTCAGGAGGAAGGCGCTTTCGACTTCTACACGAAGAAGGAGCGCCTGATGCTCGATCGTGAGCGGGCGAAGCTGGATAAGTACCTCTCGGGCGTTAAGGACATGACGCGCCCGCCCGGCGCTATGTTCGTTGTGGACGCCAAGAAGGAGCGGATCGCGGTCAATGAGGCGAACAAGCTTGGTATCCCGGTGATCGCCATTGCAGACACGAACGCCGATCCGGACCTCCTCACCGTTCCTATAGCTGGCAACGACGACGCGATCCGTTCGGTGAGCGTTATCACCGGCGCCATCGCCGACGCAATTATCGAGGCGCGTGCAGCCATGCCTGCCGATGAGCGCCGTCGTGCGGACGAGGCGGAAGCGACCACCTACTCGACAGAGACCGGCGAATCGGCACCCGCGGATGACGAGCGCCGCGGCGCGAAGAAGCGCCCGCGTCGTAAGCGCCGTCCGAAGCCGGAAGTAATCGCTGGATTACGGGGTGGCGGCGACGAGGGCGAAGGAGCGTAATCAGCATCGGAGTTCCGATGTGTCGCAAGGGGGCCAGCCGTAGCACGGATGGCCCCGTTGCACGCCTGCAAATCTATTACAGACCTGGCTAATGGCTATATCAGCGAAGGACGTGAAGGAGCTCCGCACTCGGACCTCAGCGGGAATGATGGAGTGCAAGAACGCACTCGAAGAGGCGAACGGCGACATGGAAGCGGCGATCGACATACTTCGATCGCGCGGAACTGCTAAGGCAGCGAAGCGCGCCGGCAAGGAGGCGAGCGAAGGTGTGGTTGGCAGCTACATCCATCTGGGCGGAAAGCTCGGTGTGCTGGTCGAAGTGAACTGCGAGACCGACTTCGTCGCGAAGACCGATGGCTTCCAGCAGCTGGTGCGCGACATCGCGATGCACATCGCTGCCGCGAACCCGTCAGCTGTGAGCCGCGAGGATATGCCGGCCGACGAGGTCGAGCGTGAGCGGACGGTGTACCGCGAGCAGATGCGGGAGTCGGGTAAGCCCGAGCACATCTGGGACAAGATCGTGGAGGGCAAGCTCGAGAAGTATTTCGCCGAAGCGGTTCTCCTGGAGCAGCCGTTCGTCAAGGATCCCGATCAGACCGTTGGCGAGCTTATTACCGAGACATCGGCCAAGACTGGCGAGAAAATCGAGGTTCGTCGCTTCATCCGCTACGCTCTCGGGGAATAGTGCCCGACTCGTCGGTTCCGGACGCTGCTGCGCTGGATTTAAAGTATCCGCGTGTCCTGCTCAAGCTCTCGGGTGAAGCACTAGCCGGGGAGCAGGGCTTCGGCATCGCACCGCCGATAATCGATAAGCTGACAGAAGAGATAAAGCGCGTCCACGAGATGGGCGTCGCGCTCGGGCTGGTGATTGGCGGCGGCAATATAGTTCGCGGTACCATAGCCAGCGCGCAGGGGATGGACCGCGTTTCGGCGGATTACATGGGTATGCTGGCCACCGTCATCAACGCTCTCGCCGTCCAGGATATGCTGGAGCGGAAATCGGTGGAAACCCGGGTGCTTACAGCTATCCGCATGGAGCAGCTTGCGGAACCCTACATACGGCGCCGCGCGCTCCGGCACCTGGAGAAGGGCCGTGTAGTGATCTTTGCCGGAGGAACTGGCAATCCGTATTTTTCTACGGACAGCGCCGCGGTACTCCGGGGCATCGAGATGGACGCGGATGTCATCATCAAGGCGACCAAGGTGGACGGGATCTACACGGCGGACCCGGTAACCAATCCGGAAGCCACTTTCCTCCCGGAAATCTCGTACATGGACGTGATGACGAAGGAACTGGAGGTGATGGATGCCGCGGCTATCTCCCTCTGTAAGGAGAACGATCTCCCGATTGTAGTCCTGAGCCTCCAGACGCCGGGTGCGATCTCGCGCGCCATCCGTGGTGAGCGCATCGGCTCGCTGGTTCGCCTCTAATCCTTCCCATTAGCTCCGGTATCCCAATGCCCAGTACTGAGACTGCCCGCTCGAGAATGGAAAAAGCGCTGGAGGCAATGCGCCGCGAGTTTGGAAGTGTTCGGACCGGCAAAGCCTCGCCATCGCTCCTCGACTCGGTAAGAGTAGAGGCCTACGGGTCGCAGATGCCGCTCAATCAGGTAGCGAGCGTCAGCATACCCGAAGCCAGGATGATGGTGATCCAGCCCTGGGATCAGGCGATGCTGGGTCCGATCGAGCGAGGTATCCAGATGGCTGATCTCGGCCTGAATCCCTCCAACGACGGGAAGGTAGTCCGCCTCCCCATCCCGCCCCTCACCGAAGAGCGCCGTAAGGAGTTCGTGCGACTCCTCCACAAGATGTCGGAGGAAGGGCGCATAGCGATCCGGCAGGCTCGCAAGGACGCCAACGAGGAGATCAAGCAGCGCCAGAAGGACGGCGACATCTCCGAGGACGACGCGCGGCGCGAACAGGATGAGGTCCAGAAGCTCACCGACCGCCATGTCGAGAAGATCGAAGAGATGCTGCGCCACAAGGAAGCCGAGATTCTCGAGGTGTAGCCCGACCTCGACCAGCTGATGGCAATTTCAGAAACGGCGCAGCGAGTCCTCGTAGCGGCGGTCGGAATACCGGTCGCGGTGGCGCTGGTATTCGCGGGTGGCTGGTTTCTGACTTTCCTGCTCGCGCTGGTAGCAGTGCTTTGCGCGCGCGAGTTCTACGTTATGGCCGAGCTCAAGGGAGCCCGACCGCTCCACCTCGTCGGCACTGTTCTCTCCGCGGGCTTCGTCTTTCTGGCCGCTCTGGCGCCTTCGGGCGGTTCCAATGTCGCCGGATTCGCGATGTTGACTACCCTCGCGGTGATGATAGCTGTTACGGCGGCTATCTGGACGCGCGGAGCCGATGGCGCACCACTGCTCGCGACGGCCACGACGATCTTCGGTGCGTATTACACCGGCGCACTCCTGGCCCACGGGATCTTTCTGCGCAACCTCCCGGGCGTAGATGGAGCATGGCATGGCACGGCGCTGGTCTTCGCACCGGTCCTCCTGACCTGGGCAAGCGATACTTTCGCCTATTTTGTCGGGCGCCGCTGGGGCA
The DNA here is from genome assembly GCA_035690925.1 of Longimicrobiaceae bacterium. Classification (GTDB taxonomy): domain Bacteria; phylum Gemmatimonadota; class Gemmatimonadetes; order Longimicrobiales; family Longimicrobiaceae; genus DASSKB01. The sequence goes on from DASSKB010000096.1 coordinate 48,888, forward strand.
CGCGCAAGCTGATCCCGCGCGTGAGCCCTGGCAAAACGGTGCAGGGCGCTGTCGGCGCCGTCATCGGTACCGTAGCAGTAGCGGTGGCATACATGTGGGTCCTGGATTCATTCTCCACGTACCGCATAACTCT
>DASSKB010000097.1:0-4524 GCA_035690925.1 Longimicrobiaceae bacterium
CGAAGAACGTGCGCTTCCACGCGTCGGCGCATATCCGCTATCGCGTGCTGGCCCTCGACGCTTACCACCTGCGAGAGCGCGAACGAGGTGCCTGCCTGGACGAGCGTGGCCGCGCCAGCCGCGAGCGCCAGCGGGAGGAGCAGGTCGCCGCGGCCCTCGCCGATCACCGTATCGATAAGGTACTTGGAGCTGGCTGGCAGGACGAAGCCCGCGAGCCGGTTTACTACCATTATCGCCAGCCCGATCGCCAGGATGCGCCGGTGATCCCACAGCAGGCGCTTCGCCTCTTCTGAAACCGTCAGGAGCTTCCGCTTGCCGCGCTCCTCTTTTCCGTTCGACATCTATGCAATTTCCTTCCCCTATGAAATCATTGGACAGCCCGGAAGGTAATAAGATTTGGTATTGTGAGGAAACCGGGACTGGAATGCGTGGTGCAGAACGCTGCCCGCGACGTCAACCTGAACCCATGTTATTAGTATGAAGATATCTGACGTGCTGACACACATCCTCGGGGCTGGCCTGTTGATGGGGATTACCGCATGCACCAACAATACGCCACCCCCACCATCAACCGTTTGTACGTTGATCGGATGTGAGAACGGCCTGGCGGTGGAGATAGCCGGAGAGCGGACGGGAGCCGTGGACGTCACCGTCGAAACCGCTGGTCAGGACGCCCGCACTTTTGAATGCGCGGATCCCAATCAGCCCTGCCGGAACTTCTTCGGTGGATTCATGCCCTCCGAGGTCACAGTGACCGTGCGCGCCAGCGACGGATCGGTATCTACCGAATCCTTCACACCCACTTACGAGACCACATACCCGAACGGACCCGATTGTCCGCCCGGCTGCGAACAAGCTACGGTGACAGTGGAGGTGTGAAGTCCTCCATGGCGATGGCCACGTCCGGAAAGGCGCGGGTCATACGCCGATCCGAGGTTACCAGCGGAACAGCCAACTCCTGTGACAGGTGGATGAACTCACAATCGTATGCCGTCAGGCCTGACCTCTCCGCCAGTTCCAGGACCGGAGCCGATGGAACGCGGTACTCCCGTCCCCGGAGGAGTTCCTCGGCTTCATTCATGTACTGTATTGCATCTGCGAGCGAGAGATGCGCCTGCCTCAGATAGAGGGCGAGCACGTTGCGGAACTCGCTTCGCCAGAGCAGCGGCGCCGCCCACATTGGATCGTTCTTCAGTACCGCTTCGGCGGCGGGCGTTTGATCACCCCGTATCATCAGGTAGGCAATCAGATTACTGTCGGCGACAATCAACTGCGTCCTTCGCCGATCGCCCGCTCCAGAATCTCGTCGGTCAGCGGAGGTAGCTCGTTTCGATCCTGCAGGCGCTGAATGCGCGTGAGGATTGCATCGGCGTCGACCTCAGTACTCCCAAGGGAGCTTTCCAGCCGGTGAATAACCTCGCTGTTAAGACTCCGGCGCCGCTGCTTTGCGGCCCTACGCAGGCGCTCGAGCAGCGACTCCGGTAGACCTTTGATAGTGAGACTTGCCATAGAATCCTCGTTGGTTGCAAAACGGAACCACGAGGGGAAATCTAGTCTGCGGTGCGGGGGCGGTCAAGCTTGGTCAGAATGGCGGGATTCTCTACGGCGCGATGTCGTGGAACCGGATAGTGTCCGCCTCGCGCTCCACGGCGGTCTTCAGGTTCCACTCGCTCTCGAAAAGTATTAGCGGGCGCTCCTTTGAGTCGTAGACGAGCATTCTACCGATACCGGCGGCAACGCGGCTGATGTCGTCATCGCGGCCCTCCACCCACCTGGCGAAGCGGTATGAGAGTGGATCCAGCTTTGCCGCTACGCCGTACTCGTGCTCGAGCCTGTGGAGCAGGACATCGAACTGGAGCATTCCCACGGCTCCGACAATCGGCGCGGGTCCTATGATCGACTCCGCGTAGAATACCTGCGCCGCGCCTTCCTCGGACAGCTGCTTGAGTCCTGTATCGAGCTGCTTGCGGCGCAGCGGATCGTCCATATGGATGCGGGCGAAGTGTTCGGGAGAGAACCTCGGGATGCCGCCGAACTCCAGGTCGCCGTCCACGGCCAGCGTGTCGCCAATCCGCAGATTACCGCGATCGTGTATTCCGATCACGTCACCCGGCCACGCCTCCTCCACCGCTGTCCGTTCGCGCGCCAGGAACTGCGTCGGCGCCGCCAGCCTGATCTTCTTGCCGGATCGCACGTGCGCCACCTGCATACCGGCCTCGAATCGCCCGGAGCAGATCCGTACGAAGGCGATCCTGTCGCGATGCTTCGGGTCCATGTTCGCCTGGATCTTAAACACGAAGCCGGAGAAATCCTCAGCCTCCGGCGAGACCATGCCCGCACTCGACTCGCGCGGTACTGGCGGCGGGGCCAGCTCCAGGAACGATTGCAAAAACGGCTCGACCCCGAAGTTAGTTAGTGCACTTCCGAAGAATGTCGGCGATAGCTCGCCGGCGAGGAACTCGTCGTGCGAGAACTCCGCGCCCGCCATGTCGAGAAGCTCTATGTCCTCCAGAAGCTGCGCGTGCGCATTCTCGCCTATCATCTCGCGCACCTCCGGATCGTCCAGGTCGCTAACGCGCGTGCCCGCGCGCCGCTGGCCGTGATCCAGGCCCCGCTCGAAGAGGTGGATCCGCTTCTGAACGCGGTCGTACACGCCTAGGAACTGCGCACCCGAGGTGATCGGCCAGGTAACAGGGAAACAGCGAATCCCCAGGTCGGCCTCCACGTCATCCAGCAGCTTCAGCGGCGCCTCGCCCGGCCTGTCACATTTATTGACGAAAGTGAATATCGGCGTGCGGCGGAGTTTGCAGACCTCGAAGAGCTTGCGCGTCTGTTCCTCCACACCTTTGCGGTTGTCCAGCAGCATGACTGCGCTGTCGGCCGCTATAAGCGTTCGGTAGGTATCCTCGGAGAAGTCCTGGTGACCGGGCGTGTCGAGCAGGTTGATCTGCTTCCCCTGGTACTCGAACTGGAGGACGCTCGAGGTCACCGATATCCCCCGCTCCTGCTCCATCTTCATCCAGTCCGAAGTCGCATGGCGGTCCGCGCGCCGCGCCTTCACGCTGCCCGCCAGCCGGATCGCTCCACCATACAGCAGCAGCTTCTCCGTGAGCGTGGTCTTCCCCGCGTCCGGATGGCTGATAATCGCAAAGGTCCGCCGACGGCGGACCTCGTCATGTAAGCTGCTCAATGGTTCTTTAAGATGCAGAGAGCTATAAATTGTCGCGTGGGATTAAACTAGCTGTACGGGAGGCTTCCCTCAATGCTGCCAGGTATCGGCTGGCCGATTCAATCCTCTTCTTTGGTCTAACTAAATAACCCGTTCGGGCGACTGCGAAAATGTGCGACGAAAAGGCTGGTACTCCCCACAAATAGGAGAATTGAGGAAATTGTTAGTGCAATCCCGAAATCTTCTGCGGCGATTAACAGTGAAGCGACCATGCAAAGCGCCCCTGCTGCCATCGTTATCAACGCAAGTCTCACAAGATAGCTCTCACGCACCCGACGTAAAAGAAGTTGGCCGCTTGCCGCCAGAGCGAGAGTTGTCCAGGCTCCAATACTTAGTAGTTGAATGTTGTCGAGATCTCCTCTCATGGACCACCACGACATGAGAAGGTAGGAAGCGAAACCTAGGGCGATTATGCTCATCAGATGATTTGCCCACAACAACGGCAGGACTGACTTGGACTGCTTTTCCGGATCGAATCCAGCGTGGATTGCAGACATCGGTTCTCCTTGTGGTCTTTTGCTATCTTCTATAATAATCAGTATTACTCAAACCGCACAAATCACTTCTCGGTCTGAAAGTGTGAGGGCAGACCGGTCGGGGAGATCCTTCAAATGAGCTCTAAGAATTCTCCGGCGGACTCGCACTACTCGCAAACCTCGACGGTACCGAGGTACTCCCAGGTGACACCTCCATCATTACTAATCTCCAGAACGATGGTTTCGCAATCCTGCTGTTGAGAACCATCGCCACCCCCGCCGGTATCCGTTCGACACTCATCAAGGGCAACTTTCGTCGCAGCAACGCCAAGCGATGTCGCCGTCACTCCAGCAACTGCCGCGATTACGCTTGGACATAAGACGCCGCCGGAAGCAGCGCAGGAAACAAGGGCTGCAATATACGCAGATTCCGCAGCAACAAGTGCAGCCACGCTTGCGTAAAAGGCAAGTTGCTCTTCGAAACAGGGATTTGGATCCTCGGAACATCCAGGGCTCGGTATCACCTCTGTTTCGCACCCTGACATTATAGTGGGTTCCCCAACCGATGCCGACTCAAGCAGGCTCTTTGCCATACTTCGTGAAGCGCTGGCCGCCTTTTCAAGGTCATGCTTGGCTATTGAGGTTATTTCACCGGTCGAGTCGAAATGAACAGTTTTGATTCGGGAAATGCGTCGCTGCAGGCCGGCGCCCTCATAGCCGAATACCATTACTGCTGTCAGCTCGTCATCCAAATAAAGAGCCATTGCGCGAGGCGGACGTCCCCTAACAAACGCGGAACTAAACTGTATTCGGAGCCTC
>DASSKB010000098.1:0-5798 GCA_035690925.1 Longimicrobiaceae bacterium
CCACGACGCCGTCCAGGATCTCGGTCGCGAACGCGCGAGCAGAATCTATCGTCTCACGCTGGCGGAGCTGGACCGGATTGCCGCTGAAACGCCGCATGCGGTTCGCCTGGTGGGATCTCTGCGCATTGCGAGCTCACCCGACGAGGCGGAGGACTGCCATCGCCAACTCACCGCAATGCACGGCGACGACCTCCCCGTAGCACCTTACGAAGGACCTGAGGGCTCCGGGCTGCTGATACCGAGTGACGGCGCCTTCAATCCACTCGAGCGCTGCCGAACGCTCGCCATTCGACTGCTCGATGATGGCGCACTGCTCTTCGAGCACACCGCAGCGCTGAATATTTCCGGTGATCGCATCGGAACGCCGACCGGAACAATCCGCTGTAGCCGCGTGGTGGTAGCCGTGGATGGCAACCTGGAGCGCGTTATCCCTGAGCTTGCGGGCCGCGTCAGGACGGCCCGCCTCCAGATGCTAGCGACTTCCGCCACGGATGAAGTCCTTGTGCCCCGCCCGGTATACGCGCGCTACGGCCTTGAATACTGGCAGCAGTTGCCCGACGGCCGAGTCGCGCTGGGTGGATTCCGTGATCACGGCGGTGAAGCGGAGTGGACGGGTGGCGGTCTGCCGTCCCCACGAGTGCAGGACAGGCTTACGGGCTTCCTCCGCGAGCACATCGGGGTGTCCGCACCCGTTACACACCGTTGGGCGGCACCCGTTGGCTTCTCCACCACCTCCACACCGGTCCTCGCCGAGGTCCGCCAGGGGGTATTCGCCGTCGGCGGTTACTCGGGGACCGGCAATGTGCTCGGCGCGGTGTGTGGCCGTCTGGCCGCCAGACTGGCCGTTCGGGGATCCGGCGAGCCCGATGCCGACCTGTTCGACGCTTGAACGAGCCGGATATTGCAGAAACGGGCGGAACGCCCCACCTTGTAGCGACCCCTTCCAGACCTACCATCGAGGATATTCATGACAATGCTCCATCGTACGGTAATGAGCATCGCGCTCGTATTGTTCGCCTCGCCTCTCCAAGCCCAGCTTCCATCTGGATCGCGCGAAACTGTTGATCCAGCGCTTTTCCAGAACCTGGAGTACCGGATGATCGGCCCCAGTCGCGGCGGTCGCGTGACAACGGTCACCGGGATCGCTGAGCAGCCTTCGGTATTCTTTATGGGTTCGACGGGCGGTGGAGTCTGGAAGACGACCGACTACGGGAACAGCTGGGAGAACGTGTCCGATGGATACTTCTCGACGGGCTCCATGGGCGCAATACAGATCGCCGACTCCAATCCCGACGTGATCTACGCCGGCACCGGAAGTGACGGAATACGCAGCAACGTCATAACCGGCCGGGGCGTATACAAATCCATCGATGGTGCGGAGAGCTGGCAGTTCATCGGCCTCCGCGAAGCGGGACAGATCGGGGCGATAGAAGTGCACCCCACCAACCCCGACCTGGTATATGTGGCGGCTATGGGTCATGCGTTCGGGCCGAATCCGGAACGCGGCGTATACCGGTCCAGCGACGGCGGTGCGACCTGGGAGAACATACTGTTCGTCTCCGACACGACCGGCGCTGTGGATCTGGAGTTCAAGCCGGGCAATCCGAGCGTCATCTACGCCGCCATGTATCGCGGCGAGCGGAAGCCCTGGACCATAATAAGCGGCTCGCACGAAGGTGGGATTTTCAAAAGCACGGACGGCGGCGACAACTGGACCAAGCTGAGTGCCGGGCTGCCGCAGGGACTGGTCGGTAAGATCGACCTGGCTGTATCGCCGGACGCGCCCGAGCGGGTGTATGCCCTCGTCGAAGCGCCGGACGCTGAGGAAGGGCTTTACCGGTCTGACGATGCCGGGGCTACGTGGCGGCTGATGAGCCAGCACGACGGCCTGATGGATCGGCCGTTCTACTTCACCAACGTCACCGCAGACCCGAATGATGCTGACGTTCTGTACGTCGGTGCGGTCGGTTGGTTCAAGAGCACGGATGGCGGCGCTACCTTCGAGCGCCGTGGCACTCCGCACTCCGACAACCATGACCTCTGGATCAATCCGAACGATTCGAACCTGTTCATTCAGGCTAACGATGGCGGTGTCAACGTCACGCGAAACGGCGGTGAGACCTGGTCGACGCAGTTCAATCAGCCAACGGCCGAGCTCTACCAGGTAGCAGTCGATAACCGCTTTCCTTACTGGGTCTACGCGGGTCAGCAGGACAACTCGACAATAGGCGTTCCGAGCCTACCGCCGACCTCGTCGCCACCGTCTGTTCCCATGGCGAACTGGATCGAGATCGGTGGTTGTGAAACGGGTCCCGCAGTACCCAAGCTGGACGACTGGAAGATCGTCTACGCCAACTGTAAGGGCCGGTTCGGACGCTACAGCCACGAGACGGGCCAGGAGAAGCAGTACTGGGTGGGTGGACAGTATATGTACGGTCACAACCCGGCCGACCTCATCTACAGGTTCCAGCGCGTATCGCCGATCGAGATCTCGCCGCATGACGCCGGAGTGGTCTATCACGCGTCGCAGTTCCTGCATATGACCAGGAATGGCGGCGAGACGTGGGAGACGATAAGCCCTGACCTCACGGCGAACCGATCGGAGTACCAGGTGATCTCGGGCGCGCCGATAACCCGCGATGTTACCGGCGAGGAGTTCTTCAGCACCATCTATGCGGTCGAAGTCTCGCCGCTCGTCGAGGGCATGATCTGGGTTGGTGCCAACGACGGACCTGTCCACGTGACCAGAGACGGCGGTCAGACCTGGACGGATGTCACGCCCGAGGACCTGCCACCGAACGCACGTATTCAGAACGTGGAGCCATCGCCGCATGATCCTGCGGAGGCATACATCGCTGCTTACAGGTACCTGCTGGACGATTGGCGCCCCTATATCTACCGCACCACTGACTACGGCGAGAGCTGGACGCTACTTACAACCGGTGATAACGGCATCCCCGCGGACTTCCCCACGCGCGTCGTTCGCGAGGACCCGAACCGCGAAGGACTCCTGTACGCGGGCACCGAGTTCGGCATGTTCATCTCGTTCGACGAGGGCGAGCACTGGCAGTCGTTCAAGCAGAACATGCCGACAACGCCTATAACCGACATCGAAGTGCACAAGGGCGACCTGGTGCTGTCGACCATGGGTCGCTCCTTCTGGATTATGGACAACCTCAGCACGCTGCACCAGCTGGATCGCGAGGTTGCCGCCGCGCCAGCGCACCTGTTCGAGCCAGCTGACGCGTATCGCATGCGTTATCGCGGCTCCGACGGCGAAAACGGGAACCCGGAGTACCCGGATGTCGGTGCGCGCATTGACTATCACTTCGCTAACGCCCCGGCCGGCGAAGTCCGCCTCGAGATTCTGACCCGCTCGGGTGAGGTGATCCGCGAGTATTCCAGCGCATCCAACGACGATCTCGAGACCACCGCGGGGACCCACAGCTTTGTCTGGGACCTTTCCTACCCCGGCCCATGGAGCGCGGACGAGCGGAGGCGCGGTCGCGGTGGCCCACTCGCCGTTCCTGGCCAGTATCAGGTGCGGATGTCCGCCGGTGATTGGACCGCAACGCGCGATTTCCGCGTGCTCGTGGATCCCCGCGTGGCCGCGGATGGTGTTACGCAGGCCGATCTGGAAGCCCAGCTAGCGCTGAACCTTCAGATTCGCGACGCCATATCGGACGCGAGGCAGGCCGCAGCCCGCATCGATGCCGCTCAGGAAGCCGGCAACGAATTCGATAGATTGGCCGACCTCGAGCGCCAGCTCATTACGCTCAGCACGGGCAGTTATCAGCAGCCCATGCTCCTCGACCAGATCGGCTATCTCCAGGGTCTTACTACAGGAGCCGATCAGCGGCCGGGCGATGACGCATACACGCGCTATGCCCAGCTCAGAGCCGAGCTCGACAGCTTCCTGGCTGAGCTCGATGAGGTTCTTCAATGACCGCGCGGGATCGGGCGGAGTGGTGCGGACTGCGGAACTGCTCGGGCGGCGCGTCTGGCGCAGCCCTGCGGCTGGCGGAACGTTCGGACGGGGGTTTGGTAGAACAATCGTTCGATACGAGGCACCCCCTAACCCATAAGTTTAATGTTTGTCCTTCAGCAGCGCCTTGAGCGCTCGTTCGCACGTATACTGGGCGTGATATTGGTTTCCGCGACGTTGCCGGCGGCTCTGGCGGCGCAGGGCACGGCTCTGGGCGTGGATACCACCAACTTCGACACGTCGGTACGACCCAAGGACGACTTCTTCGAGTATGTGAACGGTACCTGGCTCGAAGAAACCGAGATTCCGGATGACCGCTCCAGCTATGGCGCCTTCGTCGAGCTACGCGAAGAGAGTGAGCGCGCCCTAAGAGCTATCGTGGAGGAAGCGGCGGCCGCGAACGATTCGCAGCCGGGTACCGATCTGTGGAAGGTCGGTGCGCTCTACCGCAGCTTTATGGACACCGGGCGCATCGAGGAGCTGGGTATTACTCCGGTACAGCCGTACATGGCGCAGGTAGAGGCGATCGATGACATAGGCGACCTTGCGGGGGCATTCGCTCACTTCAGGAAGCTCGGGATAACGACTCCGCTCGGCTTTTATGTGGGGCAGGACGCGAAGGCATCGGACACCTACATCGTCTATTTCTCGCAGTCGGGACTGGGTCTTCCCGATCGCGATTACTACTTCCGGGAGGGCGCGGAGTTCGATGAGACGCGCGCCGCGTATCTCGCGTACATCGAAGATCTGCTGAGGCTGGCCGATCATGAGGATCCCGCCGCCGCGGCCGAGCGGATCATGGCGCTCGAAAGCAGGCTCGCCGAATACCATTGGGAGCGTGCGCGCAATCGCGACAGGAACGCTACCTACAACCGCTTTACAGTCGCAGAGTTGCAGGAGCTGAGCCCTGTATTCGACTGGTCCACCTTCCTGACGGAGGCCGGCGCAGGTGAGGTCGACGAAGTCATAGTACGCCAGCCCGACTACATCGAAGGAATGAACGAGGTGCTGGCCGCGTCTTCGCCGCAGGATTGGCGGGATTACTTCACATTCCATCTCCTCGATGCCGCGGCACCGTATCTGAGCAGCGAGTTCGTAAAGAGCCACTTCGAATTCCATGGTTCCACCATGCAGGGGCTCGAGGTGAACCGTCCACGCTGGAAACGCGGTGTGGATGTTGTCGATGGTTTGATGGGCGAAGCGCTGGGCAGAATGTACGTCGAGCGCCATTTCCAGCCCGAGGCGAGGGCGCGGATGCAGGAGCTGGTGGACAATCTCCGCGCGGCATTTGCCGAGGGAATCGGGACGCTGGAGTGGATGAGCCCTGAAACCCAGGCCGCCGCGCGCGCGAAGCTCGCCAAGTTCAACACCAAAATTGGCTATCCCGACGAGTGGCAGGACTATTCTGCTCTCGAAGTCAGGGAGGGCGACCTCGTGGGGAATCTGTTGCGCGGTTCCGAGTTCGGGTACAACGAGATGATCGACCACCTCGGCGAGCCTGTCGACCGTGAGGAATGGGGAATGACCCCGCAGACGGTGAATGCCTACTACAGCTCGACGATGAACGAGATCGTGTTCCCGGCGGCCATTCTCCAACCACCGTTCTTCAACGTGGCCGCCGACGATGCCGTGAACTACGGTGCCATTGGCGCGGTAATCGGTCACGAGATCAGCCACGGCTTCGACGACCAGGGCCGCAAGTCGGATGGCGACGGCAACCTGCGCGACTGGTGGACGGCTGAAGATGCTGCCGCGTTCGAGGCGCGCGCGGATCGGCTCGTAGAGCAGTACAACAGCTACAACCCGGTGGACG
>DASSKB010000099.1:0-12911 GCA_035690925.1 Longimicrobiaceae bacterium
GCCGCCCGCGGTGAACGCCGACTCCGCGCGATGGACCTCGACGTCGCCCATGGTAAGGATGCGCAGCACGGAGTTGAGGCCGGCGGCGTTCTCCTGGTCCGCGGGCAAAACCCAGGCTTCCGGCCAGCTTTCCCATCCCGCCACCGCGCGCTCGTTGATGCTGTAGAAGTTATCCAGCCAGTAGCGACGGTTGCGGGCGGCGTTGCTGAGCAGAGCCATGGCGCCTGACTCCATGTACTCTACGATATCCGGGAGTCCCCATTCCCCACCCTCCCATGGTGCGGGGAAGTTCCAGCTCCGCTTGGACGCGTCAAATCCGCGGCCGGGACCCAGATCATCAGGATCTATGACTATGGGTGTCGCCAGATCCGCCGAGGCGGTTTCGGAGAGGATCCGGACGCCGCCGTGATAGTGCTGATATGCGCGGGCCGGGGTGAACATGTCGTACTGGGCGTTCAGCACCACGCCGGTCTTCCCCTGCGAGATCATCTCAGCGGCCATGTAGCTGCCGAGCTGGTTTATGCCGGCGACGATCAGCGGATCGACATTGGGCTCAACCGGATCGATGAACGGCGGTACGAAGATGCGGGCGCCCTCACTACCCATCTGGTGCACGTCGTGGATGATCTGCGGGTGCCACACATTATGTGCGCCCTCGATCGCCATCTGTGTTTCAAGTTGCGTGAACGCGTACCAGTCGCGGTTGTTGTCGTGGCCGATATAGTAGTGATATAGCGACGGTAGCGGCGCCGCCTCGAACGGCGTGCCTACCCACTTCCTGTACCAGTTCGACACCATCTGGGTCCCGTCGGGATTCAGCGACGGCACGTGGAGGAGGATGACGTTGTCCAGGATCTCGTGGACCTTGTCCTCATTCGACGCCGCCAGCCGGTAGAGGAGATTCGGCGCCATCTGGCCCGCGCCGACCTCAGTGGAGTGGATCTGCTGGGTGATGAGAACGACGGTACGACCCTCGTCCAGGAGGCGCTCCAGCTCAGCGGAGTCGCGAACAGTTCGCGGGTCGGACAGCTTCATCTGTATGGCGTGCAGTTCGTCAAGCCGCGCGTGATTCTCGGGGCTGGTGACCGTGAGCATCACGAATGGCTCGCCTAGCGTTGTCAGACCGAGTGTGTCGACCGTCACGCGCGGACTGGTGTTCGCCAGCTTCTCGTAATACGCCGTCAGCTCGGTCCAGTTGGCGAGCTTTCGATCGGTCCCGGGCTCGAAGCCGAAGTGCGATAAAGGCGTGGGCACACCCGGCAATGGGTCCTGCGCCTGTAGAGGAAGGGCAGTCAGCAGGACGAGCAGGATGGCGGCGAAGGATCTGAGGATCATGAGATGAGTCGGGTTCGAGGTTGGGGCGGCGATGTAGGTTGGGCGCTTTGTGATCAATAACCGCGTACTTCACCATTATGGCGGGGATCGGCCACTCCGATCCATAGATCACCGGCACGCACGATCATGTAGAGGCGAGCATAGCCAAACGATTCGGCTACGGGGTCGTAACCCATTTCTCGAATATCCGCCAGGACATCCGCCGGGAATCCGGTCTCCAGCTGTACCTGGGGGTCCTCATCGGATGGGTAGATGCGGGGCATCCTGAGCGCCGCGAGCGGATCGAGATCATAATCCAGCACATATACCATATTCTGGACTATCTCGGTCGGTATGCGGCCGCCGCCCGGCGCTCCGACTACCATGGCGACCTGGCCGTCCTGGAGGACTATGGTCGGGGAGATAGTGGATTTGCGAACCCGCCATGGATCGCTACCGGTCAGTGTCGGCGTGAATGGGGTCTCTTCATCGGAGAATATTATTCCCGAGTTGTTCAGGAAGAAACCCGCCACACGTGCGCCGGAGCCGAACACTGAGCTGTTTGTCTGCGAGAGCGACACCGCGTTACCATCAGCGTCCACGACAGAAAGGTGCGTAGTTTCGCCCCCTGCCGTCGACGAGATCTCCACGCTGGGCGATGCATGCGTACTGGCTACGGGGCCAGCGATTCCAGCCCGGTACGGATCCAGGCGGGCGCACCGCCCGGCGGCAGGCGGCCGACGGAAGTCGGCCGGATCACCAGCCTCGATCTCCGCCGGGGCGCGCCCGGATCCTACCATGCCGGCTCTCGCCGAGGCGTACCCCGGTGATGCCACCGCATTGACTGGCGCATCTACCCAGTTGGGGTCCTGATTATATTGACTGTCCGACATCCCTACCCGCAGCGCCGAAGTCAGCACGTCGAACGCCGCGGCAGACTGCGTCGGCAGACCGAGCGACTCCAGGTCGTACGGCTCCAGCAGCTCCAGCGTCTGGAGGATCTGGACACCTGTCTGGGGAGGCGCCGCGGAAAGAACAGTATAACCGCGATAATCGCCGCACATGGGACGCTTCCAGCGTGGCGTGACGGCCGCGAAATCCGCGAGAGAGGCCGGATGCCCGCCCGCATTCAAAGTCGCGACAACGGCTTCGGCGACCTCACCCTTGTAAAAGCCATCACGCCCCTGCTCCGCCACGAGCCGCAGAGTATTAGCCAGTTCGGGCTGCCGGAGGATATCTCCCGCGCGGAGAGGTCGGCCGTCCGGAAGGAAAACGCGGCTGGCCCGCGGGTACCGCGCAAGCTTCGCGGAGTCCATGGCAATCATCTGCGCCAGGATCTGGTTGATGGGGAAGCCCTCCTCCGCCAACCGGATAGCCGGCGCCATGACTTCGGCGCGCGAGAGGTTACCGAACCGCTCGTGGGCCTCCAACAGGCCGGCGACCTCACCCGGGATAGCCACGGTGCGCAGATCCGTTCGCGGCGCGTCGTCCAAGCTCAGCCCGCGGAATGATTCGGGGAGCTGTGCGGCGTAGAAGTCCACATACTCCGCGCGCTGCTCGTCCTGTAGCCAGATCAGCATCCCGCCACCGCCACCCATCCCCGACATCTGCGGTTCACCGACGCTCACGGTGAATGCCGTAGCCACGGCAGCATCGATCGCGTTTCCGCCCTTCCGCAGCATCTCAAACCCGGCCTCACTCGCTGCCGGGTGCGCCGAAGTCACCACCGCGTGCTCCGCTTCCAATCTCTTGCCCAGGTCGGGCGCCAGGGTGACGTGCGGCGCCGCGAGGGGCGCGGAGCATGCCGCCACGAGCGGCAGTCCCAGGATAAACCAGCTTTTCGATATCATGCGAACTTCATTGTATGTTCAATAAGTGGAGATTATCTTCAAACACGAGGAGGATAACCATGTCGACGAAGCCGCAGCAACACCCCCCACGTTGGACCTACTCCGAGTTCGTCCGGCTCCCCGATGACGGGAACCGGTACGAAATCATTGCCGGAGAGCTCTACATGACCCCCGCCCCGTCCACGCGCCACCAGCTCGCGATCACCCCGCTCCTTGCAGTTCTGCATTCGTTCGTCGAGAACCACAATCTCGGCTGGGTGCTTCCCGGTCCGGTCGACGTACTCTTCGCTGAGGGCGATTACCTTGAGCCCGATCTGGTCTTTATCAGACTGTCACGCAAAAACATCATCAGCGACCGCGGCATAGAAGGCGCCCCGGACCTCGTGGTAGAGATTCTCTCTCCATCAACCGCCATGATAGATCGCGGTATCAAACGAGACCGATACGAGCATTTCGGTGTTACCGAGTACTGGATCGTTGATCTGGACCAGAAGCTCATCGCCGTAAATCGCTTTGGGGAGCAAGGCCATCAGTCACACGTCGTCACGGAGTCAATAGATTGGACTCCGATTCCCGGCGGCCCGTCGCTCACGATCAATCTGGCTAACGTCTTTCGCGGCTTCAGCTAAAAGGCTGTTGAATAATGAATCGGTCATTCGCGCGCACGCGGGAATCCAGCGTTATTTCCAGCAACGACGCTGGATGCCCGCTTCTGCCGGCATGACCAATTTCAACAGCCTTCTAACACCCCCTCTACAGCGACACGCCCTCCGCTACTCCGCCTCCAACGCACTGTCCACATACGCACTCAGGTAGTCCAGGTGTGCGCCGGTAGCCGCGTCCGCCGAGCGCGGCCGCGCGTCGTCTGCCATCTCGCGGATGTCGACGAGTGTAGCGCGGAGGACTGCCTTTGCTTCTCCGGATACCTCCGGATCGGCGAGAGATTCCGCCGCGTTGGTCACTACCGCACGCTGCACGTTACGGCGATACGCGTCCACGCTCACGCTCGGGTTGCGGAGGTTGGCGAACAGCAGCCCACGCAGATCGCTCAGGTACTCCACATGACTGTAGACGGACTCTCCAGGCTGCGCGGTAGCGGCGAGAGCCGACATCTGCGCGAGCCGCTCCGGGTCCAGCAGGTTACCAACTAGCCTTCCCTGCCGCTCCATGATCTCCTGCGCACCGCCGAACGGATCGAACATCCGCAGCGTCGCGGCGTCGCTCATCTCCACCGGCTCGGAGAGCGCGGCCTCGTCGAGGAACTCGAGGGCGCGCTCCTGTTTGGCCTGCGGGATCGGCCGGTAAACGGTTCCTTGCTGCCCATAGGTTAGCGACTCCCAGTACGACCCGCCAATCACATTCGCCACATGGTTGAACATGCGATCGCGTTGCAGGAGCAGCTGTAGATACATGTACTCGAGATTGGCGAAGTTGTCGCCTGGCACGGCCATAGCCTCCTTCAGGGCATCGAAGGAGCGACTGATGTTCTGGAGCCCGTAAGTGGTGGCCTTCACCGCGTCATCGCCCAGGTCCTCCGTCAACCGCTTGGCGTTGTCCTGGTCAGATGAGAAGGCTATCCAGCTGTTGGTGGCGGTCTCCGCCGCCCAATCGTTGAGCGTCGGGAGCTCTTCCTGAGCCGTCTCCGCGCCTGGGATGGGCGTGTATCCCCACTTGATTGCGAAGTAGTCATACGGGCCAAGGATCCGCACGCGGAGAGCTCCATCGCCCGGCTGCGCAACGTAGTTGAAACGGGTGTAATCCATAATGGACGGGGACACGCTGTTCTTCCGCGTGAACGTACCGCTCCTGAGCGAATCCACCGGGTAGGCGCTGCTGGCCGACATGTTGTGCTGAAGTCCGAGCGCGTGGCCGACCTCGTGGGCGATCACGCTGCGGATGACTTCGCTTTTAATGGAATCCGGAAGCTCGCCACCCACAACACCCTGGTCTGCGCCAACCTGGACTACGTACATCGCGCGGTAGCGGTCCAGCAGCCCCCCGTGCATGATGATGTCGGACTCGAGAATCTCGCCCGTACGCGGATCGTGCACGTGCGGACCCATAGCGTTGGTATCTTCCGTCGGGTACCAGCGGATGCTGGAGATGCGGGCGTCCTCGGCGCTCCAGTCGGGGTCTTCCTCCACGCTGGGCGCGTCCTTAGCGATTATGGCGTTCCGGAAGCCAGCGGCCTCGAAAGCGGGCTGCCAGCTCTCGATCCCGCGCTTGATATCCTCCCGATACTGGTCGGGGATCTCGCGACCGAGATAGTAGACAATTGGCTTCACCGGCTCCGATACCGCAGCTGACGGATCCTTCTTCTCGAGACGCCACTTGGTTATGTAGGTGACGGCGAAGCGGGTATTGTTCTCTACCGAGTTCCAGAGCGAATAGTCGCGCTGATTCACGGTGAAGAAGCCGACTCGATCATCCGCCAGGCGCGGCATCATCGGATCGTCGGGCAGCTTGACCATGCTGTGGTGCACGAGCGCGGAGATGGTCGGGGGCGGTCGCTCCCACCGCGGTGTATCGGCGGACTGATTCATCTCGAAAGTGAGGGTCGCCTCGACCTCGATGTTCTCCGGGAACACGGCGACGCGTTCGAGGAAGCTGCGGTCCGCATCGAGCGATCGAACGTTACCGAGCCGGCCGCGCGGAGATATCTCCCGAACTTCTTCAGTGAAGAGCTCGGTCACATCTATGACCGGTGCGCCGGACGGCGACGTGGTCTCGATGGGGAACGAGGCGACGACCAGTGGGAACGTAGCGGCGCCCACCCCGTACGCGGCTGAGATGGAGTCCGGCGCCATGAGGCCGTACGTCTCCTGCCTCAGGAGGATGTTGTCGCCGTTACGCTCCCACTTAACCACTAGCTCGCCCACCGAGGTCCCCCCGTACCCGGTACCTTCCTGCGCCTTGGCGATCTGGGTTACCCAGAGGAACGGCTTCTCGAGCTGAGCCTGGGGGATCTCGTAGAACAGCTTACCGTCCCTCTGGTGGACGGTGAATATTCCCGTCTCCGTTACCGCGCCATCGGTTATGCTGGAATAAGACGCCTGCTCGCCGTCGCTGCTCTCAGGAGCCTGCGACGGTGAGGGATTGGCGCGAACCGCCGGGGCGCACGCGGCCACCGTGGAGGCGAGGAGAAGGGCAATGATTGATCGCATTACGTAGTCGAGTTGGAGTAGGACTGCCCGTCATCCCCGCGGAAGCGGGGATCCAGAGTCGTGGTTGTGGCAGAGAACGACACTGGATGCCCGCATACGCGGGCATGACTGAATAGGTATACAAATGCTCCGCACTAATTTCCTGTGGACGCGAAACTGCTCTGCCCCGGATGTACGGGAGATAACTCCCAGGTGTACTCGCGGTTCCTGACCCACCGCTCGAACCAGTCTATCTCCACATTGGCCTTGAAGAGACGCTGCTGAAGCTCACGCCAGCCGTGGCCCTGGCCGGGCGCGACATAAAGATGGGTCGGGACTCCGTTCGCCTTGAGCGCGCGGTAGAGCTCGACCGACTGCGGCATGGGCACCCGGTCGTCGTCCTCGCCGACAAGAACTATCGTCGGGGTAGTGACCTTGTACATATCGAAGATGGGTGAGGCCTCGAGGTACTTCTCGACCGCGTCGCCGCCCTTCCAGGGCGTGCCGCCGAACCACGGGGTTCGGTACACCCGCGTATCGCTCTGGCCATACATGGATACCCAGTTGACGGCACCCGCGCCAGACGAGGCGGCCTTGAAACGGTCGGTATAGGTGATGATCTTGTTGGTCATGTGACCGCCCGCGCTCCAACCCATCTTCGCGAGCTGGTCACCGTCCACTATTCCCTGGTCGATGAGGTAGTCCACACCAGCCATTACGTCCTTGTGCGACTGATCGAAGTAGCTGCCGACCATGTTGCGCAGGAAGTCGTCGCCATAGCCCGTGCTGCCACGATAGTTGGGCTGAAGCACCGCGTAACCGCGCGCCGCGAGAACCGGCACATAGTCGTGCGCCGAGTGCCAGCTGAACTGATCGGAAGATGCCGGACCACCGTGCGTCTGCACGACGAGCGGGTAGGGTTGACCCGCCCGATAATCGAGAGGATAGTAGAGCAGTCCCTCGACCATCACCCCGTCCTCACCCTCCCACTGGATGGCCTCCACTTCCGGGAGGCGAAAATCCTGAGCGAGATGGTCATAGAACTTCGTCATCCGCTCTGGCGCGGACTCTCCTTCAGCAAGCGTCCAGAGGTCACCCGCATTGGTGGGGGAGCTTATGGAGAAGATGTGGCGGCCAAGCTCCGGATAGTAGCTCCAGTCGGATACAGAATGATCACCGCGCGTGAGTTGGGTAACTTCCCTGGTAGCAACGTCCGCCGCGAACAGCTCCTGGCGAACACCGGTATTCGCAGTAAAGTAGATCGAGCTGCCGTCTGCGGACCAGGTCGCCCCACCGACCTCGTGGGGCATGTCGGGTAGGAAAAGCTCGGGCGCGCCACCGGAAGCTGGCAGAAGGAATATCTTGTCGTTGTAATAGTAATCCAGATCGCCGTTCGCGTTGGCAACGAATAGGATCCGGGAATTGTCGGGCGATAGCTCAGCTCCACCCTCGCCCGTGGTGTTCTGGGTGAGCTGGCGCGCATTCCCGCCGTCCATAGCCATCACCCATAACTCGGACTTGGGACCGTCGTCACGGTGTGGAGTGGGAGTTCGGCTGTGAAGGATCAGGCTGCCGTCGCGCGCGATCTCGAAGCCCCGAACATTGAAGTCGCCGCTGGTGATGCGCTCTTCCGTACCATCAGCCACAGAAACGCGCCAGAGATGGGTGTACTCCCAATCCTCCGAGAACGCGTAGACGTTGTCGTTTACTGCCGCGCGCGCCTTCTCCGCGGCGGTCTCGTCATCATCCGCCGTGAAGTAGATCCAGCGGCCGTCCGGCGACCAGGCGATATCCCCCACCGAGGTCACATGATCAGTCAGCGGCAGCGCTTCGCCGCCGTCGGTGGGCAGGAGGAAGATCTGGGTCGGGCCGGACTCGTCCCTATCGGCGAGGAACGCTATCGACGAACCGTCCGGCGACCAGTGAGGACTGCCCTGCCCCTCTTTGCCTACAGTCAGCTTGGTCGGATCCGTGCCGTCCGCGTTCACGCGCCAGACGTGGGAGATGGTCCTGTTCTCGTCCCAGTTCGCATTGCTCTGGACGTAGACGATCTGGGAGCCGTCCGGCGAAAGCTCCGGGTTCGAAACGGACGGGACGTTGATGAGATCCACGATCGTCATCGGGCGCGGCGCCTGCGCAGCCACCGAGGTCGCGGTCAGCGGGACCAGCAGAAGCACGGTCAGCAAGCGGCTTGTCATGCCCGCGCAAGCGGGCATCCAGTGTCCCTCACTTGAACGACGCTGGATTCCCGCGTACGCGGGAATGACGGGTGCATGGTTCAACATCGCGTCGATCTCCTGATGCGGTTTATGACGTGACCGTCACGGCACGTCAATGGGAATTGTGTCATCCACAAAAGCACCCTCATCGAGCCAGTAGTAGGGCCCGAACGGCCCGGCATCCGGCCAGACCTCATCGAGGGTGTCCGCCTGATAAATCCTTCCATCCTTCATCACGTACTGTATGTCGGCGGTGCTGCGGATATCCTCCAGCGGATTGGAGTTGAGCACCAGCAGGTCCGCCAGTTTCCCCTCCTCGAGCGAACCTACGTCTTCCTGGGCACCCAGGAAGTGAGCGCCGTGCATTGTCGCGACCCTGAGCGCGTCCATCTCGCCCATTGCCTCGGCTGCCATCCATATCTCCCAGTGCGGCGTGAGCGCGTGGTGCTCACCGTGCCCGCCAATAGACCCCCATCCGCCCGCCTCGATAATCTCCTTCATGCCCTGCGCGACCAGCGGGAAGCTGTAGTCGGTGGGTGGGCGGAGCTCGCGCCATCTCATGAATGTGAGGTTGCGCCACGGCATCCAACGCTGCTGCTTGTCGTCCTGCCAGACTTTGCTTTCGGCAATCCAGTACTCGAGGTTCGACGGGCCCGGCCCGCTCACGACCATGGTGGGGACATAGACGGCGTCCGCCTGGCCGTAGAAGTTGGTGATATCGTCGAAAAGCGGCACGTACGGAAATGCGTGCTCATGACCCGTGTGACCGTCCATGATGATGCCCGGCCGCCAGTGGCCGGTCACCATTATGCCAGCTTCACGCGCGGCATCGATAATCCACTGCCGCTGATCGCGGCGCGGGTTCGAGTACTGCTTGATGGAAACCGCTCCCCACGACTTGAGCCGCAGCACGTTGTTCTTCGCGTCGTCGTAGCTGTTGATCTCGTTCTGGTCCGGGCCATCGCCCTCGTATAGCGGGTCGCCTGTGCTGTAGGTGCGTGGGCCGATAAGTCGGCCGGCCCGAATACGCTCGGCGGTCGGGAAGATGTTCTGCGACCACATGGAGTTGTCCAGGTTCGTGGTAACTCCGTAGGCCAGGTATATGGCCGACTCGTAGTCATTTGGCGGGCGATGACCGCGATTCTCCCGATAGTGATGCGCGTGCATGTCGATGATGCCCGGCATGATCGTCTTGCCACTGGCATCGATGACGCGGTCGGCGCCGGATGTGTCGCATTCATTGGTAGCGCCCACGCAGCTTATGCGGCCGTCCTGCACAACGACGACGCCACTGGGAATGACCTCGGGGCCATCCGGATTCATCGGAATTATGCGCGCGCCGACCAGGGCGACGGTGCCCTGCGCGCGGTCCGTGGGCACAGTGAACTCGATCAGCGTGCTGTCCCGCTCCTCGGTGAGAACATTGTAAGTGAAGTGCTCGTTCGCGTTGCCGAACTCCAGCGTTGAAGCGCTCTGCCAGCTCGGGAACAGGCCGCCTCTGAAGGTGAGCTGTTCTACCGGGAGTTTACCGTCCGACTTGTCCATGTGCACCGGCTCACGACCCACCCATTTTCGCGGGAACGGCGTCACGTAAACATTGCCGCCCTGCTCGAATGCGACGTAGCGCCCGTCGGGTGACGGGGTCACGTCGACGGCGTTGGGAAGCGTGAGATGAACGCGCCGGTCGGATCCATCCGGCGCGACCGAGACGAGCGACGTAACCACGCCACCGTCGTCCGGCCCCTCGTCGGTGGGATCGGGGAAGAATATCCGCCCGTCCGGCCCAAATGAGGGCCGAGGTATCGCGCGGCGTGCGTAGCTTCCCGGGCTCATACCCGTGGGCTTGGATATTGTCGTTACGAACTCAGCCTCACCGCCATCAGCGGGAACGCGAACTATCTCGAAGAACGAATTGGCCGTGACGGTTCGGCCCCGCGCGGTCGCACCGCCGCCGCGAATGGCGATGATGGATCGACCATCCGGGCTCCACTCGAGGTTCGTATAGAAGGCCGGAGCGGTGGTGATCTGCTGCGGCGTACCACCGCCGGCATCCACCTTCCAGATATGTCCCTGGTTGCGAGCGTTGAGGCTGGTGAATGCTATCGACCGGCTGTCAGGTGACCAGGCTGGTGCGTACTCGACGATACCGAACTCGTCATCGCCGTACGATGAGGGCGTCAGCCGACGCGGCTCGCCGTCCGGCAGCTCCATCACCCATACCTGGCCAACTGCCTGAAAGGCCAGCATCGTGCCGTCCGGCGATTCGGTGTGCCACCGCAAAAACTTAGGCTGGAACGGGCCGTCGCTTATGCGGAACGATGTGTAGGCCTGCTCGGATATGGTCCGTTGAACCCTGGCTTCCATGGGAATGGTTTCGACCACGCCGGTCTGCACGTCCAGCCGCCGAATCTTGCCACCCTGCGAGATCACGATGGCACTGCCATCAGGCGTCCAGTCATAGCCCGGGATTATGCTTGTGCCGGACTGCGTCGCGTTGGCGATAGGGTCCATCGCCTTCCGCTCCTCGCCCGTTCTCAGATCCCGAATCCAGAGCGCCGTCCGCGGCCCGTATTCCAGACCAGCGTATGATATCGTACCGTCAGGGATCTTGCGGCCGTAGGCCAGGTAGCGGCCGTCGGGTGAGATCTCGGGCGCGAAGGCGCCGCCGCTCGAGAGCCGGCTCGATGCTGTTCCGCCTACCTCGCCTGACGTGAGGTCGACTATATCACCGGTCTCGAAATCGTACCGGCGAAGCTGGACGTTGCCGTCCAGCGGTGCCCCGCGGCCTACTTCGGAGTGGAAATAGAGGTATCGGCCATCTGCGGATACCGAAGGCCAACCTGGATTCGAGACCTCATCGTCGCTGATGAGCTCGATTCCGCCGCCACCGTCACGGTGGTACATCCAGATTCCGCTCGATTGTGTGACGATGATGTACTGCCCGTCAGGCGTCCAGACAGGCGTGCTGGCCTGCTCGTCCATATCGGTGAAGACTGCCTCCGGATTCGAGCCATCGGCATCCATCACCCAGAGGTTGTTCTGGCCCTCGCGGTCGGAGATGAAGGCGATCGACTGCCCGTCAGGCGAGTACGCCGGTTGGATGTTATAGGCTACCCCGCTACTCTGTGTCAGGCTCTCCGCCTCCCCGCCACCCGCTGGCACGCGGTAGATATGCCCCATCATATCAAAAACGATCCATCGCTCGTCAGGCGATAGATCGACAGACATCCACGTGCCCTCGTCGGTTGTGAAATCTATCTCCCGCACATCGCCGCGCGCCTGTGTGACTTCCCAGCCGGAATCTTTGGCCGAATCGGGCACCTGCGCGGCGAGGGGAGAGGAGAGAAGCGACAGGAAAGCTACGAGTGTGAGACTGCGTCGATCGGACAGAAAGCAGATCAAACCTACCCCTGATGGCTCGGGAGGATCGGAGACGGGGAGCGATAAAGCATTACCGTTCCCGCTTTTGAAAGTAAGGGTGGGACTACACCGGCTACCCGGCGCGCCAGGCGGCGCACCGGGTAGCCGATCCAACTATCAGGTATGCGGGTTCTCCAGGTTCGGATTACCCTCATACTCGGCGAGCGGCAGCGGGAAGCAGGTAGCTGTCCCGTAGTCACCCCACTGCTCGTTCACGTGAGGGCCCGACGGAAAGATCTCGTTCGCCGGACCAACGCCCTGCCGCACCCAGCGCCGCAGGTCACCCAGGCGAAGGCCGCCCAGATAGAAGTCCTTGCCACGCTGCTCGCGCAGCTCGGCCATAAGTGCTTCGCCGGAGAGGTCCACCGGCGGCTGATTCCCGAACGCCCGGCGCGCATTCACGAACTCGAGCGTCGTTCCGGCTGGCCCCGTACCGTTCGGCCCGGCGGCTTCGTAGTAGTGATGAAGCGCCTCGATGCCCGATGCGATCTGGATATCGGTAACGCGGTCGAACTCCGCGGGGCTGCCACCATTCGCTATGGTTTCACCATTGAAGCCGCTGTACCGGATTCCCTGAAACGGCGAATACAGCTGCGTGAGGCCATTATGCCCGAGCGACCAGTTGGGCGTGTGCTGTACGCGTGGATCGGTCTGGGTCGCGACGATCATCGTGTCACCAAACTCCCCGTTAAGGAAGTCCGGGTGAACGCCCACGTTGTGGTTCTCGCCGTGAGTATCGCCGTAGAGGTTGTTCTCGCCCGAATTGAGCTCGTAGTAGGCCCACCAGGCGAAATCCTGCGGGACCTCACCTGCATAACGCATCACGTCGGCCTCATGACCGCCGATGTTGAGATATGCGCGCGCAAGACCTACGCGGGCGAAGTTGACAATGTCCTCTCTGCCGGCCGCGGTGGCGATCTGGATAGCTTCCTCGAAGTAAGGAATCGCCATCGTGTAGATCTCGA
>DASSKB010000100.1:0-3374 GCA_035690925.1 Longimicrobiaceae bacterium
ATGCGCGGGATCTCCTGCAGCGGAGTCGCGTCGACATAGTGCTGCTCGACCTGAATATGTCGCACGTGCCGGGGATGGAGCTGCTTCAGATCTGTCTGAAGACGAGTCCGGACACGCTGGCGGTTATAATGACGGGCAACGCGAACGTGGAGTCGAGCGTCGAGGCGCTCAGGCTGGGCGCGTGGGATTATCTGCCCAAGCCGTTCACCGCCACGCACCTCCAGGTACTGCTTGGCCGTGCGCGGCACATCATCGCCTCCAAAAAGGTCCACGCTAAGGAAGACCGGAAGCTCCAGAGCGAGTTCGGTCACAGCAAAACGCTTACTCTCCTGGGTCGCTCGCCGGCGTTCGTGAACGCCATCCGCCTCGCGGAGAAGGTCGCGCGGACCGATGCCTCGGTGTTCCTGACGGGCGAGAGCGGCAGCGGCAAGGAGGTCTTCGCGCAGTTCATCCACCATCACAGCCGTCGTGTGGACGGGCAGATGGTGGCGGTAAACTGCGCGGCACTGCCGGAAACACTCCTCGAGTCGGAGATGTTCGGGCATGTGAAGGGCTCATTCACCGGAGCTGTGCGCGACAAGCCGGGGCTGCTGGAGACCGCCAACGGCGGCACCTTCTTCCTGGACGAGCTCACGGAGATGACGCAGCCGGTGCAGGCCAAGCTGCTGCGCGTCATCCAGGACGGCATAGTGCGGCGGGTGGGCAGTGAGAGCATGGACGCGAAGGTGGATGTCCGCTTTGTGGCCGCCACCAACCGCGATCCGCGCGAGGCGGTGGACGAGGGCGTTCTCAGGAAGGATCTGTACTACCGCCTCTCGGTGGTGCCCATCCACATACCGCCGCTGCGCGAGCGCGTGGAGGACATCCCCGTACTGGCCGAGCACTTCATGGAGGTCTACTGGCGCAAGCACCGCGAGAAGGGCGCGGAGATCCCGACCTTTACCAAGGAAGCGATCCAGTCGCTCAACGCCAGGCACTGGGCCGGTAACGTCCGCGAGCTCCAGAACGTCATCGAGCACGCCGTAGTTCTGCTCGACCCGGGGCAGGTTATTCAACCTGACGACCTCCCGCAGCTGGACGGCTCACACGCGAGTCCAGCAGGAAACGGCAACGGCAAGAGCTGGCTGGGACTGGCGGAGCACCTCGATGGGGAGTATCATAAGGTTCGCGAGCGCATCATCGCAGAATTCGAGCTGCAATACCTCAGCAGCCTTATCGGTCGGGCCGGCGCCAACATGTCCCGCGCGGCGAAGATGGCGGGAGTGGACCGCACTACGCTCTACCGGCTCATGGACAAGCATGGGCTGCAACGCGATATGGTTATCAGGTCGGCTGATCAGGCTGCGGCCGGAGCCGGCGATCCTCCCCTGAGCCAGCAGCAGAGCGAGTGGCGAATTCGAGGGAATACGTCGGTCTGAATCTCAAGTCACCCGCGCTGCGAAGCGCGGTAGACAGACTCCTTTCCGGCCTTTCCGAGCGCACCGTGGGGCATGGCTTCGACTATGCCCGCGCCGAAGAGTACCTCGATCTCCTGATCGAGCTCCTTGAAGGCTCGCCTCTCCCCGATTTTTCCGGCTTCACCACCCCTGACATCCTCCTCTTCTCCCATCTGGTTCAGGGACTCCGGAGCGAGCTGCTCAGCGACTCGTCGTCATCCATCTGCCCGTCTCCCGAAGACCTCCTCGAGCTGCTGAAAGAGCTGGAACGCATACAGGACGCGGTCCAGAAGGGTACCAACCACAACTCTTTTCTTGCCGGCCTATCCTCATTGCGCGGCCCCGAGCTCATGGTGGAGCTGGCGCACGACCTTCGGTCACCGCTCACCTCGATCCTCTTCCTGTCCGAAACCCTCCGCAACGGTCATAGTGGTAGCCTGAACGACCTCCAGCATCGGCAGCTGGGGATAATTTACAGTGCCGCACTCACGCTCGTATCGATGGCGGGCGATGTCATCGAGCTTGCGCGCGGCGGCAAATCGCTCATCGAAGAAGGTCCGTCACCCTTTTCGATCGGACATACGTTCGATGCCATCTGCGACCTCGTCCGTCCTATGGTCGAGGAGAAGGAGATTGTCCTGCACCGCCGGGGTCCCGAGAACGACGAATGGCTCGGCTACCCACTCGCGCTCAGCCGGGTGCTCCTCAACCTCACCACCAACGCCATAAAGTTCACCGAAAAAGGATTCGTGGAGCTCGAGGCGCGGCAGCTGGGTGATGGCCGCATAGAATTCTCCGTGCGCGACTCGGGCAATGGCATCGACAAGGCCACGCGCGAGCACCTTTTCGAACCCTTTCGCACGAATATCGCCCGTGATCGCGTCGGCTTCTCCGGCGCAGGCCTCGGCCTCTCCATCTGCCGGCGCCTGGTAACGGGGATGGGTGGTCACCTGGAGCTCGAGACCTCGGCTGGCTGGGGCACGCGCTTCTACTTCACACTCGAGGTCGAGCCCGTCCCGCGCCCCTGAGCATCGATGCCACACATCGGCAGCGGTTGTTGTATCCGCCCCACACCAGTAGGTCCCCCGCCACGCTTTCGCGACAGCCCCCCGCACCCGACCACTAGCGTAAGTCTATAACATACAAGCACTTATAAAAGTGTAATCACCCCGCCACGGTCAAGCATAGGCATTGCAATCTCCGCCTTCCGCGTCGCACCGATAGTCGAAAGATTCCAATCGTCAACTTGTCACCCGTGGAGCGATCTGCATGAACTCCGCAGCAGATGTCATATGCGAAGTAGCCGAGGTCCCGGCAACCGCTGAATACCCTTTTCGGGGTCTGTCCGCCGGCAACAAAGTGTCGGTTGGAGCCATAGCGCCGCAGAGATTCACCAGCTGGGCAGGCTTCGACGGCAGGCGAGCACTCAACGTGGTAGCGGCCGTGATAGGACTGATCGTAGCGGCGCCCCTGATGCTCGTGATCGCGATACTGATCAAGCTCAGCTCGCCCGGCCCGATTTTCTATACGCAGACGAGGGTCGGTCTGGACAGGCGCAACGGCGACGACCCGCTCTGGCGCAGCCGGCGGAAGGTGGATTTCGGCGGACGACTCTTCGCCATGTACAAGTTCCGCACGATGCGGGCAGGCGACGACAGTGTCCAGATCTGGGCGAGGCACGGCGACGACAGGATCACGCCGATCGGCAACGTCCTCCGCAAGTACCGCCTGGACGAGCTTCCGCAGCTGGTGAACGTGCTCAAGGGCGATATGAACATAGTCGGCCCGCGGCCCGAGCAGCCCAAGATCTTCGAGACACTGCGTGAGGAGGTCGAGTACTACAGCCAGCGGCAGCGCGTGCTCCCCGGCATCACCGGATGGGCGCAGATCAACCAGAGCTACGACACCTCACTGGACGACGTGCGGCGCAAGGTACAG
>DASSKB010000101.1:0-46885 GCA_035690925.1 Longimicrobiaceae bacterium
TGACAGGGCGGCGGGCCACAATCGGTGCACGAATTGTGCACCTCGGAGCGTCGAGATTGTTCAGCGGCCGTCCTTGGGAGTGACGGCTCGGCCGCCCGTAACACGAATATGCCTTAAAAGTGGAGGTGGGAATGCCGGAAGGCACATCGCCGCGCGTCGAGGTTCTCCGAACGCGGGACTTGGTCGGGCTGGATGTCATCGACGCCGGTGGCGAGCGGGTAGGGAATGTCGCCGACCTGCTCATAGACCGGAACGGAACGCTCCGGTTCCTGGATGTTAGACTGGGTGTCCTCAAGAACCACGTCCTCCTGCCAGTCGAAACTGTGGACTGGCACAACGCGGAAGCTCTGGTGGTACACCGCTGGTCGCGTGAGCAGGTGCGCGGCCTGCCCGCGTATGATGCCGACGTACCGCTAACACGCGCGCTGCTGGACGAGATGGCGCTTGCTCATCCTCGCTACTACGGCGGCGAACAGGCGTCCAGGAATGTGGCGGCACCGAGTGACGCACGCATTCTTCCACTAAAGGATGCCAGAGAGTTCCGCCTGGCGAAGGACGCTCCGAATCTGCGTGGCTGGAACGTTTTCGGTGCCGACGGCGAGCGAGTGGGTCAGGTAACGGAGATGCTCGTCGATCCGGAAACTACAAAGGTGCGGTATCTGGATGTGGACCTCGCCGACGACCTGTTCCTCCTGAAGGAAGATCGCCACGTGCTCATCCCCACCGAGTTCGTGGACCTGCGCGAGCGCGGCAAAGATGTGTGGGTCCGGCAGCTCGATGCGAAGGAGGTCGCTCAGCTCCCGGCGTATACCGGCGGTCCTGTGGATCCCACAATGGAAGATCGGGTCCGCATAGTGTTCCAGCCCGAGCCGGAAGTTCCGCCGGTGTGACGCCTCTCAACGCTGTGTGGTCTGTTTCTCCGCCAGATCCCGCAGAGCGTTGGACATACGCGTTCGCGCGGTGTCGATCAGCGACGCGAGATCCGCATCTGTTAGACCCGCGGTCGGTATGCCGTCGAGGACCCGCACGTGCACGGTGCCGGAGTGCAGCTCGCGCTCCTCCAGGTTGAACAGGCCCCGCAACGGTGCGACAACCACCGGGACAAGCGGAATGCCCGTGGCTATGGCCATATAGAAAGCGCCCTTTTTGAAAGGCAGGAGCTCACCGGCGACCTTTCCGCGTGTACCTTCCGGGAAAATCCAGATGGACACACCGCGCGTCCGCACGGCCTCTTCCGCTTCTCTCAGCCGGCCCACAGCTCGCTCGGTATCCTTCCTGTCGATCATTATGTTACCAGTCACCCGGTACAGCCATCCAAAAAACGGGATGTTGGCCAGCTCCTTCTTCCCGATAACGACGGTATCCGGCAGATACAGCTCCGCCAGAACTGGAACGTCGTAGGCGCTCTGGTGGTTGGCGATGTAGATGCATGGCCGCGTCTGCGAAAGCTTCTCGCGCCCCTCGACCTCCACTTTCAACCCCAGCGGCGGTCGCATCAGCCTCACCATCATCTGTGCATAGTCATGAGCCACGCACCGCTTGTCGCGCCTGAGCACGGCAATGGCGACGCCATAGATCGAGGCGGCGAGGAAGCCAGCGAGGGAGAGTGCGACGCGGAGGTAGAACATGGTGGGAGCTATCAGCTATCAGCTAGCAGCTATCAGCTATCAGCCCGGATAAGTTCCGGTCTGGACACATTAGCGGCGGCGGCCCGAGTAGTAAACTGATAGCTGATAGCTGATAGCTGATAGCTCTTTTCATCCCCTATCAACCATCGTACTCGACGCCTGCGCCGTCGGCTTAATGATGATCTCGTCTATGTTGATATGGTGCGGGCGGGTGGCGGCGTAAAGGATCGCGTCGGCAACATCCTCGGGTCTGAGTGGTTGATATCCCTTGTATACCTGCCCGGCGCGCTCCTCGTCACCACGGAATCTAACTATGCTGAACTCGGTTTCTACCAGACCGGGATCGACACTACTGACGCGTACGGGGGTACCGAAGAGGTCCAGCCGAAGGCCGCGCGTGATCGCCCCCACCGCGTGTTTGGTGGCGCAGTAGACCGCACCGCCGGGGTAGACTTCGTGGCCCGCGGTGGAACCTACATTGATGACGTGACCGCGGCCGCGCTCCACCATGGCGGGAACTAGCGCGCGAGTGACGTAGAGCAGGCCCTTAACATTGGTGTCGATCATCTCGTTCCAGTCGGTGAGGTCGCCCTCCTGGAGCTTCTCCAGCCCGCGACCGAGTCCGGCGTTGTTGACAAGGACGTCGACCGCGCTCCACTCATCGGGGAGCTGCGACAGAACCTGCGTGACAATCCCCGCGTCCCGCACGTCCAGCACCAGGAGATGTGATTCTGCAGCGTGCTCGACGTAAAGTTGTTCGGCGAGATCTTCCAGCCGATCCTGCCGGCGCGCGACCAGGATCAACCGCGCACCCGCCCCTGCAAACGCATGCGCGCAGGCCTTCCCGATACCCGCGCTCGCCCCGGTAATCAGCACTATTTCGGGTGTGGTATTTTTATTGGCTTTCAACAGTTCACCGAATTGGTCCGAACACGCCGTGGTGCTCGGGGTTCAGAAGTCGACCGCGCCGGCCGGCCCGCCCTGTTCAAGATGCTCCGGCCGGGGCGTTCGTCAAGGACGGAGCCACTTCCCCACGCAATGATCTTGCGCGATCGATTCGGACCGCGTCACTTTCTGAGAGATAATCTCCCGCCCGCCCAAAAATTACATGAGGGTACATGTATGAAAATCTTCGGATTGCTCCTATTGCTGACGCTGGCAATTCCGGCACAATCAGTTGCGCAGACAGACGCGGAGCGCGAAGTCGTGGAAGTCATCGAACGGCTCTTCGACGGGATGCGTGCTGGTGACGGCGCCGCCGTAAGCGCCGCCTTTCACCCCGACGCTCGGCTAATGTCGGTTTCCATAAGGAATGGCACTCCCACGTTGGGGATGATCGAGGCAGACGACTTCGCGGCGCGGGTCGGCGAGCCGCACGACGAGGTATGGGACGAGCGGATAGGCGATATAACTGTTCAGCTCGATGGGAATCTCGCCACAGCATGGATGCGGTACGCTTTTCATGTGGATGATACGTTGAGCCACTGCGGCGTGAATGCCCTGGACCTGTTCAGGGGGCCCGATGGGTGGAAGATCATCCACGTGACCGATACTCGCCGGACCGAAGGGTGCGTGGTCCCCTAGCGCTCACCCAGCCCCCAACGGCGGACGCGGTCCAGCGCTAGCTGGGCGCCCATAGCCTTGACCCAATCGCGGCTCCGGTCGCCCAGCTGGTAGCGGTGCGACCAGATGCCGCCGTCCCAGGCCAGGGCTATGCAAACCGTACCAACCGGCTTTGCGGGTGTGCCCCCGCCCGGCCCCGCAACCCCTGTCGTGGCGAGTCCGAGGTCGGCCCCGCCCGCGGCCCTGACGCCCCGCGCCATCTCCTCCGCCACCTCGGTGCTGACCGCGCCGTGGGCCGCGAGCGTCTCCGCGCGCACGCCGAGCAGTGACTCCTTGGCGATGTTGGAGTACGCTACGACCCCCAGCAGGAAGTAGGCGGAGGCGCCCGCTACGTCCGTGAGCCGGTGACCGATCAGGCCGCCCGTGCACGACTCCGCGACCGCCAGCGTGAGTTTAAGCTCACGAAGTGCGGCACCGACCATATCCTCCATTCCTGCGTCGCCGGTAGCGTACAGGTACGTGCCAAGGCGCTCGCGAACCCTTGGCGCAAGCGCATCCAATCGCCCTTCGAGGTCCGCACCCGGCGCTCCGCGAACCGTCAGCCGGACCTGAACGCGCGGGAATGCCGCGCGAAACGCCAGGCGCGCCTCCGACGGGTCTATCACTCCAACCATAAGCTCGTCGAGCTTCGCCTCAGCGAGGCCGAAAGTGCTGAAAGCGCGGGACGCGAAACGCTCGCGCGGGTTCCTGTCCGCTATCCAGGGGATTACAGTCTCCGGCACCATCCGCTCCGTTTCGCGCGGCACGCCCGGCAGACAGATCACATGGCGCTCGCCGCCGTTTCGCTGCAGAGCGGTTATGAATCCTGGGGCCGTGCCAATGGGGTTCGGCACTACGGTGCTGCCCTCCGGGAACATCGCCTGTTTCCGGTTGTTCGGGGACATCTCGATGCCGCGGCTGCGGAACCGCTCCTCTATCAGGCGGAGCGACGGTTCGTGTAGCTGGAGCGGCATGCCGGCGATCCGCGCGACAACCGCGGTCGTGAGGTCGTCCGCCGTGGGGCCGAGGCCGCCGGTGGTGATGACGAGATCGGCATCCGCGAGCGCGCGTTCAATGGCAGCCGCCATCGCCGCCTCATCATCGGCGACGGAGAAGCCTCCGATCGGCTCAGCGCCGACGGCGCGGATCTGCCCGGCTATGAAAGCGGAATTGGTGTCCAGTGTCGTACCGGCGACGATCTCGTCGCCAATAGCGAGGATGCAGGTGCGCATGGGGTGGTGCTGGTTGGATAGGTTTGGAGACTACCTGCGCATCCTGCGCATGACCCCTTTGACCTGCTCCCTGGGAACCTGCGTGAGGTGATTGAACTCACCGCCCGATGCGAGCCATTCTCCACCGTCTATAGTCACGCACTCGCCGTTGATGAACGGCGCGGCGTCGGAAACAAGGAATGCCGCAAGATTGGTGAGTTCCTCGTGCTCGCCGAACCTTCCCATGGGTATCCTGGCCTTCGCCTGTGCCTCCACTTCTGGCGTCGGCATAAGCGCGCTCCAGGCTCCTTCGGTAGGGAACGGGCCCGGAGCAATCGCGTTTACCCTGATCCCGTACGTCGCCCATTCCACCGCGAGCGACCGCGTCATCGCCAGCACCCCGGCCTTTCCCGCCGCGGATGGGATGACGAATGCCGATCCGGTCCAGGCATACGTTGTGGCTATGTTGAGGATGCTGCCGCCGGTCCCCCGCTCGATCATTCTGCGGCCAACGGCAAGGGTGCAATGGAACGTCCCGTAGAGTACGGTCTGAACCACAGCGTTGAAGGCGTTCGGCGATAGGTCTTCGGTAGGTGCCAGGAAGTTTCCTGCCGCGTTGTTGATCAGGATGTCTACCGGACCGAGCGACTCTTCCACCGCGAGTACCAGCGATTCTACCTGCTGAAAATCTCTCACATCAGCGGCGTGAGTGAAAACCGGACCGCCAGCGGAGCCTATTTCTTCGGCAGCGCTCTCCAGGCGTTCAGCCTTCCGTCCGGTAATCGCAACGTGGGCTCCAAGTTGGGCGAAACGCTTCGACATCGAGAGCCCCAGACCCGACCCGCCTCCGGTAACCAGCACCACCCGATCTCTCAACAGGTCATCCTTGAACATTACACTCCGGGAGGGAAAAAATTGAAGCGGTCACGTAGAGTTTCAGAGCGATGGGAGGACGTCGGCACCCCCATCCTCGGAATCGCCCGAGCCGGACTGAGCTTTGAGCTCCTGCGGTCCCATGAGCGCTGCACGGAGGAGCCTTGCCCAGAGCTCGCCCTCGTCGGCAACGCGTTCGCGCCGAAGGCCATTCCGCTCGGCGTAGACGCGCCCGAAGACAAGGTCGGCGCCCTCGGAGTCGCCCAGATCCAGCAAATGGTCGGCTATCACTTCCCGTAGATCCGCGCTGGTCGCCGCCTCTGCCATCATCCGCAGCTGTTTTGCGGCCAGCGTCTCATTGGCAGATCGCCGCGCGGCCTTGACGTAATGAGATATCTCCCGTTCCGTGCTGGCGCGGTAGCCCTTACCTATGGAGAGCCATGCCAGCGTGCAGCGAGCGCGTACCGCGTTGGGCGCTATCTCCAGAAGTTTGTTGCAGGCGACTTCCGCAGCGCTGAACCTGCCCGACTCGAGGTAGGCGTCGATCGCGCGACCCAGGTAGCCGAGCGCACGGCGCGGCTCACCGGCCCGGACGCAGAGCGAGGCCGCCCGGTTCAGAAACTGCGTCTCGTAGCCGGGTGAGGCGGTCCTGACCTGTCGCTCCAGCGCCTGGAGCTCTTTTTCTAGTGCGCGACCGCCGTCGGATTCGGCGCGGCCGCGGAACAGTTGCGCCATGCGAATAGTGGTGAAGTGATTGGAGCGAACAGCCCCAAGCCGGCGTACAAACCGCTCGTGATAGTGGTGGAAAATCCGAAGTTGCACAAGCGCAAACAGAAGATTAGCTTCGAAACCGGCTGTAATCTCCACGCCGCATCGGGCCTGTCGCCGCCCTCCCTACCGGATCCACTTCTACGTGCGCACCCGTGCGCCGTGCCCATCATGAAATTGTGATCTACCTATTA
The DNA here is from genome assembly GCA_035690925.1 of Longimicrobiaceae bacterium. Classification (GTDB taxonomy): domain Bacteria; phylum Gemmatimonadota; class Gemmatimonadetes; order Longimicrobiales; family Longimicrobiaceae; genus DASSKB01. The sequence continues at coordinate 6,277 of DASSKB010000101.1, forward strand.
TGAGCAATCTGGAGGATGCTGAGCGGCTTCGAGCACTCGTTGCCAGCTCCTCAGAGATGGTGGTGGTAGTCACGACCGGTGGCGTAATCCGGGCAGAGAGCCCCTCTGTCGGCAAAGCTCTAGGTCGCCAACCGGGTGGTCTGGTCGGGCGCAGCGCATTCGAGCTCGTGCACCCGAACGACGCGGCGGAGGTGATCGATCGCTTCACGCGCTCCATTCGGAAGGGATCCTGTGAGGATGCACTGGAGCTCAGGCTGCGCCGTAGTGACGGCACATGGGGCCGGTATGAGCTGCAAATTCCTGACCGCTCGCCCGAGCTCGGTGCAGACGAGCTGATCATAAGGGGTCGCGACGTAACCGCGCTGCGCCGTGCCGAATCAGGAGAACACCGGCTGGCGACCATACTGGATGCAACGCCGGAGTTCGTCGGCACCCTGGATCCGAATGGAAGGGTTCTTTACCTGAACAGGGCTGGCCGGCGCATGCTGGATCTGTCACCCGACTATGACGTTTCAGCACTCAACTTCCCTGACCTCTATTCACAAGCCGAAACCGAGCGAATGCTTCGGGATGGCCTCCCGACCGCACTAGCCACCGGGATCTGGAGCGGTGAGACGGCGCTCATCACCGAAACCGGCAGCGAGGTCCCGGTAGCCCAGGTGATGCTCGCCCACAAATCCGAAGACGGTGCCGTGGAGTTCGTTTCCGTCATCGCTCGTGATATCAGGGAGCAGAAACAGGCGGAGGCAGCGCTGAGGCGCAGTGAGGAGCACTACCGTTCGCTTATCGAGAATGCGCAGGATGTCGTCCACATAATGGATCGGGACGGCACAATTCGGTACATCAGCCCATCCGTGGAACGCGTGCTCGGTTACGCCCCCGAGTTTCTCGTGGGCACGTCCGCATTCGACATAATACACATCGACGATGTGAAGCGCGTGGAGAACGCGTTTTCCAGAAGGGTGAGCGAGAGCGGCCCCGGCGATCTCATCGAGATCAGACTCCGGCATGCTCATGGCCACTGGCGCAACTTCGAGATGCAGGCGAACAACCTTTTCCATGATGCCGCCGTCGGGGGCATTGTTATCAACTCCCGCGACATAACCCAACGCGTAGAGGCCGAGTCCGCGCTCAAGGAGAGCCAGGAGCAGCTGCTACAATCTCAGAAGATGGAGGCCGTCGGGCGTCTAGCGGGAGGCATAGCACACGACTTCAACAATCTGCTAACAGCGATAAAGGGATTCACTGAGCTACTGCTGCTCGATTTCGATTCCGACGATCCGCGTCGCTCGTTCGCCAGTGAAATCCAGGGTGCCGCAGGCCGCGCTGCTGGCCTCACCCGACAGTTGCTCGCGTTCAGCCGCAAGCAGGTGCTCCAGCCTAAAGTCCTGGATCTGAACGTGGTGGTAGCGGAGATGGAGAACATGCTCCGTCGGCTCATAGGAGAAGATTTCACACTATCGACTAAACTCGCTGATGGCCTTGGCCGGGTCAGAGCGGACCCTGGTCAGGTGGAGCAGGTGGTCCTGAACCTCGCCGTCAATGCGCGAGACGCGATGCCAGGCGGTGGTGAGCTGACTGTGCAAACCTCCGAGGTCGAGCTCACCGCCGACGGCGCGCTGCCGAGCGACCTTGCACCTGGGCCGTATGTGGTCCTCAGCGTTAGCGATACCGGCTCCGGCATAGACGAGGCGACGCAGGCACATATCTTCGAACCATTTTATACCACCAAGGAGCAGGGCAAGGGTACGGGGTTAGGCCTGTCGACGGTTTACGGGATTGTGAAGCAGAGTGGCGGTTCGGTGATGCTGGAAAGTGAGATTGGCGTCGGATCTACCTTCAGAATCTACCTGCCGCGGGTCGAAGATGAGTTAGAAGTAGCACCTCAACGAGATGACGGTGGTCCGGTCGAAGGTAATGAAACGATCCTCCTGGTAGAGGACGAGCTGGCAGTTCGCGCCCTCGTGCGGCGCGTGCTGACGCGATACGGATACAACGTCATGGAAGCCGAGAACGGGCCGGCGGCGATAAATCTCATAAGAAAGGACGCATCACCTGTCGACCTTCTACTTACCGACGTGGTGATGCCGGGGATGAGTGGACGTGAGCTCGGTGAGCAGGTCTTCGCGACTCATCCCGCGGCTAAGATTCTCTACATGTCCGGTTACACAGACGAGGCCATTGTTCATCACGGCGTCCTGGAACCCGGAACTGCGTTCCTGGAAAAGCCGTTCACGCCTGACATACTCCTGCGCAAGGTTCGAGAAGTGCTGGATACCGATCTCACCGGCTGACCCCACCTGATAGACCGCATTACCAGATCCGCCTAAAGTCCTGCGGCCACCGTCCGAAACTATGAACGGGGGGAAAGATCCTGCACCGATCCATCTGCCCCTGGATGGGGCCGCTCAACCCTGAGCGGCTCGCCGGTCACACGATCAGCGAGAGAGACTTTATGCACCGTAAGTTGATGAAATTACTCACGATTCCTGCCGTTCTCCTAATCTCTGTTGGCCTGTGGGGATGTAACGACAGCACAGATCCGATCAGCCCTCTTCTGCGTGGAGCCGAGGAGAGCACGATCCTCTTCAGCGTAGTGGGACAGAGCTACAGGGTAATCAAGGACGGCACGAGCTCGTACGAGAAAGTCAGCTTCGTAATCGGGCCTGATGACAGTGGTGATCTCCACATTGGCAGCCACACGCTATCCGTCCCCGAGGGTGCGGTGACGGAGCCGACGGTGTTCACCATGGTGAAGCCGTATGGTAAAGACCTCGAGTTCTCGCTCTCAGCTACACGCACGGATTCGACCGGCGCAGTGATCGATGTAGGCGCGCGCGGCTTCCACGCCCCTGTGACGCTTACGGCGAGCTTCGAAAAGGTCAGCATGAACCTGGATCGTTCGCTGGTAATCGCCTGGCTGAGACCCGACGGCCTCATCGAAGTGCAGGAGACGAGGATCGACACGGCGAGCAAGGCTGCCAGCGCTGACCTCTGGCACTTCTCCGAGTATGTCATTGCTACACCATTCTGATTTCCACCCTCGTTCCTTTTCACTGTCCCGGGAGGATAGATGGTAGAAGGATTACTTCGTGACGCCCTCGACGCCCATCGTGCTGGTGATTGGGATGTGGCGTTGGAGAAGCTCGAGGGTGCGCTCAAGCTGGTAGGTACCGAGGGCGATGCTGGACAAGCGGCCGAAATTATCCGCCGGATCGGTGTGGTTCATCGCGAGCGCGGTGATCTGGAACTGGCGCTGGAAGCTTGCGAGACCAGTCTCGTCGTGGCTGAAGCCAACGGGCTCCTCCAGCATACGGCCGCAGCGTATATGGTGCTCGCATCGATCCAGCAGTTGCGTGGATCGCTGAGCTCGGCTGAAGAGGACTACGGTCGCGCTAGCGCTATTGCCGAGGAGATCGGCGACGAGCGGATCGCGGCAATGGCCGAGCAGAACCTCGGGATCCTGGCCAATATTCGCGGCGATGTGGCCGTAGCTCTCGCGAGCTATGGTTCGGCGCTGGAGCGCCATGTACGTCTGGGCGACGACAGCACCGCGGCAGGCGCGCTGATCAATATGGCCATGGCCCACATGGACCTGGAAGAATGGCGGGCGGCCGAGTCGCACTTCACGGAAGCGCACGAGCTCGCAAGCCGCGCGGGTGACACGGTACTGGTCGGACTGGTCGAGCTGAACCGCGCCGAGCTGTTCCTCAAGCGGCAGCAGTATGAGGATGCGCGACAGAGCTGCGACCTGGCGGTCGAGCTATTTGGTCGATTGGGCTCGAAATCGCGGATAGGCGAGGCCTATAAGTTCTACGGTATGCTCTACCGCGAGATCGGCAACTCAGAGCAGGCTGGCCTGCACCTGGCGCTTTCGCTGGGGATGGCTGAAGTATCGGAGAACCGGTTGCTCCAGGCGGAGACACAGCTCGAGTGGGCGCTCGTCCATCTCGATTGCGGCAGGCAAGCCGAAGGGATAAAGCGCCTGAATAGAGCGTACAAGATCTTCATGGATCTCCAGGCTCGTCGTGAGCTATTGGAGATCGACCGGAAACTCAACCGCCTGCGTGAAACATACGTCCCAGCCATCGCCCGGTGGGCCGACGCGTCCGATTCGATGCGGAGCGATTGCGTGGCGGAATACACCGTCAGGCTAGGTGCGGCCGCCGGCATGGCAGGCTGGGATATGACCTGGCTGCGGGCAGGCGCAATCGCCCGCGACGTTGGCAACAGGGCGCTGCCGCGGGATCTGCTCGGAAAGCCGGGGTCATTGACGCAAAGCGAGCGCGAGCTGGTTCAAAGCCACACGGTGCTTGGCGACGCTATGATGTCCGAAATGGACTTTCCCGACGAGATCCGTCCAATGGTCCGAAGCCATCACGAGCGATGGGACGGGAATGGATACCCGGACAGGATAGGCGGCAACGAGATACCCCTGAACGCCCGTATTCTCAGGGTTGCCGACGTCTTCGGCGCGCTGACTAGCGATAAACACCACCGGGTGGCCTACTCCGGGAGCGATGCTCTGCATATAATGAAGAGGGAAGCCGGAAGGTCGCTCGATCCCGAGCTCTGCGGACTGTTCAGCGAGATGGTCTCCGCGGATAGGAGTCTTACACTGGTCTGATTACAGTTGGGGGAGATAAAGCATGGCCCGGAGGAAAACTGGTATCGTCCTGCTCGTCATGCTGCTGATTTACGGAACCGGCGCGTCCGCTCAATTACCCGAGCGGCGCGCCGATTCTGTTTCCATAGCGGGCTCGCTGCCAGTTGCTCGTAAAGCGGTCGTTCTGCTGCCGGCCAGCTACCACGAAACCGGCACAAGATACCCCGTGCTGTATCTTCTGCACGGCCTCTGGGGTGGTTACGAGGACTGGCTGGTCCGAAGCAATCTGATCGAGTATACAGCATCACTTCCCCTCATAGTCGTTCTGCCGGACGCGGCCGATTCCTGGTATACGAACAGCGCTACCAACCCCGATCTCCGCTTCGAAGACTACATCGCCAAAGATGTAGTCGCTTTTGTTGACGAGAACTATCGTACACTGCCGTTCCCGGCCGCACGCTTCATTGCGGGCTTGAGCATGGGCGGGTACGGCGCGATCAAACTCGGGCTGCTCTATCCGGGCACATTCTCGGTCGCTGGCAGCTTCTCGGGCGCATTCGACTGGATCGAGCGTACGGAAACACCGAGCATCAATTCGGCCTTTGGACCCGCGGGTAGCCCCGCGCGTCGGGATGAAGATGTCCTGCGCATAATCAGCTCCGCACAGCCCGCAATAAGCCCTTACTTTTACCTGGATGTGGGCACGTCGGACGGGGTGCTCACTGGCAACAGGGCAGTTGCGGCCGCGCTCGAAGCAGGCGGCTTTGCCTACGAATACCACGAGGTGCCGGGCGACCATAGCTGGGAATACTGGAACCGTCGCCTGCCCTTTCTGCTGAGCCTCATCCAGGCCCGAATCGCGGACCTCCCGCCTCCGCATCCGGTAGCGCTCCCTCCGCGATTCCGGTAGTTTCTATCTGTACGGCCTACCCGGTCATGATTTCCTCAACGTGCAGAACCACTCCGTTTCCCTGCCACCAGTGCGATTCAAAACAGTTCTAACGCTCGCCCTCATGGTTGCGGCCGCGTCGCTGTCACCGGCGTACTCGCAGCGAGCGCCTGGCGTATCCAGCACGCCGGGTTCGCAGCTCACGGTGTACGTCATGACGATGGGGCCGGGCGACCTCGTATGGGAGCGGTTCGGGCATAACGCTATCTGGATCCACGACGAGCTTGGCGGGACCGATATCGCCTACAACTACGGCATGTTCGACTTCCAGCAGGAGAACTTTCTGCTCCGGTTCGCCCAGGGCAGGATGCTGTACTGGATGGAGGGCTTCAACGCCGAGCTTATGGCACAGGCGTACATTCGCGCCGACCGCACGGTCTGGGTGCAGGAGCTAAACTTGACCCCCGCTGAACGCGCGGAGCTGCGCGATTTCCTGGTGTGGAACGCGCGCCCCGAGAATCGCTACTACCTGTACAACTACTACTACGACAACTGTTCGACTCGGGTGAGGGACGCGATCGATCTGGTGCTCGGCGGACGGCTGGAGGAGCAGACCGCAGGAGTTCCTTCTGGTGCCACTTATCGCTCGCACACGCGGCGGCTTACTAGCAACGACGTTCCGGTATACACCGGGCTGATGCTGGGTCTCGGCCAACCCGTCGACGTGCCCATCTCACTCTGGGAAGAGATGTTCCTGCCGTTGAAATTGCGCACGACGCTGAATGATCTGACAGTATTGAACGAGTTGGGCCAGGAGGAACCGCTGGTCGTCTCGGAGCGGCTGCTGTACGAGAGCACTAAGAGCGGCGTACCCGCTTCTCCACCCCACTGGATATCGGGGTATCTACTCGCGAGTGGTCTGGTCGCCGGAATCATCGCACTGCTCGGCTGGCTCTCACCGCGCCGGCTGGCCGCCAGACGCGGGTTCGTTTCGCTGAGCGTGGTGTGGTCGCTGTTCGCGGGAAGTGGCGGCCTGATCCTGGCTGCCCTCTGGGCACTTACCGATCACACCACCTCGTATCGCAACGAGAATCTGTTTCAGCTGAACCCGCTATCGCTGGCGCTGATCGTGCTCATTCCAGCGCTGGCATTCGGGGCCGAATGGGCCGTTCGTCCAGCCAGGTGGCTTGCGTTCTGCGTAGCGGGACTGGCCGCTCTGGGATTCGTGCTGCAGATCCTGCCATGGCTGGATCAGGTAAACGGCGCACCGATTGCCCTGGCCCTGCCCATCCACATCTCGGTGGCCTGGGGCGTGGTCAACCTCGCGCGAAACCGTATAGTTCGCTGATGAACGTTCAGATCTTCGGCACGAAGAAGTGCAGGGAAACGCAGAAGGCCCAGCGCTTCTTCAAGGAGCGCCGCGTCCCGATCCACTTCGTCGACCTTAAAGAGCGGGCTGCTTCCGCTGGTGAGCTGCGGCGCTTCGATCAGAAGTTCGGCAGTGAGGCGCTCCTGGACCGCGAGAGTAAGCGCTTCCGCGAGCGCGGCCTGCACGTGGCCCATTTTCCTGAGACGAAGATCCTCCCGCTGCTCGTTGAGGACCCGATGCTACTCAGGACCCCGCTGGTTCGCTTCGGTAATGAGCTTAGCATAGGACTGGCTCCGGAGATGTGGAAGGAATGGACAGAGCAAGGATGATCCTGTGAGAATCGTTGGAGGGAAGTGGGCCGGACGGAACCTCACCTCACCGCTGGAGCAGCGCGTCCGACCCACAGCCGAGATGGTGAGAGACGGATGGGTAGGTATGCTGGAGCCCCTGGAAGGCGCGCGCGTGCTCGACCTCTTCGCGGGCACGGGAGCGCTCGCGCTCGAAGCCATTTCGCGCGGTGCCCGCTATGCGGATTTTGTCGAGACCAGGCCGTCAAGTCTCCACGCGCTGAAGGCCAACATCGCCGCCCTGCACGTCCGCGATCGGACGCGAGTGTTCAAGAAGGACGCTCTCGGTTTCGCCGCCGCACTCGAGCCCGAACGCTACGACATCGCCTTCGCAGATCCCCCGTACAGCTCACGCATGCTCGACCGTCTGATTGAGATCTGGAAGGAGCGGCGCTTCTCCCGGATAATGACGGTGGAGCACGCAGCTATCCACAAGGTCCCGCCGGGCGGCAGGCGCCGCCTGTTCGGTCAGACCGCCATCACCACGTACAGGCTGGACAGCAACATCAGCTCAGACGAGAGCTTCGCTCCTTCAACATCATGATCGATCTATGACTATCCAGATTCGTCCCGCCACCCGTGCGGACAAGCACGTCTTTCTTTCGCTGGTCGACGCGCACGCCGACTTCGAGAACATGGAGCGGCCCACGCCTGAAGCGCGCGAGCGCCTGCTGCGAGACGGGTTCAGCGATCATCGGCGATACTCTGCGTTCCTCGCCTCCATCGATGGGCGGGATGTCGGATACGCGATCACCTACGAGGCCTATTCTTCCTTCCTGGCGCGGCCGACGTTCTACCTGGAGGATATTTTTGTCTACAAGGAGGCCAGGGGTAAGGGGTTTGGTGGGGCGATGTTCCAGTACCTCGTCGAGGAGGCCGTCGACCGCGGCTGCGCCCGCATGGAATGGATGGTGGTGGACTGGAACGACAACGCAATCGGCTTCTACGAGCGACGCGGCGCGATCCAGCTCAGCGAGTGGCACAGCTACCGGCTCGAGGAGGACCAGCTGCGCAAGCTCGCCGATGGCGGTGGTGACGGCGGCGAGTCCTCGTGACAGCATCCGGGGCCATGCCGCTGGGCGTCCTTCCGGCGGCCGTCGAGCATCTGCGGCAGGCGGATCCTGTGCTGTGCGGAGTCATCGATTCCGTCGGCCCGTTCCAGCCGTCGATCGAGGCCGATCTGTGGTGGGCGCTCGTGGACTCGATCGCCAGCCAGCAGCTTTCCATAAAGGCCGCCGCTACCATCGTGGGGCGGGTCGCCAGAATTGGAAATGAAAGCGGGTCCGTCGATGGACGCCCGTCGCCGGAAACCATTCTCGCCACTGATGATGCCGTGCTCCGCGAGTGTGGCCTGTCGGGCGCGAAAACCCGGTACGTCAAGGACCTGGCCGCGAAGTGGCTCGATGGGACTATCGACGAACCCATCCTCCGAACCCTTCCAGACGACGACGTCGTTGAGAGGTTGACGCAGGTAAAAGGTATCGGGCGATGGACGGCCGAGATGGCTCTCATTTTTTCGTTCCAGCGCCCGAATGTCCTACCCGTCGATGACCTGGGGCTCCGGACAGGCGTTCAGCGGGCGTACGGCCTTCCCGAGCGGCCGGGCCGCGCGGAGCTCACCGAAATCGGCGAGGCGTGGAGGCCGTACCGATCGGCCGCCACACTCTACCTGTGGCGCAGTCTCAAGAACGGGCCGGCATAGAGGCGGTGCTGAGTGTCACTGAACTGATCGCCACGCTTCCAGCGCGGCCGAGTCCGACTGAGCTCCTTAAGGGGTTCGTTCCACCCCCGCGCTTCCGCTCAGTACTGTTCGATGACTACAAGCCTGACCCCGCCCACCCCTCCCAGCAGGCGGCGCTGGATGAGCTGCGTGGCCTCGCTCGGGCACTTGACCAGGCGGCAGCGGGTGGGCCGTTCCAGCGGGTCAGGAGGATGCTACATCCGAAAACGCCCAGCCGTCCCGGTGGCGTCTACCTCGACGGCGGCTTTGGCGTAGGCAAAACCCATCTACTGGCGGCATTCTGGAATGCCGCGCCCGGACCGAAGTCTTACCTGAGCTTCGACGAGCTGGTTTATACGATTGGTCTGTTCGGGGTCGGGCGGGCGCGCGAGGCGTTCGCCGATCAGCTGCTGGTGGCGGTCGACGAATGGGAGCTCGATGATCCTGGGAATCTCAAGTTAGCGCTGGCATTCCTGCGTGGCGCTCTCGCCAGCGGCGTTACAGTGCTGGTCACCTCGAACACGATACCGACCGAGCTGGGTGCCGGCAGGTTCTCGCAGAAGGATTTCACGGGTGAAATAGAGGAGCTCGCCGGCGCGTTCTCGGTACTGCGAATTGCCGGTCGTGATTACCGGCACCGGCACTTCGAAGCGCATCCCGGCCGCGAGTTCTTTCACACCTCGGAGGAACTCCGGGCTGCGGCGGCGCGCGCACCGGATCGCGTGCTCCTTACTCCTCACGGCGCGCTGGTCGCCGGACTGGAAAATATCCATCCAATCCGATATTCCACGCTAATTGACGCACTCGAGGTCTTGCTGGTGGAGAACCTGCGGCCGATCGACCGGCTGCCGGACGCGCTTCGCTGGGTACACTTCATCGACAAACTCTACGATGCCGCTGTACCATTCCACGCAAGCGCGTCCATGCAGCTGGCAGATCTATTCCCGCCGAGCTTTACTGCGGGTCCCTACGCGCGCAAGATCTCGCGGTGCCTCTCGCGCATGGAGGAGATGCTGGGCGAAGGGTGATACATACCTCAGCCCTCTTCCTCCACCTCCAGCGGAGTCCGGGTTATCCGGTCCAGCCCCTCCTCAGCGAGCAGCGCGTTCAGCGGCTCCAACTCTCGCGCGAGCACGGCGTCCAGCTTGGCCAGCTCCTGGTCCAGCTCGGCCGATAACTCGGCGAAGACCGCATAGGTCTGATCTGTTGGTGGTGCGTCTGCGCTGCCGACCACTCCCATCAACGCAGCGATCTTGTTGTTCAGCTTGATCGGGTAGTTGAGCGGGTCCTGTCCGCTCTGGTTCTTCACCTGGTATATCGCCACTTCGACCTCGTCCATGGCGGTAGTAAGCTCGTTGGCCGCGGCCTCGATGCGATCACTATCTGTTCGCGCGAGCGTGCTGTCCACCTGCTGCTCGATGCCGCGGATCAGCAGAACCGCCTCATTCGCCTGGCTTACCTTGTCGCGAATCTTAAGTGCGAGGTCGAACCGCTCCTGGAGCTCCTGGACCGTCACATCCGTAAGCCGGGGGTCCATCCGTACGCGGAACTGCTGCGTCTGGACCTCACCGTCGACTGTAAGCCTGACGGTATACTCACCCGGTACGATGACGGGGCCGGCGCTCCTGGCCGCCCACAGGATCATTCCCGGGAACTCGGTGAAGCCGGGATACCGGAGATTCCAGATGAACCGGTTGGATCCGGCATCTGTCGATGGGCCGTCCTGCCGCCCACGTCGCCCGGAATCTTCCTCCTCATCCTCGTCTTCCACTTCCGCACGCGTGGTCGAGAGACTGCGAATCACCTCACCGTCAGGAGCGATGAAATCCAGAGTCACCTTGTCGGCAGGCTCCTCGAGGAAGTAATCGACTGTCACACCGTTATCTACCCCCCGCGTAGCCATGGCCGGTGCGAAAAGGTGGATCTCCTTCGCGGCAATGTCGGGCGTGAGCTGCCGCAATGTGGAGATATTGCGAAGTACGTAAAACGAGCGGCCGTGCGTGGCTATGACGAGATCCTGATCCTCGACTGTCAGATCGGACACCTGGACGTCCGGCAGGTTCAAGCTGAGGTCCTGCCAGTGCGCGCCGTCGTCGAACGACACCCGCACGCCGGATTCTGTACCCGCATACAGAAGGCCCGGCCGAACGATATCCTCCCGAACACTCCGGACGATCTCGTCCTCACCAAGGCCATTGGTGATCTTCGTCCAGCTCTGCCCGAAATCGTCTGTTCGGTAGATGTAGGGCGCGAAATCGTCAATCAGGAAGCGGTTGCCGGCCATGTACGCCGTACCCGGCGCGTGCGGTGACGCGTCGATGGTGGTGATCTTCACGTAGTCCGGAATGCCGGCAGGGGTGACGTTCTGCCAGGACGCGCCGCCATCGCGCGTCACGTGAACGAGACCGTCGTCCGAACCCGCCCAGATGATGTCACCGTCGAGCGGCGACGTGCCGAGTGCGAATACGGTTGCGAAGGTCTCGACGCCGGTCTGATCCTTGGTGATGGGACCGCCAGAGGGCCCAAGGGTCTTCGGGTCCGCTCGTGTGAGATCAGGGCTGATGCGCTCCCAGCTCTGGCCCTCATTTGTGCTCCGCCATACGTGCTGCGAGGTGGTGTAGAGCACGTCGGGGTCCGTTTTGGAGAAGACGATAGGGAACGTCCACTGGAAGCGCTCCTCCATGTCGATGGCGGACTCGCCCATCGGATTCTCGGGCCACACATTTACCGCACGGGCCTGACCCGTAAGGTGATCGTAGCGGGTAAGGCGACCGCCGTAGCTACCCGCGTAGAAGAGGTCGGTATCGGTAGGATCCGGCGCTACATAGCCGCTCTCACCCCCGCCAACCGCGTAACCGTAGTCACCGTCGCCGCCGAGGCCGCGCGCGAGCAGGTGGTCCCAGCCGCTGCTGGGAACGCAGATGGTGCTGTTGTCCTGCTGGCCGCCGCACACGAAGTAGGGCTCGTGCTCGGTGGTAGAAACGCGATACATCTGGGCAGTGGGGTAATCCTGCTCCGTCCAGGTCTCGCCGCCGTTCCAGGAGACGTTACCGCCGCCGTCGTTCGCCTGCACCATCCTCTGGTTGTCGTTCGATGCTATCCAGAGGTCGTGATTATCGCCGTGCGGCACGTCGATCTCGGTGTCGAACGTCTCACCGCCATCGTCCGACCGGAAGAAGTCCACGTTCAGAACATAGACGCGGTCGACCTCCTGCGGGTCAGCGTAAATCCTGGTGTAGTAGAACGCCCGCTGACGGAGGTCACGCTCGGTATTCGTCTTAGTCCAGGTCAGGCCGGCGTCGTCGGAACGGAACACGCCGCCCGAGTCTGCCTCGATTATGGCGTAGACGCGGTTCGGATCGGCGGCCGAAACTGAAACGCCGATCTTCCCCAGGATACCATCTGGAAGGCCCGGGTTGTCGGAGAGCTCCGTCCAGGTGGTACCGCCATCGGTGCTCTTGAACAGGCCGCTGCCCGGACCACCGCTCGACATCCCCCACGGCTTACGCCACGCCTCCCAGAGGGCAGCGTAGATTACGTTCGGATTGGTCTGGTCGATGGAGATGTCGACAGCGCCGGTGCGCTCATCTCGAAAGAGCACCTTCTCCCACGTATCACCACCGTCGAGCGAGCGATAGACGCCACGCTCGGGGTTCGGCGCACCGTAATGGCCGAACGCGGCGGCGTAGACGCGATTGCAGTCGTTGGGATCGACCCTGACACGCCCGAAGTTGCGCGCCTCGCGTAGCCCGATGTGCTCCCATGTCTCACCCGCGTCCGTGGACTTGTAGAGGCCGTCGCCGGGGAGGATGTTACCGCGAAGCTGAACCTCGCCCGTACCGATATACACAATGTCGGGGTTCGCCTGACAGACGCCTATAGCGCCGACCGAAGAGCTGGTGATCTGGCCGTCCGTAACAGGATTCCAGGTCGTCCCACCGTCGGTGGTCTTCCAGAGCCCGCCGCCGGTAGCTCCGAAATAGTACTCCAGCGGTCTGCTATCGCTTCCGGCCACGGCTATCGAGCGGCCGCCGCGGTTCGGGCCGATGTTATCCCACTCCATACCGGCGTAAAGTGTGGTATCGATCACCACTCCGGCCTGCACAGGCTGCGGGGTTTGCGAGATGGCGCTCGGTGCGCAGCCCGCCAGCATGGTGGCAGTCGCTACGAGCCTGCCGACGTGGAGCATCTTCATTCTGGCTTCCTGGTTGGGTTCGAGATTAGAAATCAGTTTCTACGGTCAGCCGAAGAGTCCGTCCCGGCTGCGGGAGGCCACAGACGTCGTAGATGGCCGAATCACCCACATTATCGAGCGAAAGGGTAGTTCTGAATCCGTCCCAGGCACGGTCCAGGCCCAGGTCCGCACGGAAGCTGCCGCCCAGCTCGACCTTCGTCTCCAGGTCGGGATGCACGCAGAACTGCTCGCCCGTGTACTGTGCCGCCGCAAGCGCGCGGACACCGAGCCCTACCGGAATGGTGAGATCGGCTCCCGTGCGGAAGGTGGGCATATGCTCGGGCAGCCGCTCACCCGACGGGACGCTCGGGTCGATGACGTTCACCCTCTGAACCATCAGATCGCCGAGGATGGAGATGCCTTCGGCGTTCCAGCCAGCCAGCAGCTCGATGCCAGTGCTGCGGATCTCATGCTGATTCTCCCGCCGGAGCATGCCGTTTCCGACGCTGGCGCGGACAATCGCGTCCGATAGCCGGTGGTGGAACACGACGCCCTGAAGCTCCAGATTGTCCCGCTGCAGGGTTGCGCCGGCCTCGCCGCCGAGCAGTCGCTCCGGTCTCAGGTCGGGATTGGGCTCGAAGCGGCCCAGAGCACCGGAGTAGAGCTCCCGCAGGGACGGAAAACGAGCGCGGCTGCTCAGCGAGGCATGCAGGCGTACATCTTCCCCTATTAGGGTGGTTCCGCCAAGCCTACCACCCCAGGCCCATAACCTGTCGAGCGGCGGCTTATCTCCCGACTCGGGCGTATCCGCCCCGTCGATAACGATCCCACCGCTGATTTCCGCGGTGCCCGCTACCGGAAAGGAGAGCTCGGATCCGAGGCTCCAGAGCCGTTGCCGGTAGCGGTTGGCCTCTGTCCCGTCGATCAGCTCGTCGTGGGTGACATCCGCATAGGTGAAGGCGCTGCTCAACATGCCCGCGCCGATCGTGTGATCACCAAGCGCGCGGAAGGTGAGCGTACGGTCGTCTCCCGACTCCGTTCCTGCTATAACATCGTACTGATTCGTTGTGAAGCTCTCGATCTCCGTGGTACCGAGGTCCACGCCGAAGCTAGCCTCGAGGTCACCCTCGCCAAGCGGTGTAGTGACCATGCCCGTCCCACCGGAGAGCACCGCCAGCAAGCGCGATGAATCCGGGTAGCGCCAGAGCCGCGGCTCTTCCACATGAAGCTCCGCCGGCACCCCGCGTTCGCCCTTGTAGGCAGATGCCGAGAACCCCAGCCACCCGCCATCCAGCGAGTGGTAGCGAAGCGCAGCGAAACCGTCTACGTGCTCCGCGTCGGTGTTGGTACGGATCCCGTCCTCCGCGGCGGGATCATTGACATCGCTGGCGAGAGCATAGCCCGGCCGGGAGCTGTACCCGATTCCGGCGCGAATCTCGAGATCGCCATTCGTAAACTGAACCGGCTGCCCACCCACCGCGCTCAGGGCATATCCGCCGAGGTGATCGAGACCCGCGCGCAACTGTACCTCCTGAGGCATGTCGAGCGCCGGGGTGCCACCCTGCGAGACATCCACCTCGATCACGCCACCGAGAACGTTGGGGCCGTGGAGTACCGAGGAGAGTCCGCGCACGAGCATAACGCTCCGCGCACCCATCATGGGAACTATCGAAGGGTCGGTCCGGTGGTCCCACCCGATGGTGAGCGGGATGCCATCCATGAGCACCGCCACCTGCCGCGATTCGGAACCTCTAACCGCTATCTCGGTCTGACCGCGCGAGTTCTGGCGAACCTGAACGAACGGCATCTCCCTCAGCACCATCTCCAGCGAGGGTGCGGGCGGTACGTGCATCGAGTCGACAGTCACCGTCAATGCGCTGGCGCCACCCACCGTGGTAACCTGACGGGTCGTGCTGACCACCACACCTTCAAGGGCGAATACGCTATCCTGGGGGATGGTATCACCAACTACCTGTGCCGATAAGGGTGATGCCAGAGCTAATAGAACCGATGCGACCATCGGGAGAGTTGCGGGCGAACATATGTGTCGCCGAGTTGCTCTTATTGTAGATACCATGAAAAACTGCGGGGACTGGCCACTCGATGTTCGGATAGGAGCGTGCTATCGCTTCCATCGCGACATGTTGCGGCGTAATTCGGTGGGTACAGGAACGAAGGGAGTCTACGGGATGAGGTCGCCTCGCGCAATAATACAGCCCGACAGAAACATCGGCGCCCCCATTTTAGCAGGAGGCGCCGTTGTGCACTCTACTCGTCGCGCCGCACGGGTCCTCGCATGCGTTTGATTTCGGCGCGATGCTTCTTGGCTTCAATCCGCCTCTCGCGCGAGGCGCGCGGCGGGCGCGTCCGCTTGCGCGGTTTAGGAATGTGCAGCGCTTCCGCCAGGAGCTCCTTGAACCGCTCCACCACTGCTTCCTTGTTCTTATGCTGACTGCGGCTACCGCCTTCGGTAAGCAGCAGGACCCCTTCCGAGTTGATCCTGTTGGCCAGCTTGTCCATAACGCGGGCGCGCTGCCGATCCGTCAGGTTCGGCGACGCGCCCGCCGACCATGCGAGCTCGACCCTGGTTGACGACGTGTTTACGTGCTGACCGCCCGGTCCGCCCGATCTCGTTGCGCGGAACGTAAGCTCGGTGGCCGGGATGAAGACATCGTCGGTTATCGTAATTACGTCGTCCATGCCGCTAATTACCTACCGATACTACTTCCACATCGAAGATGAGTGTGGAGTTCGCCGGGATGATGACGTTGCCCGCGCGGTCGGTCTGCGGCTGGCTTCCGTAACCGAGGCTCGGCGGTACTATCAACCTGCGAGAGCCCCCGGCCCGAATCCCGATTACGCCCTGCTCGAAACCGGGAATCAGCCTGGTAAGGCCGGGCGTGAACGGGAATCCGCCCGAGTCGAACAGCGTTCCGTCGGTCAGGCGACCTTCGTAGGTGATCTCTATGGGAACACACGATTCTACTTCCGCGCCTGTTCCAACCGAGGTTTCGATATAGCGAAGGCCGGTCTGCGTCGTAACCGTATCGCCCTGAGTAGACGCTATCTCCAGCGTAATCGGCTGGCACGTCGGCTGGACAGGGTCGGTGTCCAAGCAGGCGGCCATGGTGATGGTTGCCGCCGCCGCGACAAGAATTTTTCTGGTCATGCGTCTTTTCCGGTTCAGGATGATGAGATTTGCACGCTCGGGGTGCATCCAACCAATATACGCGATGATCATCCGGCGTGAAGCACCTTTTCACTTCCGCCATCTCGCCATGCACACTGTCGCAACCGTGAGGCGCCGCACATGAGCTCGGACAGACTCCACTATCATCTCATCGGAATCGGTGGAACCGCCATGGGTTCTCTGGCGGGCCTCCTGAAAGCGGCCGGACACTCGGTCACCGGCTCCGATGAGAACGTATATCCTCCCATGTCCACTCAGCTCGGTGAGTTGCGAATCCCGTACCGGGAAGGGTACTCGGCGAGCAACCTCGAGCCAGAGCCCGATGTGGTTGTAGTAGGGAACGCCATCTCGCGCGGGAACCCGGAGCTCGAAGCGGTACTCGATCGCCGCATGCGCTACACCTCTGCTGCCGCGGTCATCCAGGCCGAACTGCTGCGCGGTCGCTATTCCCTGGCCGTAGCGGGGACACATGGCAAGACCACTACGACCTCGATCCTGGCGTGGGTTCTGGAAACCGCGGGGCTGAACCCATCGTTCCTCATCGGCGGAGTCGCGGAGAACTTCGGGGTTTCATTCAGGCTCACCGACTCGGATTATTTCGTGATAGAAGCCGATGAGTACGACACCGCGTATTTCGATAAGGGCCCCAAGATGTGGCACTATCTCCCGACCACCGCAGTCGTGAACAACGTAGAGTTCGACCATGCGGACATCTTCCGTGACGAGGAGGCTTACCGTTTCGCATTCGCACGCTTCATCAACCTGGTGCCGCGCAATGGGACGCTTGTATCGGGGTGGGACTCCCCGATCGCGCGCGAGCTCGCGAAAAAGTCGTTCGCGCCAGTCGAATCGTTCGGGATCGGCGGCGAGGGTGATAGTGAGGGAGGCGAGGGGCCGCGGTGGCGGGCTGAGAACGTAGCCTTCGACGAAGACGGCACCCGCTTCTTGGTGGTTCACGACGGCCGGTTATGGGGTGAGGTCGAGACCCCGCTCGCGGGCGAGTTCAACGTCCAGAACTGCCTCGCGGCGATAGCGGCGGCCGACTCCGTTGGCGCTGATCCCGCCGCTGTACGAGAGGGACTGCGCACATTCCTCAGCGTTCGCCGCCGCATGGAGGTTCGCGGGGAGGTGGGCGGCGTCGCCGTGCTGGACGACTTCGCGCACCACCCGACCGCCGTGAGAGGAACGATCGAGGCCGCAAAACAGAAATTCGCCGGCAAACGCATCATAGCCATCTTCGAACCGCGCAGCTACACCGCTCAAAGGAGTGATTTTCAGGAAGAGTATATCCAGGCCCTGAGCGGCGCCGACACCATAGTGGTAGCCGGCCTCTTCCATCCCGAACGGTACACAAAAAAAACCGCCATCGACCCCCACGCGATGGTCGATGAGTGGAGAAAGCAAGGAAAAACCGCTGACTACATCCCGGCCCCTGACGACATCGTCCGCCAAATCACCCCCCAACTAACCGGAAACGACGTCATCCTCATAATGTCCAACGGCGGCTTCGGCGGCATCCACGAAAAATTCCTCGACGCACTGAACCTTCGTCACCCGTAGCCTCACAATTCAAAATTCAGGATCTTCTCCAATTTACGTGCAAGTTAATTCCCTGTGGTTCTCTGCGTCCTCGGCTCCTCCGCGGTAATTTTTAACTGCGGAGGCGCCGAGGACGCAAAGGAGATTTCTGCGCTACCAAATTCAAAATTCAAAATTCAAAATTCCTTCATCCCTCCCACCAGCCGATCTATCGAGAAAACATGCCGCGTACCGTCGTCACGGCGTCTGAACACCACGTGTGACCACCCCCGCATGCCTACGGGCGTATACGACCTGCCGTCCATCCGGAATCTATCGCCCGCGATCGCATGAATTAGCACGCGCTCGTAGCGTGAGCGGCTCAGGTCGCGCTCGGAGAAGAGGTTATCCCAGGTACAGAGTCGGCCCACGTCCTCGTATTCGGGCGGCCGGTCCTCCAGATCCAGCAGCGAGGGCGCACGACCGCGGATAACCGAGCCGATGAGTCGGAAGCTGAATGGATCGGAGATGCGGCGGATGGGATGCCAGAACTGGTGGACGATCTCACCGGCAATCTTGCGGAGGCTGAGCGTCCGGCCGTCGGTCATCTCCCATAGCGGCTCGTCGACGTTGGATTCGAACGGATTGCGCGTGTAGCAACTGTACCGCGCGAGCCAGCCGTGTCGTGAGGTATGCGGGACGGGTTGGAACCCTTGGATAACCGGTATCTCCCGCCTCTCGAGCATGGACAGCTCGTATGTGGGCCATTTCATGACTTCACGGACGATACCGGTGATGAGCGTCGCGGTGGCGATCATGAGCGACGCGCTGGGGGTGAAGTCCGCCGTGATCTCTATTCGATCGCCCCTCGGCCTGACGCCTATGCCCGTGGAGCGGCGGTTGGCCGCGAGGAGCATGACGGGCGCGGGCAGAATATACGAGAGGAGCAGGGCGAGCTTCTCGACAGTGCGGCTCCGCCCGCGGAGCTGCGTAGGAAGCTCGAACGATATGTTGTAATGCGTACTGAAGCCGACCAGACGCGCATCGTGGCCCGTCTGCTGTTCCCACCCGTCCAGCCCGTCGCGAACGGACAGTATCGCCTCCCATAGGGACCGCCCGGCGCGCGCGGCACAACCCCGCTCGATCTCTATGACGGGCGTTGCCACCTCGATTACGCCTGTGTCGAAGTAGACAGCGCCGCCGGTCGGCAGGTGGTAAGATGTGCCGGTCCGGTGCATCAGTGGGCCGCTCACAAATGAGCGTGGGTCGCCGAAAATCTGCTCCGGCCGTCTCGGCTCGCCATCGACGGTGAGCGTGAACTCGGCCTCCATACCTATCGCGGCCAGCTGCAGGCGATTTCGTGATGTCCTGATGTTATCGCCAGATTTCTTCGCGCGAGTGCTCATTGCGCCTCCTCCTCTATATCGCCAACGCCCGCGAACGCCGTGCCCTCCTGTGATGCCGCGGCGCGCGGTACGAGCCCAGCATAACCAAGATCAATGTGCAGGTGGTCGTCCGCATAGCCCGCACCGTGCCCGTAAGGGCGAATCCACACGCCGGATAGCAGCTCCCGGGTGATCCTCGTGTAGCGTTCGATCGAATCCTGCGAATCGATGTAATCGCTACCGATCCGGTATATGTTCACGGCCGTCCCCCACATGTGGGGCGATGCGCCGCGCGAGAGCTCGTGGCCCGGCGAGCGGTAACCGCCGTTGGCGGCGATGTGCACGAGCGTCCCCACCTCCTGCCTGACAACCTCCAGGTGCGCGGCGAGCAGGGTTATCGCGCAGGGCACGTACCGCGGGTAGCGCCGGAGTCTTTCGACCTCACGGACATCGGTGTCGAGGAACTCCCAGAGCGCAAAGTTGTGGGTGAGCGGCAGGCCGCGCGCCTGGTCCCACGACTCGACCTCGTAGAAGAAGCGCGGCAGCCGCCGTGCGCGGCCATCCTCATCTTCCATCAGCTCGCCCGGGCGAAGTATCTCCCGCAGCTCATCGTCGAGCTCGAAACCATCCACTACCGGCAGCGGAAAGGCGTTCGGGTCACTCATCGTCGCCCTCCGCGCATGTAAGGTGCTCGAACACAGCTCGGGAGAGCCGGGCTATTGTCGCGCTCCTGCCCGACGGGCCATCCGCTGCCCAGCGGGTGAGAATCGCCACGCCATACGGCTCGCGGTCGGGTAGATAAACAAGCCCGGCATCGTGTGCCACTGTAGAAATCTCGCCCGTCTTGTGGGCGACCCGAGCGTCATCAGGCAGTCCCGCCGGTATCCCGCCCCTGAACTCCTGGCCATGCAATATCTCGAGCATCCTCTTCGATAACGGTTCCGGAAACGCTTGCCCTTCCTCCACGAGACGCAGGACGTGGAGCAATCCCTTAGCCGTTACACGATTGCTGATCCCCTCCTCGAACGCTCGCTCGTCCTCGACCCCACGCGCGAGCTGGATTCCATCGGCGCCCAGCTCCGCAAGGGTATCCTTCATCCGCTCCAACCCGACGAGATCGATAAGTAGATTGGTCGCCAGATTGCTGCTGGTGGTGATCATGTGATACGCCAGATCGCCGACCTTCATGGTCTTGCCGCGTGCCGAGTGGACGGCCGAGTTCGCGTCGCGCCCGGATTCTATCCGGTATGGCTCGCCATCGGCAGCGCTCAGGAACCGGTTGCGGACGTGGACACGCGAGTTTTCGGTGATCGTTCCGGCCTCGATGGCGCCAAATACTCCCACCAGGACCGGCACCTTGATGGTGCTCGCGGCGTGGAACCATTCATCTCCGTTGTAGTCCCATCCTGTCTTTGTCTGGTAATCGTAGTATGCGACGGCGACGGTTTCCGCGCCGGAGTCATTTTCTATTGCTTTTATGCGCGTAGGCAGCTCACCGGCTGACGGTTCCGTCGATCCCATGCGGGTCTGTTATATCAGGGTTCATACAATGCCAAAAAGCCCGCATTCCGGTCGGGTGCGGCGAGGGAGGGGTATTGCATGTTTGGAGCCAGGTGTAGGCGGAATTGGCCTGGCAGCATTTTACTTCGGGGGCAGGCTCCTACTGATCAGTCAACAGCCGTATAATGGCTCTCCACATACTCATCCAGAATCCGCTGGAACTCCTCGGCTATCCTATCGCCTTTGAGGGTGACGGAATGCGCGCCGTCCACGTACACGGGCGCCTTCGGCTCCTCGAAGGTGCCGGGTAGGGAGATGCCCAGGTTGGCGTGCTTGCTCTCGCCGGGCCCGTTCACTACGCAGCCCATCACCGCCACCTTCATTTCCTCCACGCCCGGATGCCGCTCTCGCCAGACGGGCATCTGCAGCTTCAGATAACCCTCGATATCTTCCGCTAATTTCTGGAAGTAGGTGCTCGTCGTGCGGCCGCACCCGGGGCACGAGGTCACCTGCGGCGTGAAGCTCCGGATCTCCATAGACTGGAGGATCTGCTGGGCGACGTGGACCTCCTCCGTGCGGTCGCCGCCCGGCTTAGGCGTGAGGCTGACCCGAATGGTATCGCCGATCCCCTGTTGCAGAAGGATCGACAATCCGGCGGTCGACGCGACTATCCCCTTGGTGCCCATGCCCGCTTCCGTAAGGCCGAGGTGAAGCGGATAGTCGCACATGGTCGCCAGCCGCTCGTAAACCGCGACGAGATCCTGGACACCGCTGACCTTGGCCGAGAGCAGGATCCTGTCGTGCGGGAGGCCGACCTCCTCTGCGAAACTGGCTGAGCCCAGCGCGCTCTGGATCATGGCTTCTCGAAGAATTTCCTGGGCATCCAGGCGCTCGCTCTCCGGCAGCTTTGCGTTCTCGTCCATCATTCGGGTGAGCAGTGCCTGATCGAGCGAGCCCCAGTTCACTCCGATTCTCACCGGCTTTCCGAACTCTATCGCGCGCTCCACGATGGTGCGGAAGTTCTCATCGTGGCGTTTTGCCCCTACATTGCCGGGGTTGATGCGATATTTGGCAAGCGCGCGCGCGCAGTCGGGATACTTTGCGAGCAGAAGGTGCCCGTTGTAGTGGAAATCGCCAACTATCGGCACGTGTACGCCGCGCTCTTCCAGGCCGGCCACGATTGCGGGAACCGCGGCGGCCGACTGCTCGTTGTTGACGGTGACGCGCACCATCTGACTGCCCGCGCGCCATAACGCCGCCGCCTGACGGACGGTGGCTTCGACATCAGCGGTGTCCGTGTTGGTCATGGACTGCACCACGACCGGATGGTCGCTGCCTATGAGGACGCCGCCGACCTCGACTGTAACTGTTTTCCTGCGTCGCAATAGAACCATACTATGAATACCAGGGGTCTGATGGCTTACATCGGTTCGCTTAATCTAACAAACACGTAGCGTCCGGCCTATCCCGCAGCGCGGGTCGGGTGCATTGTACAGCAAGTAAAGGCGTTATCCCCCAACAGAAGGACCTCCGTGAGAATACTGCGCATAGTCTCGGTCGTTTCCGCACTCCTGGTGATCGTGGCAGGGAGCGCGTTGGCCCAGGAACGGCAGGTGCCCATCGATGATGAGGGCCGCATCGAAGTCGTCGATCTGGAGCTGGCCCGCCGCATCGGGCTGTGGGTCGATGAATATCCCGGCTTTCAGGAAGCACGCCTTTTCGAGGGGCCCGACTCAACCTATGTGCTCGAGATTACCACACTTCGCCAGGGTCAGCTTTCCCGCGAGCGGATAGTGATGTCCGCGGCGGAAGCTGCGAGCCTACGCGCACGAGTCGGTGCGCGCCTGAATGAGCGTGCGCCTGCGGCTGGTCTCAATCAGGAGGGGCGATATCTGCTCCTTGGTCAGACGACACTTTCGGGTGCCCTATTTTATGGATGGGCGTTGCCCTACGCGGTCGGAGCTGACGATGCTGGGGCGGCCGGCCTGTACCTGGCCACGACGGCCGGTAGCTTCTTCGTTCCTTTCATCATGACACGCGATCAGCCGGTGACGTTCGGAATGGCGAACCTGAGCAGATTCGGGGTCAGTCGCGGCATTCTGCACGGCGGGTCGCTGTACAGCCTGATCCGCGGTGAGGAGGAACCGGAAGTTTGCACCGATTTCTGTTTTGATGAGGAAGATGTCTTCGAGCGTGGCCGCGCGGCCGTTGCCATCACCGCCAGCGTCGCGGAGGGGCTGGGCGGCTACCTATGGGCTCGGAACGAGCGCATGAGCGCCGGCACCGCCAATACGATCGCTGGGGGCGGCGATGTGGGCTTTCTCTGGGGATGGGGTCTGGCATCCGTCCTGGGCGATGCGGATCTCACCGACCGCCTGGCGGCCGGAGCCGCGCTGCTGGGCGCCGCATCTGGTATTGTGGGCGGCCACTCGCTTGCGGCAAACCGGAACTACACCTGGGGCGATGCCGACATGCTATACACCGCCGCGTTCCTGGGCGGCTACACCGGTCTGGCTACGACTGATCTTCTGGGGATCAATGAGGACAAGGCGATCATTGTGGCGGCGATCGCCGGAAGTGCCGGCGGCATAATCATCACCGACAGAATGGTTATGGAGACAGACTTCACGCCGGGCCAGGCAACACTCAACCGTCTGGGCGCGATAGCCGGTGGTCTCGCTGGAGCGGCAATCGGCGTGCTCGTGGAGGAGGAGACAGTCGCTGTGGCTGGCGGTGCGATTGGCGCTGTTCTGGGCTTCGTCGGGACGTATCACGCCCTTGCCCCGGCTGCCCGCAATCAGCGTGGCGACGGGCTTTCCAATTGGGACGTGGAGATAACTCCGCACGCGGCGCTAGCCGCGCTCGGTTCGGGCGCTACACCGAAATGGCCGGTGCCCGTGCTCCAGGTTCGCTACAGGTTCGGCGGGGATTGATGCCTCGTAGAAAATCGTTCGAACGCCGGCTTCTGCTGGCGCTGGTCCTTTTTTCTCTGGCACCGTCGCTCCTGCTCATAGGAATCGGGACGTTCCTGCTTTCCGAGACCGTCTCTCTGAGCGCGTCCGCCGCGGCGTGGGAGCGCGTGGCGGCGTCCGGACGTGGTGTTCTGGAGGCGGCCGAACGCAGTGGCGACTCGACGCTGGCTGCCGCAGCCCTTCGTCACCGAGAGGAGCTCTCGGCTTCACTCGTGCAATCCAGCAGGTGGGAGTATCTCAACGAGCGCGCCCTCGAGGTCATTCCAATAGTGGCGATACTGCTCGCCCTGGTACTCGTCTGGCTGGCCTTCCGATCGGCGCATGCCATGGCGCGCGAGCTGGCCAGCCCCATCCGCGAGCTCGTCGACTGGTCGGCGATGATAGCGCGCGAGGAAGCGCTGCCGCCTCCGGTCTCCGGCGACCGCACGGACCTGAGTGAGTTCGGGGTGTTGCACGATGCCTTCAGGAATATGGCGGGTGAATTAGCGCTCTCGCGAGCACGAGCCCTGGAAGCGGAGCGAGCGCGCACCTGGGTGAACATGGCCAGGAGCGTGGCCCACGAGCTCAAGAACCCGCTCACGCCACTGCGGCTTGCCATTCGCACCCTGCAGCGCCGTGCCCCCGGCCTTCCGGACGCCGAAGCCCTGGATGTGCTCGAGACCGAGTCGCGGCGACTGGAGGAACTCGCGCACTCATTCGCGCAGTTCGGTCACCTTCCCGAAGGGCCCACGAGCGAGATCGACCTCCGCGAACTGTTCGATTATCTGCTCCGCGCGCACCTCCCCGAAGCCGTGTCATCGCGGTTGCGAGCACCGGTCGACCTCCCACACGTCGACGGCCACCACGATGCGCTCGCGCGTGCGTTCGCCAACCTTCTGCTGAACGCCGTGGACGCCATGGGCCCGAAGGGCGGCGCTATAACTGTCGTCCTTTCCACCTCGGGCGATGCAGCCGAGATCCGCATCCTGGACAGCGGCCCCGGCATCCCCGAAGAGCTGATCGAGAGTATCTGGGAACCCGATTTCAGCACGAAATCGCGCGGTACCGGCCTGGGCCTCGCCCTTGTCCGCCAGACAATACATGCGCACGGTGGGGGGATATGGGCTAAGAACCGGCCGGACGGAGGGGCGGAGTTCAGGGTGTTGCTCCCAGGGGGAGCTAACAGCTATCAGCTATCAGCTATCAGCTAACGGCTCCCGAAGAGCCAGGAGAAGACATGTGCTTATTGAATGGAGCAAGACTCAACCCACCCGAACGCTGTCACCCATGTGCCCGGTCTGTACCGCCGGGACTGATAGCTGATAGCTGATAGCTGATAGCTTCTTAAATGTCCTCCATCCTAATCGTCGACGACGAGCCGAACATCCGGCGCATGGTTGCCAGCCTTCTCCGTTCTGATGGCTATCGCGTGCTGGAGGCTGATGGCGCGAGGGAGGGGCTGGCGGTGATCACCGCCGAGGAACCGGACGCGCTCCTGATGGATCTTGTTATGCCGGGCGAGGGCGGGCTCGACGCGCTACCCGGCATCCTCGAAATCGCGCCCGAGCTGCCGGTGATAATGATGAGCGGTAAAGCTTCGCTTTCGGATGCCGTCCGCGCGACGAAGCTCGGAGCGTTCCACTTCCTCGAGAAGCCGCTCTCGCCCGAGGCGGTGCTCCTCACGCTGCGCTCGGCACTAGACCTGCGCCAGGCCCGCGAGCTCAACCGCGCGCTCCGCGAGCAGCTCGGCGAGGGCGAGGAGATGGTGGGCTCGAGCGCCCCGATGCAGAAGCTGAGAGCGCTGATCGAGCGGGTGGCGCCGACTGACGCGCGCGTGCTGATTACCGGCGAATCGGGGACTGGCAAGGAGCTGGTAGCCGCGGCCATCCATCGACATTCCGATCGAGCAGGCGAAGCTTTCGTGCGGGTGAACTGCGCGGCTATCCCGCGAGATCTCGTGGAGTCGGAGATGTTCGGCCACGAGCGTGGTGCCTTCACCGGCGCAACCGAGCGGCGCCGAGGTCGCTTCGAGCTCGCAGACGGCGGTATCCTCTTCCTCGACGAGGTCGGCGACCTTGGGCTGGACGCCCAGGCGAAGCTGCTCCGGGCTCTCGAGGGCGGATCCATCGAGCGCGTCGGTGGCGGCGAACCGATAGCCGTCGACGTACGAGTGCTCGCCGCTACCAATAAGGACCTCTCGGCGGAGGTAGCCGAGGGTCGGTTTCGGGAGGATCTCTATTTCCGGCTGAACGTCATCCCCATTCACCTCCCGGCACTGCGTGAGCGGCGTGAGGACATCCCTGCGCTGGTTCAGCATTTCCTGGAGCGCCTCCGCGCCCGCAATGCCCTGCGTCCACCGCGCCTGACCCAACCCGCACTCGATGCACTCGCGCGGCATCCGTGGCCCGGCAACATCCGCGAGCTCGCGAATATCGTCGAAAGGCTCATGATATTGCATCCGGCGACGTCGGTCGGAGCGGGCGATGTGCGTGCCGTGCTAGCCGGCCCCGAATCGAACGGCCCGACACCCGGCGGGTACGCGGAAGATGACGATCGTCCGCTCTCCGACAGGCTCGACGAATATGAGCGCCGCATCATCAACGGTGCGCTGAAAGCCGCGGAAGGGAACATCGCCGAGGCCGCGCGGCGGCTGCAGACGGACCGCGCCAACCTGTACCGCCGAATGCGTAGGCTGGACCTCCAACCGTGAGCCTGGTGTTCAATCTGAATCCAACCGCACCGTCACAGGCAAACTTTCGAACTTCACCGCATCTATGTTGAAGACAAAAGCCGGCCTCCCGCTTATTGCTGCCCTTCTCGTAACATCGCCGCTCACCGCGCAGGTTGCGGATCCATCTACGGCGGCGGACTCGGTGGCGACGCTCGAATTGCCGGATGAAGTCGCCGATGCGGTCATTGATTTCTTCAATGATCCCAGGCGTATCCACTACAGCGGCCCGACGACCATCCCGCGTGGTGAGGTCATACAGGGTGATGTAGCGGCGCTAGGCGGGCCGTTCCGCCTGGCTGGCCGGATCGAGGGCAGCATAGTTGTTGTGAACGGCACGGTCGAGCTCGATTCGGCGGCCGTAGTCACAGGCGGGATTCTCGTGGTGGGTGGCGGCGTCACGGGTCTCGAGAACGCCCGCGTCGGCGGTCAGGTACTCGTATATCCCGCGCCGCTGGAGTACCGCGAGGAGGAAGGTAGACTTATAGACATCTCCTGGAATAGCTCCGAGGATGAGGTCCGCATACCCGGCTGGGGAAGGAGCGATTTCCTCATAACCACCGGCAACAGCTACAATCGCGTCGAGGGACTGCCCATAACCTTCGGTCCGTTGATCGAGACGGCTGGATCCAACCCGCTGCGCGTCCGCGCGCTCGCCATCTATCGGACCGAGTCGGGGCTCACGCTTGATACCGAAGAGATGGGGTACTTCGTGCGCGCCGAGCAGTTCCTGGGCGGGCACCGCAACCTGCGGATCGGGGCTACCGCGCACTCGCTGGTTGATCCCATCGAAGACTGGCACATCTCAGATCTGGAGAGCGGTCTATCGACCTTCTTCTTTCATCGTGATTTCCGCGATCATTACGAGCGTGAGGGTGCGAGTCTGTTCCTGGACCTCGATCCGCCGGGTCAGCCTTATTCTCTTAGATTAGAGACGCGTTGGGAGCAGCACGAGAGTCTGGCATCCGGAAGCCCGTGGAGCCTGTTCAACAATTCGGAGCCGTGGCGACCCCAGCCACTCGTAGCCGAGGGGGATATCGGGACAATTGCCGTTCGTGCGAACTATGACACCCGCAGCGACGCAGACAACCCATCCACGGGGTGGTACATGGAGGGGCGAGTCGAGCGGTCTGTTTACTCGAACCTCACCAGACCCGAAGCTTACGGCTTCACCCCATCGGATTTCGGGCCGTTGGCCAGTATCGCGGTGCCCGCGCAGGAGTATGACGGCTTCACCACCGCTATGGTCGACCTCCGCAGGTACAACCGGGTAGATCCCACTTCACGGCTGAACTTCCGCTTCGTCGCCGGCGGATCCATTGACGGAAACCGCCTTCCGCCCCAGCGCCAGCATGCGCTGGGCGGTGAGGGGTCGCTGCCGGGCTATTCCTTCTTTCGCGCAGATTGCGGCGCACGCGAGCAAACCGTCTATCGTGAGAGTGGATTGCTGGAGAATCGGCCCCTGGCGCTCGCGAGCGCGTCCGCCTACTTCCCGAATTACGGCTGCGACGCGTTCGCACTCTTCCAGGCTGAATACAGGGGTAAGCTTTCGCTCGGTTTCCGCTGGGACTCGGCTCCCTGGCGCGATGATCCCGAAGATGAAGGTGAGAGCCTCGCTTTCGACTGGGATATATCTCCCGTCTGGGCGGTTTTCATCGACGCGGGACGCGGCTGGTCATATGATGGTGGACCCGACAGCGACCTAATCGCTGACGCCGGCGTAGGAATACTGCTCGACAAATTCGGCGTCTACCTCGCCACTCCTGTATCCAGCGGCGGTGAGCTGAACCTTTTCGTAAGGATCGGGCCGCGATTTTGAACCGCGCCACTTCGTGGCCGTCGATCTTCGGCCTTTTCCTGATCCTGATCGCCGCGCCACCGGCTGTGGCGCAATCCGACGGGCCGTTCTCTCTCGCGGTCACCGATGCGTCGTCAGATTGGCGGCCCACTGTCAGGATTTCCGGGCTGCTGGACCAGGGATTGCGCGAGGCGCTGCGGTCTGGACTCCCACTGCGGGTCCATCTCCGCGTCGAGCTCTGGCGCAAGGGACTCTTCGACCGCCTCGCCGGCGCCCGTGAAATCTCACTCGCAATTGTCGAGGACCCGCTCGATCACTCGCTCACCCTGCACACGCCAGATGGGGAGCGGTCATTCGACTCACTCGCCGAGGTCGAGGCGATCATCGGGTCCCGATTCGTCGTGGACCTCGGGCCAGATCGATCGGGCCGATTCTACTATCTCGGCACGCTACAGGTGGAGACCCTCTCACTCTCCGACCTGGACGAGCTCGAGCGCTGGCTGAACGGCGAAGTGCAACCTGCGGTAGAGGGTAGCGGGTCGCTGGCCGACGCTCTGGAACGGGGCCTCGGCAGACTCTTTGTTCGCGTCATCGGCCTACCCACGCGGCAGTACGAGGCGCGCACCGGAACGTTCGAGGTCCGATGACCACTAGCCAGTTATGTTCATGATCCAACTGCCACTCCCCGGCCCCACCACTCCGGACTCCGTGTCGATCAGCGTGCCTTTCCCCGCGGGGTTCGAACGCTGGCGCGATGTCTACCTGGACCTTGGCGAGAAGGTTGTCGTATTCCTCGTCATCGCACTCCTGCTCTACCTCCTCACGCGCTTCGGAGGAAGGCTCCTTCGCATCCACATCGAGGATGTCAACCGCCGCCATATCCTGAGGAAGTGGATCTCGTACGGCTACGTTGTGCTACTGGGGCTCGTGGCCGTAGCCCTCTTTGCGGATGCGCTGGTGGGCCTCGGGACAGTGCTCGCGGTGCTCCTGGCTGGCGTCGCATTCGCTCTCCAGGACGTGCTGAAGTCCATCGTGGGCTGGCTCTACATCTCAGGTCGTTCGGGAGTCCAGGTCGGGAGCCGGGTGGAAGTCGATGGCGTGGTGGGCGATGTGATCGATATCGGGGTTCTCAAGACCACCGTTCTGGAGATAGGAAACCTGGTGTTCGGCCGTCAATCGACCGGTCGAATGGTTACCATCCCCAACCACAAGATGCTCTCGGAGAACGTGCATCTCTCCTCAGCCGAGAACCCATTCGTCTGGCAGGAGGTCCAGATCCTCGTCACCTTCGAGAGTGACTGGAAGCGAGCGGAGGCCATTCTCCAGGAGATAGGGAACGATATCTACGAGGATGTCGCGCCCGACCTGGAGGAGGGATTCCGAGTCCTGGAGCGGCGCTACGCCTTCAAGTACGGCGCGCGCACTCCAATCGTGTATGTAACCCTCGGCACGAAGGGCGTCGAGCTCGCACTCCGCTTCCTCATCCATGTGCGGCGAAGGCGCGGCAGTGTGGATGATGTGAATCGGCGGGTGCTGATAGCACTCGAGAACGAGCCTGGTGTGCAGCTGGCCTACCCGACGTACAGGATCAGGCAGGCGGAGGAAGGGGTAACAGAACAGCGTTAGTTGAATCGCTCATCCAGGCCCCGGCCGCCGCGGCGACTGCCTCGGCGGGACTCGGATGCTGACGGGAACTGCTACCCAAACAGCTACCGGCTTGCGATTCATTAAAGCAGGATGGAATTCCCACTCCGGTGCGAAGCTGATGGCCAATCGGTCGAACTCGGCCCGCCTCGACCCCTCCCTCAGTCGGATCTGTTCGACATCCCCTTCCGCATTCACGTAGACCCATACGAGCGAGGTGTAGGTCTGGCCGGGAACGAAATTCCTGGTTCTTGCCAGCTCGGCCACTCGCGCGGTGAGCGCCTGAGCGAACGCTTCTCGGTTGGTCATCGCCGGGCGACATTCTTCCGAACGCCCCGTGCGGAGCCGAATCTGGTCGCCCAGGTCGATCCTCAACAGAGTCGTCGACGAGGAGCCCGGCGTCTGCGTACGGGCGGCATCCGTTATGGCCGCTAAGATCTGCGAGCTCGAAGTGTCTCCGAGGCTCTCCTCCACAATCCAGATATCGTCGATCGCGCCGGTTGAATCAGTACTGACGGAAGATATCGCGTACCCCGAACTTTCGCCTTGCATCTCGCCGATCGCTTCGACAAGTGCCGCCGAATCGACCAGCAGGTCGACGGTTGGCGGAACTGATCCCATGACGCAGGTCTGACCCGCTGGCGGTTGCCACGTGGAACTCAGAAGCGGCGACCGTTGTGAGGTAGAGGCAGCACAGCCACAAACCAACAATATCGCGAACAGTTGGTATTTCAGGATCTTCTCCGATTTAAATGCGAATTGATCCGCCTTCGCTCCAATGAATCTCCGGTTTCATCAAATCCCAAGCACGACACGTCTCGTAGTCCAGATCCTCTGCGTCTCTGCGTCCTCTGCGGTGAATCTGTTGTTTTTCGGATCTCGTTCTCCAACAAGTTTGGAGAAGGTGCATATTCCATAAGCTACTCGTACTCCTCCATCGGTGGGCAGGCGCAGACCAGGTTCCTGTCGCCGTATGCGCTCTCCACGCGCGACACGGCTGGCCAGAACTTGTGCTCGCGCGTCCAGGGCGCGGGGTACGCGGCGACCTCGCGGGAATAGGCGCGGTCCCACTCGTCCGCGGTCACCACCTGGGCGGTGTGCGGCGCGCGTTTGAGCGGATTGTCGGCGCGGTCGGCGGCCCCATCTTCTATCTCCCGGACCTCCTCACGAATCGAGATGAGGGCATCGCAGAACCTATCCAGCTCGGCTTTCGGCTCGCTCTCCGTCGGCTCAATCATCAGCGTACCCGCCACCGGGAACGACACAGTGGGCGCGTGGAAGCCGTAATCCATCAGGCGTTTAGCTATATCCTCAACCTCCACGCCCGAGGTCGCCTTCAGGTTGCGCGTGTCGATTATGCACTCGTGACCCACCGTACCGCCGCGGCCCTTGTAAAGAACGGGATAGTGCTCTTCCAGGCGCTTGGCCATGTAGTTCGCGCTCAGGATGGCCACCTCACTCGCCCGCCTCAGGCCCTCAGTACCCATCAACCGGATGTAGGTCCAGGAGATGGGAAGGATGCTTGGGCTGCCCCACGGAGCGGCTGCCACCGTGCCCGATCGCTCGCCACCAACAGCAACTACCGGGTGGCCGGGCAGGAACTGTATGAGATGCTCGGCTACGCCGATTGGACCCATCCCCGGCCCACCCCCGCCGTGCGGGATGCAGAAGGTCTTGTGGAGGTTCAGGTGGCAGACATCCGCACCGAAGTCGCCAGGTCGGCACAGGCCCACCTGGGCGTTCATGTTGGCACCATCCATATACACCTGGCCGCCTTCAGCGTGGATGATCTCGCACACCTCGCGGATGCCCTCCTCGAACACGCCGTGCGTCGAGGGATAGGTGACCATCAGCGCGCCGAGCTTACCGGCGTGCTGAGCCGCCTTGGCCCTAAGATCTTCCACGTCGATGTTGCCATCGGCATCGGTCTTCACCACTACCACCTGAAAGCCCGCCATCACCGCGCTGGCCGGGTTGGTACCGTGCGCCGACTGTGGTATGAGGCACACATCCCGATGGTTGTCACCGCGGCTCTCATGGTAGTGCCGGATAACCAGCAGCCCCGCAAATTCGCCCTGCGAGCCGGCGTTCGGCTGCAGGGAGATGCCGGGAAAGCCGGTTATCTCCGAGAGCTGCCCTTCCAGCTTGGCGAACAGAACCCGGTACCCTTCGGCCTGGTCGCGCGGTGCGAACGGGTGCAGCTTCGCGATCTCCGCCCAGGTGATAGGCATCATCTCGGCGGTGGCGTTCAACTTCATTGTGCACGAACCCAGCGGGATCATGGACGTGGTCAGCGACAGATCTCGCGATTCGAGGCGCCGCATGTACCGCAGCATCTCGGTCTCGGAGTGGTGCGTATTGAAGACGGGGTGCGTCAGATACTCCGACGTCCGCGAAAGTGCCTCTGGGAAGTCGATCGTGGCACGCGACGTGATCGCTTCGGGAGTCGAATCCTCGCCGGCGACTCCGAATACGGCAAACAGCTCGGCCAGATCCGCCTCGGAAACGGTCTCATCGAGTGCCACACCTACTGTGCCATCGCCAAAGTCCCGCAGGTTTATCCGGCGGTAGCGCGCGGCGCCCACGATTTCAGCCACGCTCGCGCCGATCGGCTCCACGCGGATGGTATCGAAAAACTGCTCGTGCAGGACGCTGTGGCCCGCCTGCCGAAGCGCTTCGGCGAGTGTGGCGGCGAGCAGGCGGACACGCTCGCCTATGCGCCGGATCCCTTCTGGCCCGTGGTAAACGGCGTACATGCTGGCCACCACGGCGAGTAAAACCTGGGCAGTGCAGATGTTGCTGGTAGCCTTCTCGCGTCGGATATGCTGCTCGCGCGTTTGCAGCGCCATCCGCAGCGCGGGCTTGCCCTCGGCGTCGCGCGAGACGCCGATTATACGGCCTGGGATCTGGCGCTTGTATTCGTCGCTGGTGGCAAAGAACGCCGCGTGCGGACCGCCGTAGCCGAGCGGTACTCCGAACCGCTGCGAGTTGCCGACCGCGATGTCGGCTCCCCATTCGCCCGGCGGCGTGAGCAGTGTGAGCGCGAGCAGGTCCGTGGCGACGCTCACGAGCGCACCCTCGCTGTGCGCACGCTCGCAGAAATCGCGATAGTCCTCCACAGCGCCGTCCGTGGTGGGGTATTGCAGCAACACTCCAAAGACCGGGCGGTCGAACTCGAATTTACGGTGGTCGCCGACGATGATCTCAATGCCGCGCGCGGCGGCGCGAGTCTTCACTACCGCGATGGTCTGCGGGTGGCACGCGGACGAGACAAAGAACGCATTGCGATCATCGCCGCCCTTTATGGCGTAGCTCATCCCCATGGCCTCGGCGGCCGCGGTGGCCTCGTCCAGCAGAGATGCGTTCGCGATGGGCAGCCCGGTCAGATCGATCACTACCGTCTGGAAGTTCAGGAGCGCCTCCAGCCGGCCCTGCGCTATCTCGGCCTGATATGGTGTGTAGGCCGTGTACCAGCCCGGGTTTTCGAGGATGTTGCGCTGAATGACGGGCGGGGTGAAAGTGTCGGAATAACCCATCCCGATGTAAGAACGAAAAGTTTCGTTCTTGGCGGCCATATCGCGCATCTCTTCCAGCACCTCCGGCTCACTCCTGGATCTGCCGATCTCCAGTGGGCGGTCCATCCTGATTCCGGCGGGGATGGTGGCTTCGATGAGGTCGTCGAGCGAAGCGTAGCCGAGGGCGTCCAGCATCTCGCGGACCTCCTCGTGATTGGGCCCGATATGGCGCGCTACGAAGTCGTCCGAAGATGATAAATCTCTATGAGTCACAGTACTAGCACATGTCGGAGAAATGCCGCTTGAGAAGCCCCGAATTTACCAGCGAGCGGGGGCTATGGCAAACCCCGGAGTGGCCAGCAGCTAGCTCGATTCTTGACTATACAAGACCCATCGGCCTATTCTCCGCCACCTAGAGCACCGGCGATCCGCGAGCATCCTTACCACACGGCGAAGAATCGTTCGCCATCAACCCGGATGAGCATCATGTCGACAGTACCACAGGAGCTGCAGTACACCGAGGAGCACGAGTACATCATGCGCACGGACGAGGAGAATGTCGTTGTCATAGGGATCACCGATTACGCGCAGGGCGAGCTCGGCGACATAGTCTTCATCGAGTTGCCCAAGCCAGGCGACAGCTTCTCCAAGATGGACGTATTCGGCACCATCGAGGCCGTGAAGGCGGTTTCCGAGCTGTTCTCCCCGCTTACCGGTGAGGTCGTGGAAGTGAACGACGCCCTCGACGCGGACCCGTCGCTGGTAAACAGCGATCCTTATGGCGATGGCTGGATGGTCAAGCTCCGCATATCCGACGCCGACGAGATGGACGGTCTGATGGATGCATCGGAGTATGAGGGACACATAGGGTGACCTTCTGATCTAACATCAACCCTGACTGTTTTCCATGCCAAAACTTACCTGGCACGGCCATTCCTGCTTCACTCTGCGAACAGAAGAGACAACGATACTCTTCGACCCGTGGCTGGACGACAATCCCGTGGCGGACATAGCGAGCTCCGATGTAAGAGACCTCGACTACCTCCTCATATCACACGGCCATTTCGATCATCTGGGTGATGCGGTGGCAATCGCTCGGCAAACGGGCGCAACTATCGTCACCACCTTCGAGCTGGCCTCCTTCTGCGGCTCGCAGGGTGTGGAGAACATCCACGGAATGAACATCGGGGGTGGCTATGACTTCCCGTTCGGCCGTGTGAAGCTGACAGCGGCACTGCATACCGGTAGCGTCGAGGGCGACGCCGAGGGTGCGTACACTACCGACTGCGTGGGTTTTCTTCTCACTCTCAAGGGCGGATCGAGCCTTTATCACGCCGGCGATACCGCCCTGATTACCGATATGCAGCTCCTGCGCGGCCAGGTGGACGTGGCGCTCCTCCCTATAGGTGACAACTATACGATGGGTCCGGCCGACGCCGCGCGTGCTGTCGACTTCATCCGCCCCAGAACGGTGATACCCATGCACTACAACGCCCTCGAATTAACCGAGCAGGATCCGGAAGATTTTCGTGAGGCCGTGGGTGATATCGCTCGGGTCGAAATTCTGAGTCCCGGCGGGAGCTACGACTTCTAGATCGGTGCAGATCCGGGTCATCGATACCGGAGCCGCCACCGGCGCCTGGAACATGGCGGTCGATGATGCCCTAATGGACTCGGTGCGGAACGGCGCACCGCCAGTGCTGCGGTTCTATAGCTGGCAGCCGCGCTGTCTCTCTTTCGGCCGGAACCAGCCCGCCGCTGGCGCCTACAACCGTGGTCTCATCGCAAGCCGCGGAATAGACGTTGTACGGCGGGTAACCGGCGGCAGAGCCGTGCTGCACGATCGGGAGCTTACCTATTCAGTCGCCATAAGGCCGGGAACGCTCGGCACTCCACGCGAGACGTACAGGACGATCAACAGGGCACTCCTGGCCGGCCTGCGCACGCTGCACGTTTCTGCGGACCTGGTGCCGAGCGGTCGCCAACGCGCGGCTGTCCCATCACTCTCCCCATGTTTCCGGGACCCTTCTGAGGGCGAGGTCGCTGTCGACGGACGGAAGCTCATAGGCAGCGCTCAGTTGCGTCATGACGGCGTCATCCTCCAACACGGCTCGCTCCTGCTGGAGAACGATCAGTGCGAGGTGCGCGAGCTGCTCACCGAGCCCGGACCCGAGTTGGAATCGCCGGCCGTCCTCGCCGACCTCTGTGACCCGCTCCCGACCTGGGATGTGTTGACAGCCGCGCTCTGTGCGGGGTGGGCGACAACTGCCGGGAACGAGCCGGTCAGGACGGAGCTCGCAACTGCTGAACGTGCCGCGGCCGAATCCATGGAGAGCCGTTATCGAAGCCTGGCATGGACCTGGCGTCGGTAACGTCACGATATCATAGCTACTGACCCTTCTAAATTCTGACCTCGGCCCGGGGAAACCATGCGCGCATTCAGATCCTGCGGATTCATTACCATTGGGCTCACGCTCCTACTCACCGCCTGCGGCGGCGATGAGGGCACTGACGCGCGGGAAGCGGCGGGCGATCCGGTTCCGGGTGGCACCGCCGTCTTCGGTATTCTCACAGATTTTCAGGCGTTCAACCCCGTCACCAACACCAATCTGACCACGTTCGACGTGATGAAGCAGATGCTCTTCACGCCAATAATAAAGTACGACGAGAGTCTCGAGGTAAAACCTCACCTCGCTGAGTCGTGGGAGCTTACCGACACCAGTGTAGTCTTCCACCTGCGCAATGACGTTATGTGGCACGACGGGGTACCGGTAACGGCAGAGGATGTGAAGTTCACCTTCGACCTGGCTAAGAGCCCCGAGACCGCATCACTCCTGGGCGCAGCGTACCTTAATATGGTGGATTCTGCCACCGTCATCGACAGCCATACTGTTCGCTTCGACTTCGTGGCGCCACACGCCCAGGCACTGGAGGACTTCTGGTGGTCGCCGCTACCCAGCCATCTTCTGGAAAATGTGGCACCGGCCGAGCTGGCGCGCGCGCCGTTCAATCGAACTCCGGTAGGCAGCGGCCCGTTCAAGTTCGTATCGTGGGAGAATGGCCAGCAGCTCACGCTCGAGGCCAACGACAGCTTCCCGGAGGCGCTCGGCGGGCGTCCGTACCTGGATCGCTTCGTCTTCAGGGTGATCCCCGAGCCTACCACGATGGTGACCGAGCTTCTGAGTGGATCGGCCGATGTAATCGGCTACACGCTCCTACCGGATCAGGCCGCGCAGATCGCCCAGCAGGGTGGTGTGGAACTGCGCCACTTTCCGTCGCGTGAGTTCACTTACATCGGGTGGAACAGCGAGCGGGAGATGTTCAGAGATCCGCGAGTAAGACGCGCGCTGACCATGGCAATGAACCGCGGTCAGATAATAACCGCCCTGATGCACGGCTACGCGGTTCCCGCTCATGGCATGATTCCGCCTTGGAGCCCCATGTACAGCGACATCGAGCCGCTGCCATACAATCCGACAGCGGCGCGGCAGCTCCTGGCGCAGGCCGGGTGGACTGACAGCAATGGCGATGGCATAGTCGAACGCGAAGGGCAGCCGCTCCAGTTCGTGCTCCTGCTGAACACAGCCAATCGCATGCACCAGGACATCGCCACCGTCCTTCAGTCGCAGCTCCGTGAAGTCGGTGCTGCCGTCGAGCTCCGCACCATCGAGTTCCAGACGATGCTACAGCAGCATAAAGCACGAGATTATGACGCAGTTATGTCCAACTGGACGCTCGATACGTTTCGTGTCGACCCCACACCGCTCTTCTCGTGCGAGCAGGCACGCACGCCGATGTCGGCCAATAGGGCGGGCTACTGTAATCCCGCGGCCGACGAGCTGATGGCCGCGGGTCTGCGCGAAGTCGATCCGGCTGAGGCGAAGCGTATATGGGCCGAGTTCTCGAAGCTCATCCAGCAGGACCAGCCGATCACCTTCCTCTTCTGGTCAGAAGATCTCGCCGGAGTAGGGCCACGTCTACACAATGTGGATATGGACGTCCGTAGCAAGCTGGTGACGGTGGGTGAATGGTGGATCCCGGCGGACAGGCAGCGCTGATATCGGCTTACCGGGGTTGAATAACCCGTTGTGACCTGCCTATACTCATACTGCGGGAGTGCTCCCGATCTCCGCCAGAATCCACGACAACCCCGACGGCTCGATGAAGATGCAAGCTCCGCTCGCGGTCCGATTTCTGCTCATCGCCTCCTTCATCACGGCCGCAGCATGTGGTGACGACGCTGACCCTTCACGGTCCGGCCTGGTCGCCGATACCGCGACCGTCACGCCGGGTGGGACGGCTGTTCTGGCCATCACGACGGACATGAACCAGTTGATGCCGCTGACCTACGCCGGTGAGGTGGATGGCAACCTGGGCGATATGATCTACATGTCGCTGCTGAGATCGGCATGGGAGGATGGCCGCGTGATCAATATGACCGCCGAAGAGAGCCCGATGGCAATCGCCCGCAGTTACGAGTTCGTCGGGCCCGATTCGGCGGCTATCCGCTTCCACCTCCGCACCGACCTTCGCTGGTCCGACGGCCAGCCGCTCACAGCCGAAGATGTCGTGTGGACCTACGAGGCACTCGCGAACCCCGAAGTCGCTTCGGTTCGACAGGGATACACCGAGAGTCTCGATTCTATAGCGGCTCAGAACGACAGTACTGTTACCTTCTACTTCGAGCGGCGCTATCCCGAGATGATGTTCCACGTTGGTCACGCGATCGCCCCCAAGCATGTTTTCGAGGGCAGCGATCCGTCTCAGCTCTCCACGCACCCGACGGTCGTCGACCCGGCTGGTAATCTCGTGGTAAGCGGCCCTTACCAGATTAGCGACTGGCAGCGCGGCCAGCAGATCGTGCTCACGCCGAATCCGTACTTCGAGCCCGAACCGAACCTGGACCGCATCGTAATGCGAGTCATTCCCGAAGAGACTACCAGTCTCGTAGAATTCCGGACCGGGAACATAGACTTCCTGCGACCCGTCTCGTTCGACAAGGTGCCCCAGCTGCGCGAGCAGGTACCCGACGCGCGCATTGCCACGGAAGAAGCGCGCTCCTACGAGTACATTGCGTATAATCCTCAGGACGTGGAGGCCTTCGCGGACCCCGACATCCGTCGAGCCCTGGGTCTGGCTATAGACGTTCCCGCGATTATCGCTGCGCTCCAGATGGAAGAGTTCGCCGCGCCGGCCGCCGGGCCGTACTCACCGATATTCGAAGATCTCCGCGACGAACGGCTCCAGCCACTTCCGTACGATCCCGAGGAGGCACGCCGGATCCTGGAGGCACACGGCTGGGTGGACACTGATGGAGATGGGATCCGCGAGAAGGATGGCGAGCCGTTCCAGATCACGCTGGTCACGAACTCCGGCAATCAGCGGCGTGCCGATGTCTCACAGATCGTTCAGCAGTACTGGCGTGAGGTAGGGGTGGACGCCCAGCTGCAGCAGCTGGAATTCAATACCTTCTTCGATAACCTGTTGAGCCGGAATTTCGACGCGGCACTCGGCGGCTGGCAGGTCGCCCTTTCGGCGGATATCTCAGGGTCGTACGGGCCGGGCGAGCCTATCAACATCAACTCGTACGCGAACCCTGAAGTCACACACCTGATGGAATCCGCACTCGCACAACCGACGGCCGAGGCAGCTGCCCCATACTGGAAGGACGCGGCCTACCAGATCACACAGGACCAGCCGTATACCTGGCTCTATTACTACGACCAGGCGTCGGCCCTCAGCAACAGACTGCGAGGAGTGAAGATAGACAGCTACGGCGCATTCCAGAACGCATGGGAATGGTGGATCCCCGCGGAACTCCAGCGTGGCGCTGGCGCCGCTCCCGATAGCGCGACCGTCAGGTGATCAGCTATCTGGTTCGCCGGGTGCTCGGGGCGATTCCCCTCCTGCTGGGGGTCCTCACGATCATCTTCTTCATCATCCACCTTGCACCCGGCGATCCGACCGCACGCTTCTTCAACCCGAACGTACCACCCGAGATCATCGCCCAGATGCGCGCGAATTTAGGTCTCGACCAGCCTCTGCATATCCAGTACTGGAAATGGCTTACCTCATTCCTCACGGGTGATTGGGGCTACTCTTTCGGCCAGATGCGGCCCATCGCCGACATTCTGCCGGGCGTTCTCTGGAATACCGTGCAACTGATGCTGATCTCGCTGATCATCATATTCGTGGTGGGTATGCTGATCGGGATAATACAGGCGGTCCGGCAGTATTCCATAACCGACAACGTACTCACCTTCGTGGCGCTGTTCTTCTACTCGATGCCGTCATTCTGGTTCGCCCTCATGCTGATCCTCCTGCTCAGCCTGAAAGCCAGCCAGTGGGAATGGATAATACAGTTCCCGGCATCACAGATGACCAGCGTGGGCTATGACTTCATGCCCCTCGGGGAACAGATCCTGGATCGCGTGATGCACATCATCCTACCGGCTACAGCGCTCGGCATAGGCGCCGCAGCCGGCGTCGCCCGGTACATGCGCGGCTCGATGCTCGAGGTGATTAACCAGGATTACATAAGGACGGCGCGTGCCAAGGGCCTCTCCGAGGCGAAGGTGATATTCAAACACGCACTCAGGAACGCACTCATCCCCATCGTCACGCTGCTGGGCCTGTATCTGCCCGTACTTCTCTCCGGCACGGTGCTCATCGAGACGATATTCGCCTGGCCAGGCATGGGCCGCCTCATCGTGGATGCCATCTTCCAGCGCGACTACCCGCTCGTCATGGCAACCAGCTTCGTGGT
Organism: Longimicrobiaceae bacterium; assembly: GCA_035690925.1. Taxonomy (GTDB): domain Bacteria; phylum Gemmatimonadota; class Gemmatimonadetes; order Longimicrobiales; family Longimicrobiaceae; genus DASSKB01. Next base: position 46,377 of record DASSKB010000101.1, read on the forward strand.
CGCGGCTATGGTGGTGGCTGGGAATTTGATTGCCGATGTGCTGTATGCGGTGGTGGATCCGAGGATAAGGACGGAATAGGCTATCGGTCATCGGTCATCGGTCATCGGTCGGGGATACTCGGAGTTGCGCGGTGTCTGGTAAGCTCCTGATGGGTGTTCGTTAGCCCGGGCAGAGTCTTGCCCGGATTGTCCCGGCCGGGCACTGATCGTGGTACTCGCGCTACAATACGTGAACTTCGCTGCTGTGGCGTCCAGTTCACGAGCTTCGCATAAACTCTCCGCCCCACGCTATTTACGCCTCCGCACTGCATCTCCCTCCATTGTGGCCTGCTGGTTGCCAACTGCCGTGGCAGCGGTCCATATCGATTAGCTCGTAAACTATAGTAACTGAGTATCCGCACGCAGGATCACGCGAATTAACGACGCGGCTCGATTGCCGAGATGGACCAGGGCTACAGGATGAGCCTGTAGCTTGATGTCTTTTCACTGAGGCGGAGTTCATGACGCAT